>DASTAE010000199.1:0-8973 GCA_035712985.1 Actinospica sp.
GCGGCCCCGCCCATTCCCGCCACCCACGGCCGTAGGATTCCATGCAAGTATCTTCAGCACGCAAGAGACCAGACCAACCCGTCCGAGTAAGGAGCCGTGCAGCAAAGTGCCCGGTACCAATCTGACCCGTGAAGAGGCGGCTGACCGCGCGCGCCTCATTTCGGTTTCGTCCTACGAGGTCGAGCTCGATCTCACGGCCGGCTCCGAGAGCTTCAGCTCCAGCAGCACCGTCACCTTCACCGCGCAGCCGGGTTCGGCCACCTTCGCCGACCTGGTCACCGAGGGCCCGATCCACGAGATCACCCTGAACGGCCGGTCGCTCGACCCGGCCGTCGTCTTCGCGGACTCGCGCATCGCCCTCGACGGCCTCGAGGCCGCGAACGTGCTCGTGGTGAAGGCCGACTGCCAGTACAGCCACACCGGCGAGGGCCTGCACCGCATGGTGGACCCGGTCGACGGCGGCGTGTTCCTGTACACGCAGTTCGAGGTGCCGGACGCCCGCCGCGTCTTCGCCGACTTCGAGCAGCCCGACCTCAAGGCCACCTTCCAGTTCACCGTGACCGCGCCGGCGACCTGGGAGCTGTTCTCGAACTCCCCCACCCCGAAGCCCGAGTCGCTCGGCGAGGACAAGGCCGTCTGGCGCTTCGCGCCGACGCAGCGGATCTCGACCTACATCACCGCGCTGGTGGCCGGCGACTACGGCGTCGTGCGCAAGGACTACACCTCGGCGAACGGCACCGTGATCCCGATGGCGGTCGCCGCGCGCCGCTCGCTGATGGAGTTCATGGACGCCGACGAGATCTTCGACGTCACCTTCAAGGGCTTCGACTACTTCGAGGCGAAGTTCGACCAGCCGTACCCGTTCCCCAAGTACGACCAGCTGTTCGTGCCCGAATACAACGCGGGCGCCATGGAGAACGCGGGCTGTGTGACCTTCCGGGAGTTCTACGTCTTCCGGTCCAAGGTCACCGACGCCTCCTACGAGCGCCGCGCCGAGACGATCCTGCACGAGCTCGCGCACATGTGGTTCGGCGACCTGGTCACCATGGAGTGGTGGAACGACCTGTGGCTCAACGAGTCCTTCGCCACCTACGCCTCGGTGCGCTGCCAGGCCGACGCCACGCGCTGGAGCGGCGCCTGGACCACGTTCGCCAACAGTGAGAAGACCTGGGCCTACGCGCAGGACCAGCTGCCCTCAACGCACCCGATCGTGGCCGAGATCCCCGATCTCGAGGCCGTGTACGTGAACTTCGACGGCATCACCTACGCCAAGGGCGCCTCGGTGCTCAAGCAGCTCGTGGCGTACGTCGGCGACGAGGCCTTCTTCCAGGGCCTGCGCACCTACTTCCGCCGGCACGCCTGGGGCAACACCCGACTGTCCGACCTGCTCGGCGCCCTCGAGGAGGCCAGCGGCCGGGACCTGGCCGCCTGGTCGAAGGCCTGGCTGGAGACGGCCGGCCCGAACACGCTGCGCGCGGAGTTCACCCTGGCGCAGGACGGGAGCTACGCCGGCTTCGCGGTGCTGCAGGAGGCTCCGGCCGACTACCCGACGCTGCGTCCGCACCGGATCGCGATCGGCCTCTACGAGAACGGCGACGCGGGCCTGGCGCGCGTGCGCCGGATCGAGCTGGACGTGGACGGGCCGCGCACCGAGGTGCCCGAGCTCGTCGGCGTGAAGCAGCCCGACGTGGTCGTGCTCAACGACGACGACCTGTCGTACGCGAAGATCCGCTTCGACGAGCGCTCCGTCGCGACGCTGATCGAGTCGATCGGCGAGTTCACCGAGTCGCTGCCGCGCGCGCTGGCCTGGGTCTCGATGTGGGACACGCTGCGCACCGGCGAGCTGCCGGCCAGCGCGTACGTGGCGCTGGTGCTCTCGGGCGCGGCCAAGGAGACCGACATCGGCGTGCTGCAGTCGCTGCAGCTGCAGGCCAAGAGCGCGATCGAGCTCTACGCGGCGCCGGAGCACCGCGCGGAGCTGGCCCAGCGCTGGGCGCGGTTCGCGCACGAGCAGCTGCTGGCCGCCGCGCCGGGCAGCGACGTCCAGCTGTCCTGGGCCAAGGCGCTCTCCGCCTCCGCGCTGACGAGCGGTCAGCTCGACCTGCTCGCGGGCCTGTTGGACGGCTCCGAGCAGCTCGAGGGCCTGACCGTGGACGCGGATCTGCGCTGGGCGCTGCTCTCCCGGCTGGTCGCGATGGGCCGCGCCGGGGACGCGCAGATCGACGCGGAGCTCGCGCAGGACCCGACCGCGGCCGGCAAGCGGCACGCGCTCACCTGCCGCGCGGCCGTCCCGACGGCCGAGGCGAAGGCGGAGGCTTGGGCCTCGCTGACCGAGAGCGACAAGCTCACCAACGAGGAGATGCTCGCGGTCATCGCCGGCTTCAAGCAGAACGAGCAGCGCGAGCTGCTGCAGCCGTACGTCGGCGCCTACTTCGCGGACGTGACCCGGCTGTGGGCCGAGCGGACGCCGCACATGGCGCAGATGCTCGTCGGCGGCCTGTACCCGATCCTGACGGTGGATCAGTCCGTGGTCGACGGCGTGGACGCGGTACTCGCCGAGACCGATGAGAAGATCGTGCCGCCCGCCCTGCGCCGGATGCTGCTCGAGCAGCGCGACGGCACGCTGCGCCTGCTGCGCGGCCAGGCGGTCGACGCGGCGGCGTAGTAGCCCGCAAGCTCGGGAACACAGCCTCGCGCCCCTCGGTCGAGTCGACCGAGGGGCGCGCAGTCCGTTCGCCTCAGCTGTAGTCGTAGAACCCGCGGCCGGTCTTGCGCCCCAGGTCCCCCGCCGCGACCATGCGGTTGAGCAGCTCGGGCACCGCGAACTGGTCCGAGTGCGTCTCGTTGTAGATGTTGCGCGTGGCGTTGCGCATGATGTCCACGCCGGTCAGGTCGAGCGTGGCCAGCGGGCCCATCGCGTGCCCGAAGCCGAGGCGGCAGGCCACGTCGATGTCCTCGGCGGTGGCGACGCCGGACTCCAGCAGCCGCACCGCCTCGTTGCCCAGCGCCGCGATCAGCCGGGTGGTGACGAAGCCGGCCACGTCCCGGTTCACCACGATGCAGGTCTTGCCGACCTTCTCGGCGAACTCGCGGGCGCGGGCCAGCGTCTCGTCCGAGGTCTTGTAGCCGCGCACCAGCTCGCACAGCGCCATCAGCGGCACCGGGGAGAAGAAGTGGGTGCCGACGACCGACTCGGGCCGCTCGGTCACCGCCGCGATCTGGGTGATCGGCAGCGCGGAGGTGTTGGTCGCCAGCACGGCGCCCGGCTTCGCGAGCTTGTCGAGGTCGCGGAACAGGCCCTGCTTCACCTCGAGGTCCTCGAACACGGCCTCCACGACCACGTCGGCGCCCGAGACCCCGCCCAGGTCCGTGGTCACGGTGATCCGGGCCAGCGCGGCCTCCGCGTCGGCGGCCTCCAGCTTGCCCTTGCTCACGAACTTCTCGTAGGAGGCGGTGATACCGGCCAGACCGCGCGCGGTGGCGGCGTCCGACACGTCCCTCAGAACCACCTCGTATCCGGCGGCCGCTGAAACCTGGGCGATGCCGGAACCCATCAGGCCGGCACCGATCACGGCGATAGTGTTAGTCATGGCTCGCAGCCTACTAGCGGGTAACCGAACGCGCGCCATGCGGCACAGTTCGCCCATTCGAGCGCTCGTACGATCACCCGTTGTGCCGATCATGAGCTGACGGCTTTTCAGACGGCGTCTGAGCAGGCCAGGCTAGTCGACCACGCGAAGCGCGAATACGAGGCGGCCGGCCGCTACGAGGGCACCGCGAGCCTCGAGCTCCCGTACCCGGTCGAGATCGACTTCAGCGAGATCGATCGGCTCTAGCGGCGGTTAAGCTCGAGGGCATGGCAGTCAACCTCACCAGGATCTACACGCGCACCGGGGACGACGGAACGACCCGGCTCGGCGACATGAGCAAGACCTCCAAGACCGACCCCCGGCTGATCGCCTACGCCGACACCGACGAGGCCAACTCCCACATCGGCGTCGCGATCGCCCTCGGGCAGTTGGAACCCGAGGTCTCCGCCACCCTGACCCGGATCCAGAACGAGCTGTTCGACGTGGGCGCCGACCTCAGCAATCCGGTCGTCGAGAACCCCGAGTGGACCCCGCTGCGCATCGAGCAGGCCGACATCGACCGTCTCGAGCGCGACTGCGACCACTACAACGAGAGCCTCGAGAACCTCCGCTCCTTCATCCTCCCGAGCGGCACCCCCGGCAGCGCCCTGCTCCACGTGGCCCGCACCGTGGCCCGCCGCGCCGAACGCTCCGCCTGGGCCGCCATCGACGCCCACGGCGACGCGATGAACGTGCTCACCGCGAAGTACCTCAACCGTCTGTCCGACCTGCTCTTCATCCTGGCCCGCTACGCCAACCGGGAGACCGGCGACGTGCTGTGGGTGCCGGGCGGGTCGCGGGAGCAGGGTTCGCACTAGGAGAATCGCCGCTTGTCTCCGCTGTCGCGAAGCGGCGATTGCTCCCGCCACTCACGAGACCCGCGAGACGTCCTGTCCGGGCGGGGCCGCCTCGAGCCAGGACAGGAAGCCGGTGAGCGCGTCCTCGGACAGGGCCAGCTCGGCGTAGCCGGAGCCAAGGCGGCAGTCCAGGATCGTCCAGCCGGGGAAGAGCGCCAGTTCCTCGGTGCCCTCGGGGTCGCGGCGGCCGATGACCTCGAGGTCGCGGCGGCCCAGGACCGCGGCGGGGCGGAAGGCGTAGGAGAAGATGCGGTACCAGTCGACACGGTCGGCGCCGTACTGGGCGATGCCGTAGGACCAGCCGCGGCCGTCGCGCACGGCGGCGGCGGTGAAGGGGGTTCCGGTGCCGCGGACCGGCTCCGGGTCCGGCTCCGGGGGCTCACCGGAGGGCAGCGAGGCCGTTATGTGCGCAGCAGCCCGCGTCGCCCCCGGCAGCGCGGGGGTCAGACGCAGGCTGCAGTCGAAGGTTCCGCCCCTTCGCCGGATCATGATCCGACGCAGGAACAGGGCGCCTATCGCGCAAAGGACGAGCAGGCACAGCGCGGCCAGCGTCTCGAGGAGATCGGTCAGCATCGCCGACCCGCCGCGCCTGTGGCCAACTCCAGCCTCCGCCTATTCGCCGCGGCCGACGGCGCGCAGCCGCAGCTCGGCACGGACGGCGGCGGCCTCGGAGTCGGCGCCGAACTCGCCGGCCCTGGCCCGGTTCAGCGCCTCCTGGGCACGGCCCGCGTCGATCTCGGAGGTGAGCTCGGCGGCCTCGCCGAGCAGCGAGACGCGGTTGTCGGCGACCGAGATGAACCCGCCGTGCAGCGCGGCCTTCAGGGTCTCCCCCGCGGCCCCGTCCACGACGGTCTTGATGGTGATCACCGAGGGCTTGAGCAGCGAGAGGATCGGCTGGTGGCCGGGCATGACACCGACGTCGCCGTCCGCGGTCTTCGCGATCACCAGCGACGCCTTGCCCGACCAGACCTCGCGGTCGGCCGCGACCAGCGCCACGTCGAGTTCAGCCATGGTGCGGCTCCCTTTGGGACTAGTTCTTGCGAGTGTATCCGAACCGCCGGGCGCCCCCGACCACCGTCCGCAGAGGGACCGCGGCCGCGAGCGCCCGGACGACGGGGACCGACTACTTGGTCAGTTCCTTGTACTTGCGCTCGAGGTCCTCGAGGCCGCCGCACATGAAGAACGCCTGCTCCGGCACGTGGTCGTACTTGCCGTCGGCGATCGCGGTGAAGGCCGCGATGGTCTCGTCCAGCGGCACGAAGGAGCCGTCGAGGCCGGTGAAGACCTTCGCCACGAAGGTGTTCTGGGACAGGAAGCGCTCGATGCGACGCGCGCGCTGCACCGTGAGCTTGTCCTCCTCCGAGAGCTCGTCGATACCCAGGATCGCGATGATGTCCTGCAGGTCCTTGTACTTCTGCAGGATCGCCTTGACCCGGGTGGCGCACTCGTAGTGGTCCTTCGCGATGTACCGCGGGTCCAGGATGCGCGAGGTCGAGTCCAGGGGGTCCACCGCGGGGTAGATGCCCTTCTGGGTGATCGGCCGGGAGAGCACCGTGGTCGCGTCGAGGTGCGCGAAGGTGGTGTGCGGCGCCGGGTCGGTGATGTCGTCCGCGGGGACGTAGATCGCCTGGACCGAGGTGATCGAGTGACCACGGGTCGAGGTGATCCGCTCCTGCAGCTCACCCATCTCGTCCGCCAGGGTCGGCTGGTAGCCCACCGCGGAGGGCATGCGCCCGAGCAGCGTGGAGACCTCGGAGCCGGCCTGGGTGAAGCGGAAGATGTTGTCGATGAACAGCAGCACGTCCTGGTTCTGCACATCGCGGAAGTACTCCGCCATGGTCAGCGCGGACAGCGCGACCCGCAGACGGGTGCCCGGGGGCTCGTCCATCTGGCCGTAGACCAGCGCGGTCTTCTCGATGACGCCGGTCTCGGTCATCTCCGCGATCAGGTCGTTGCCCTCACGGGTGCGCTCGCCGACACCGGCGAACACCGACACACCGCCGAAGTTCTCGGCGACGCGGTAGATGAGCTCCTGGATCAGCACGGTCTTGCCGACACCGGCACCGCCGAACAGGCCGATCTTTCCGCCGGAGACGTACGGGGTCAGCAGGTCGATGACCTTGATGCCCGTGGTGAACATCTCCGTCTTCGAGTCCAGCTGGTCGAAGCTCGGCGCCTTGCGGTGGATCGGCCAGCGCTCGGTGACCTCGAAGGTCTCGCCTTCCTTGAGGTTGAGCACGTTGCCGGTCACGTCGAAGACGTGGCCCTTGGTGATGTCGCCGACGGGCACCGAGATCGGCGAGCCGCTGTCCTTCACCTCGGAGCCGCGGACGAGTCCGTCGGTCGGCTTCATCGCGATCGCGCGGATCATGTTGTCGCCGATGTGCTGCGCGACCTCGAGGGTGAGCGTACGGGTCTCACCCATGAAGTCGTAGTCGATCGTCAGAGCGTTGAAGATCTCCGGCATCGCGTCGACGGGGAACTCCACGTCGACAACGGGACCGATGATCCGCGCAACGCGGCCGACGCCGGTCGTGGTCGTGGTCGTCATGGGTTATTCACTCCCTGCGTTCGCGTCGGCGAGGGCGTTCGCGCCACCGACGATCTCGCTGATTTCCTGGGTGATCTCGGCCTGGCGCGCCGAGTTCGCCAAACGGGTGAGCTGCTTGATCAGATCGGACGCGTTGTCCGTGGCCGACTTCATCGCACGTCGCCGGGCGGCGTGCTCCGAGGCCGCCGACTGCAACAGGGCGTTGTACAGCCGCGCCTTGATGTAGGTCGGCAGCAGCGCGTCGAGCACCTCGGCCGGGGACGGCTCGAACTCGTAGAGCGGGAAGACGCCGCCCACGGGGGGCTCGGTCGACTCCTCGATCTCCAGCGGCAGGAACCGGGCCGCCTGCGCGTTCTGCGTCAGCATCGAGACGAACTCGGTGGACACCACGTGCAGCTCGTCCACGCCGCCGTCCTCGCCGCCCTTCTCGAAGTCGGCGATCACGGCGTCCGCGATCTCGGCGGCGTCACCGTACTGCGGGTTGTCCGAGAATCCGGACCAGGTCCCCGCAAGTTCGATACCCCGGAAGTTGTAGTACGACGCGCCCTTGCGGCCGATGACGTACCGGACGACTTCCTTGCCCTCGTCGCGCAGCAGCGCGGCGAGCTGCTCGCCCTGCTTGATCGCGGCGCTGTTGTAGGCGCCGGCGAAGCCGCGGTCGGCGGTGATCAGCACGATCGCCGCGCGCAGCAGCCGGGGCCGCTCGCCGATCAGCGGGTGCTTGGCGTTGGAGTGCGAGGCCACCGCCGACACCGCCCGGGTGATCTCCCTGGCGTACGGGGTCGACGCCGCCACGCGCTGCTGCGCCTTGACGATGCGCGCCGTCGCGATCAGCTCCTGCGCGCGGGTGATCTTCTTCGTGGCGGAGACGGACGCGATGCGCCGCCGGTAGACACGGAGTTGGGCTCCCACTGCCTCAGCCCTCCTTCCTCAACTGTCGGATCGCTCGGGACATGGGGCTCAGGCCTTCACGTTCCGGGTGATCGTCTCCTGGGCCACGTCGGCCTTGTCCAGCGGCTTGACCGCGACGTCGCCGCGCAGCAGCTGGCCGTCGGCCTTCTCGAAGCTGTCCTTGAACTCGTTGACGGCGCCCTTGAGCAGCTCGACGGTGTCGTCGCCGACCTTCTGGGTGCTCGCGATCGAGGTGAGGATCTCGGCCTTGGAGCTCTTGAGCCAGGCCAGGAACTCGGTCTCGAAGCGGCGCACGTCCTCGACCGGGACCTCGTCCAGCTCGCCGGAGGTGCCCGACCAGATCGAGACGACCTGGTCCTCGACCGGGTACGGCGAGTACTGGCCCTGCTTGAGCAGCTCGACCATGCGCTGACCGCGGGCCAGCTGCGCCTTCGAGGCGTCGTCCAGGTCCGAGGCGAACGCGGCGAAGGCCTCGAGGTCGCGGAACTGGGCCAGGTCGACACGGAGCGATCCGGAGACCGTCTTCATCGCCTTGATCTGGGCCGAACCGCCGACTCGGGAGACGGAGGTACCGACGTTGACCGCGGGGCGCACGCCGGAGAGGAACAGGTCCGTCTCCAGGAAGCACTGGCCGTCGGTGATCGAGATGACGTTGGTCGGGATGAACGCCGAGATGTCGTTCGCCTTGGTCTCGACGATCGGCAGTCCGGTCATCGAGCCGGCGCCCATGTCGTCCGAGAGCTTCGCGCAGCGCTCGAGCAGACGCGAGTGCAGGTAGAAGACGTCACCCGGGTAGGCCTCGCGGCCCGGCGGGCGGCGCAGCAGCAGGGACATGGCGCGGTACGCCTCGGCCTGCTTGGACAGGTCGTCGAAGATGATCAGGACGTGCTTGCCGGCGTACATCCAGTGCTGGCCGATGGCCGAGCCGGTGTACGGGGCGAGGTACTTGAAGCCGGCCGGGTCGGAGGCCGGGGCGGCGACGATGGTGGTGTACTCCAGCGCGCCGTTGTCCTCGAGCGCCTGG
>DASTAE010000200.1:0-5859 GCA_035712985.1 Actinospica sp.
GACGAGATCGTCGTCAAGATCACCACCAAGCCCGGCGAGACCTTCATCGACCGGATGATCGCCCTGGTCGAGGGCGCCGCGCGGCAGAAGACCCCGAACGAGCTGGCGCTGAACGTGCTGCTGGCCTCGCTCACCATCGTCTTCCTGCTCGCCGTCGTCACCCTGCAGCCCTTCGCGTTCTACGCGGGCGCCCCGCAGTCGCTGGTCATCCTGGTGGCGCTGACCGTCGCCCTGATCCCGACGACCATCGGCGCGCTGCTGAGCGCGATCGGCATCGCGGGGATGGACCGGCTCGTGCAGCGCAACGTGCTGGCGATGTCCGGACGCGCCGTCGAGGCCGCCGGAGACGTCAATACCCTGCTGCTGGACAAGACCGGCACCATCACCCTCGGCAACCGTCAGGCCTCGGAGTTCGTCCCGGCCGACGGCGTCGAGATCGAGGCGCTGGCCGACGCGGCGCAGCTGTCCTCGCTCGCCGACGAGACCCCCGAGGGCCGCTCGATCGTCGTGCTGGCCAAGGAGAAGTACGGCCTGCGCGGCCGCGAGGTGCACGACGCGGTGTTCATCGAGTTCACCGCGCAGACCCGGATGTCCGGCGTCGACCTGCCCGACGGCACCCAGGTGCGCAAGGGCGCGGCCAACGCCGTGCGCGACTGGGTCCGCGACAACGGCGGCCACGTGGACTCCAAGGTCGGCGAGATCGTCGACTCGATCTCCGGCGCCGGCGGCACCCCGCTCGTCGTCGCGCAGATCAAGGGCGCGGACGCGCAGGTCCTCGGCGTGATCCACCTCAAGGACGTCGTCAAGGACGGCATCAAGGAGCGCTTCGCCGAGCTGCGCAAGATGGGCATCAAGACCGTCATGATCACGGGGGACAACCCGCTGACGGCCGCCGCCATCGCCGCCGAGGCCGGCGTGGACGACTTCCTCGCCGAGGCCACCCCCGAGGACAAGCTCGCCCTGATCAAGAAGGAGCAGGAGGGCGGCAAGCTGGTCGCGATGACCGGCGACGGCACCAACGACGCCCCGGCGCTCGCCCAGGCCGACGTCGGCGTGGCGATGAACACCGGAACCTCGGCCGCCAAGGAGGCCGGGAACATGGTGGACCTCGACTCCAACCCGACCAAGCTGATCGAGATCGTGGAGATCGGCAAGCAGTTGCTGATCACCCGCGGGGCGCTGACCACCTTCTCCATCGCCAACGACGTCGCGAAGTACTTCGCGATGCTCCCGGCGATGTTCGCGGGCGTCTTCCCCGGCCTCGCCAAGCTCAACATCCTGCACCTGCACAGCCCGCAGTCCGCGATCACCTCGGCGATCGTGTTCAACGCGCTGATCATCGTGGCGCTCATCCCGCTGGCCCTGCGCGGCGTGCGCTACACCCCCTCGTCCGCGTCGGCGCTGCTGAGGCGCAACCTGTGGATCTACGGCTTCGGCGGCCTGATCGTCCCGTTCGTCGGGATCAAGGCCCTCGACCTGGTGATCCAGTACCTCCCCGGAATGGGTCGGTGAACTGACATGTCCCGTCTTCCCGGCGCCGTCGCGCGCCACCTGGCCGCCGTCCGCGCGATGCTCGTGTTCACGGCCATCTGCGGCATCGCCTATCCGCTGCTGCTGACCGGCATCGGTCAGGTCGCCTTCAAGAACCAGGCGAACGGCTCGCTGATCACCAACGGCAAGGGGCAGGTCGTCGGCTCCAAGCTGCTGTGCCAGACCTTCGTCAGCCCCTCCTCGAGCGAGGCGGCGCTGAACAAGAAGGACGGCGTGACCGGCTACGCCGACCCGCTGAACGCGTACTTCCAGCCGCGCCCGACCTTCTCCTCGGACCCGACGCTCGGCACGTACACGATCCAGCTGGCCAACGGCTGCAACTACAGCGCGTCCGGCAGCAACAACCTCGGTCCGAACAGCGCCACGCTCATCACGCTGGTCACCGCGATGCGCAAGAACATGGCCGCGTTCGACTCCGTCGGCGGCACCACCGTGACGGCCTCCCAGGTCGCCACGGACGCGGTCACCGAGTCCGGTTCGGACGAGGAGCCCTACATCTCGCCCGAGAACGCCGACCAGCAGGCCGCGCGGATCGCCCAGACCCGCGGCATCACCGTCGCCCAGGTGCAGGCCCTGATCAAGGCCAACACCACCGGGCGCGACATCGGCATCCTCGGCGAGCCCGGCGTGAACACCACGACGCTGAACCTCGCCCTCGACCAGAGGTACCCGACGAGCGACACCGGCACGACGGCGTTCGACACCGCCGCGTCGAGCAGCTGACGCCCGACGACCAGAACGCTCCGTCCGTCGCCGCCGCCATCTGCGGCGGACGGAGCCAACGCCTGACAAGGATGGGAAAATCGTCCTGTGAGTCAACGCGGGAAGCTCAGGGTCTACCTCGGCGCCGCCCCGGGCGTCGGCAAGACCTTCAAGATGCTCGAAGAGGCGCACCGGCGCGCCGAGCGCGGCGCCGACGTCGTGATCGGCTTCGTCGAGACGCACGGCCGTGAGCACACCGCGCGGCTGACCGAGGGGCTGGAGGCCGTCCCGCGGCTGACCCGCGAGTACCGCGGCATCGACTTCGAGGAGATGGACCTCGACGCGGTGCTCGCCCGCCACCCGCAGGTCGCGCTCGTGGACGAGCTCGCGCACACCAACGTCCCCGGCGGCCGGCACGAGAAGCGCTGGCAGGACGTCCAGGAGCTGCTCGACGCGGGCATCGAGGTCATCACCACCGTCAACGTCCAGCACCTCGAGTCGCTGAACGACGTGGTGCAGCGGATCACGGGGGTGCCGCAGCGCGAGACCGTGCCCGACGAGGTGGTGCGCGCCGCCGATCAGATCGAGCTCATCGACATGTCCCCGGAGTCGCTGCGCCGCCGCCTGGCGCACGGCAACGTCTACGCGGCCGAGAAGATCGACGCCGCGCTCGGCAACTACTTCCGGGTCGGCAACCTCACCGCGCTGCGCGAGCTCGCCCTGCTGTGGGTGGCCGACCGGGTCGACGAGGTGCTGCAGCGCTACCGCGAGGAGCACGGCATCGGCCGCGTCTGGGAGGCGCGCGAGCGGGTGGTCGTCGCGCTGCCCGGCGACGGCTCCGGCGAGGCGCTGATCCGCCGCGCCGCCCGGATCGCCGCGCGCGCCTCGGGCGGCGAACTGCTCGCCGTGCACATCGCGCGCTCCGACGGCCTGGCCGGCGACACCAGCCCGACCGCGCTGGCCGCGCAGCGGCACCTGGTCGAGACGCTCGGCGGCACCTACCACACCATCATCGGCGACGACGTGCCGCGCGCCCTGATCGAGTTCGCGCAGGCCAAGAACGCCACGCAGCTCGTGCTCGGCACCTCGCGGCGCAGCCGGGTCAACCGCTTCCTGACCGGCCGCGGGATCGGCGAGACGACCACGATCCTGTCCGGCGACATCGACGTGCACATGGTCACCCACGACGAGGACCCCTCGCGCAGGCGGCGCGGCTGGCTGCCGCCGAACCCGCTGCGGCAGGCGGCCTGGGGCAGCGGCGGAGGCTGGCGCGGCATCGCGGCGGGCCTCCTCGCGCCGCCCTTGCTGACCGCGATCCTCACCGCGACCGGGCACTCGCTCAAGCTCAACGTGGCCAGCGACATCCTGCTCTACCTCACGCTCACCGTGGCCGTCGCCCGGCTCGGCGGGATGTTCTCCGCGCTCGTGGCCGCGCTGTGGAGCTCGCTGCTGCTCAACTACTACTTCATTCCGCCGGTCCACTCGATCACGATCGCCGAGGCGAACAACGCCATAGCCCTCGCCGTGTTCGTCATCGTCGGCCTGACCGTCGCGTCCGTCGTGGACCTGGCGATCAAGCAGACCCGCAGCGCGGCGCACGCGTCCGCCGAGGCCGAGACGCTCAACGCCTTCGCGGTGGCCGTGCTGCGCGGCGACTCGGCGATCTCCGCGCTGCTCGAGCGGTTCCGCGAGACCTTCTCGATGACCGCCGTGAGCCTGCTGCAGCGTGCCGACACGGGGGCGCCGCGGCTGCCGGACGAGATCGACGACCCCAGCCGCTGGAGCCTGGTCGCCGCGACCGGCGTCGACCCGGCGCTGTCCCCGGGCGGCGCCGACACCGTGATCGACGCGGGTCCCGGAGCGATCCTCGCCTTGCGCGGCCGCACCCTCCCGGCCGCCGACCAGCGCGTCCTCGCCGCCTTCGCCGCCCAGGCCACGGCCGCGATGGAGCGGCGCAGGCTGGCCCGCGAGGCCGCGTCCGCGCAGACCCTCGCCGCCGCCGACAAGATGCGCACCGCGCTGCTCGCCGCCGTCTCGCACGACCTGCGCACCCCGCTGGCCGCGGCGAAGGCGTCCATCAGCACCCTGCGCGACCCCGAGCTCGAGGTCTCCGACGCGGACCGGGTGGAACTGCTGGAGGCGGCCGAGGAGTCCCTCGACCGGCTCACCCGCCTGGTCGAGAACCTGCTCGACATGTCGCGCCTGCAGGCCGGCGCGGTCAAGCCGAGGTTGGAGGCCGCCGCGATCGAGGACATCGTTCCGCGGGCGATCGACGACGTACCCGAGGCCTCCGGCCGGGTGCACCTCGAACCCCCGGAGCCCGACCTGCCCGACGCCCTCGTCGACGGCCCGCTGCTGGAACGCGTCGTGGCCAACCTGATCGGCAACGCCGTGACCCACACCGACTCCCCGGTCAGCGTGACCGTCTCGGCGCTCGGCAACCAGATCGAGGTGCGGGTGATCGACCGCGGGCCCGGGATCCCCGAGGAGGACTGGGACAGCGTGTTCCGCCCCTTCCAACGCCTCGGCGACCGCGACAACACCAGCGGCGTCGGGCTAGGACTCGCGCTGTCGCGAGGACTGGCCGAGGTGATGGGCGGCACCCTCGTGCCCGAGGACACGCCCGGCGGAGGGGTGACCATGGTGCTCTCCGTGCCCGCCGCGCCGCGCCGG
Source organism: Actinospica sp. (assembly GCA_035712985.1). GTDB lineage: Bacteria > Actinomycetota > Actinomycetes > Streptomycetales > Catenulisporaceae > Actinospica. The sequence continues at coordinate 4,927 of DASTAE010000200.1, forward strand.
GGCTCGGCGGGCGGCGAGAATGATTCGAGCACCGGCACGAGCGCTGGTTCGAGTACCGGCACGAGCACCGGCACGGAAGTTCAGGAGGTCGCCCGATGATGCGGGTACTGGTGGTGGACGACGAGCCGCAGCTGCTCCGCGCCCTGCGGATCAACCTGTCGGCGCGCCGCTACGAGGTCGTCGTCGCGGCGGACGGCGCGGCGGCCCTGGAGGCGGCGGCCCGCCACCTGCCCGACCTCGTCATCCTCGACCTGGGCCTGCCCGACATGGACGGCGCCGAGGTGATCGCCGGCCTGCGCGGCTGGACCAAGGTGCCGATCCTGGTGCTGTCCGGCCGGGCCGACGCCTCCGACAAGGTCGACGCCCTGGACGCCGGCGCCGACGACTACGTCACCAAGCCCTTCTCGATGGAGGAGCTGATGGCCCGCCTGCGCGCCCTGCAACGCCGCGCCGAGTCCGAATCCGGAGCCGACGAGCCCGTCGTCCTGATCGGCCACTTCAGCGTCGACCTCAGCGCCAAGACCGTCACCAGGCGCCCCGACGCCCCCGCCGACGCCGCGGACGCCGTCCACCTGACCAAGACCGAGTGGGCCGTCCTCGAGGTCCTCGTCCGCAACCCTGGCAGGCTCGTCTCCGGCAAGCAGTTGCTCCAGCAGGTCTGGGGCCCCGCGTACGAGTCGGAGACCAACTACCTCAGGTTCTACCTCGCCAAGCTCCGCCAGAAGCTCGAACCCGAGCCCTCCCACCCCCGCCAGCTGCTGACGGGACCGGGAATGGGCTACCGCTTCCAGCCGTAGGGTTCGGGCCTGCGGCGCTGGGAAGATCGCCGCTTCGCGACAGTAGAAATAAAGCGCGCCCGACTTCCGCTCGGTCCAGCGTGCGTCGGCGGCCCGCGGATCGACCTCCGCAGGTCACCGGCTACGACAGCCGCGG
>DASTAE010000201.1:0-13563 GCA_035712985.1 Actinospica sp.
GGCGAGCGAGGCGGCTAGGCGGTCGGGCGGTTGGGCGGCGAGCGGGGCGGCTAGGCGGTCGGGCGGTTGGGCGGCGAGCGAGGCGGTTAGGCGGTTGGGCGGCGAGCGAGGCGGCTAGGTGGTGGCGAGGAGGATGACGTCGAGCCGTCGTGGTCCGTGCACCCCCTCGACGCGGTCGAGTTCGATGTCGCTGGTGGCCGAGGGGCCGGCGATCCAGGTCTGCGGACGCGCGGGGTCCAGGGTGCCGCGCGCGAAGGCCTGCGGGACGGAGGCGACGACCTGGTCGGGGACGCGTACGACGCAGATGTGGTGGTCCGGGACGAGCGTGAGCATCCGACGACCTTGGCCCGGGCCACCGTCGAGCACGATCGTGCCGGTCTCGGCGATGGCGAGGGCGCAGCCGCTGATCACGGAGTGGACTTCGTCGAGGCGGCGCGGGCTCAGGTCGGGCGAGTCCGGGACGCGGGTGACGGCGGTCGGGAGCGCGGTCAGCCAGGTGTCGGGAAGCCCGTTCGGGATGGCGAGGCTGGTCGAGCCGTGCTCGGTCAGCAGCCGGGCGACGGCGTCCGGCAGTTCACTCTCGCTCGCGTGGTGGACGTGGGCCCGGTAGTCGGCGAGGTTCTCGGCGAGCAGGTCGACGAGCTCGGCCTCAGTGCGGCTGCCGTGCTGCTGGAGATAGGCGCGTGGCAGGTCGGTGGGTCGGTGGTCTTCCGGGACGCCGGTCCCGGTGCGGCTGTCCTGCTCCCGGAGGGGGGAATGTGGCGCATGCGTCGGTTCGTCCTTGGGGACGTCGGCCAGGGCGCGGCGGATGCGGGCGAGGATCTCCTCGCGGGCGGTCGTGGCGCTGGCGGCGTCTGCGGGGTTCGTGGCGCCGGCGGTGGGGTTTTCGGGGTTCGTGGTCATCGGTGGGTCTCCTTCCACCACTGGCGGAAGGTCTGTTTCGGCAGTTCGGGCAGGTCTCTGGAGTCGGTCCAGGCTTTGGCCACCAGGGGGGCGACGGTCGGCTGGATGCGTCTGGTGGCGAGGGCTGCGGTCTCGGCCAGGCGGTAGGCGGTGGGGTGGGTCATCGCGTAGGTGGCGGCCTTCATGGCGGCGCGTTCGGCGCGGTGGCCGGGTTCGGTGTCGGTGACGCGGGCGCGCAGGTGGACGAGGACCTCGGGGATGTCGATGGCGACGGGGCAGACCTCGTAGCAGGCGCCGCAGAGGGACGAGGCGTAGGGGAGCGAGGCGTCGAGTTCGGTCGCGGTGCCGCGTAGTTGGGGGGTGAGGATGGCGCCGATGGGGCCGGGGTAGGCGGAGCCGTAGGCGTGGCCGCCGGCGCGTTCATAGACGGGGCAGACGTTCAGGCAGGCGGAGCAGCGGATGCAGCGCAGGGCCTGGCGGCCGACGGTGTCGGCGAGGGTGTCGGTGCGGCCGTTGTCGAGCAGGACGAGGTGGAAGCTGCTGGGGCCGTCGCCCTCGGTGGTGCCGGTCCACGTGGTCGTGTACGGGTTCATCCGCTCGGCGGTGGAGGAGCGGGGCAGGAGTTGGAGGAAGACCTCGAGGTCGGCGAAGGTCGGGATGATCTTCTCGATGCCGACCACGGAGATCAGGGTCTCGGGCAGGGTCAGGCACATGCGGCCGTTGCCCTCGGATTCCAGGACGACGAGGGTGCCGGTCTCGGCGATCATGAAGTTGGCGCCGGAGATCGCGACCTTGGCGCGCAGGAACTTCTCGCGCAGGTGCAGGCGGGCCGCTTCAGCCAGTTCGGCGGGCGTGTCGCTCAAGCCCTCCGGCGCCGGGCGGCCCCAGTCGGCCATGTGCTCGGTGAAGATGTCCCGGATCTCGCTGCGGTTTCGGTGGATCGCGGGCACGAGGATGTGCGAGGGGCGGTCCTCGCCGAGTTGCACGATCAGCTCGGCCAGGTCGGTCTCGTAGGCGGTGATTCCTTCCGCGGCGAGTGCTTCGTTGAGCCCGATCTCCTGGGTGGCCATGGATTTGACCTTGACGACCTCGGTCTCCCCGGTGGCCTTGACCAGGTCCGCGACGATCCGGTCGGCTTCGGCGGCGTCGCGGGCCCAGTGGACGTGGCCGCCTGCCTCGGTGACCCTTGTCTCCAGTTGCAGGAGGTAGGTGTCCAGGTGGCGCAGTGTCTGATCCTTGATCGCCTTGCCGGCGGCCCGGAGCTGCGGCCAGTCCTCGAGCTCGGTGACGGCCGCGGCGCGCTTGTCGCGGATCGTGTGGGTGGCGCGGGTCAGGTTGGCGCGAAGCTGGGTGTCCCGCGTCGCGATGCGGGCGGCGGCGGGGAAGGAGGGCATGCCGAGGTAGGTTCCGCCGCTCATGAGGCTGCCTCCTGGTAGGGGGTGTCCTGGGTGGCGGCCAGCACTTCGGCGAGATGCAGGGTCTTGATCGGGGCCTGGGCGCGGCGGGCGGTGCCGCCGATGTGCATCAGGCAGGAGTTGTCCGCGGCGATCAGGTATTCGGCGCCGCTCTCGACCGCGTGCGCCACCTTGTCGGCGCCCATCGCGGCCGAGACATCGGGGTTCTTCACCGAGAAGGTCCCGCCGAAGCCGCAGCACTCCTGCGCGCCCGGCAGTTCGACCAGCTCCAATCCCTCGACCCGGCTCAGCAGCCGGGTCGGCCGGTCGCCCAGCTTGAGCAGCCGTGAGGAGTGACAGGTCGGATGATAAGCGACCTTGTGCGGGAAGAAGGCGCCCACATCCTCGGTCTCGAGGACGTCGAGCAGGTACTCGGTCAGCTCGTGGACCGGCGGCGGCTCCGCGCTGCCGAGCAGCTTCGGATGCACGTCCCGGATGAAGGCCCCGCAGGAGCCGGACGGCACCACGATCGCGTCATAGCCCCGGAAATCGCGCGCGAACTTCTCGGCGAGCGGCTTGGCCTCGGCCGGATAGCCGGTGTTGTACTGCATCTGGCCGCAGCAGGTCTGCGCCTCGGGGAAGTCGACCTCGACTCCGAGCCGCTCCAGCACCCGGACCGCGGCGATCCCGGTATTCGGAAAGGCCACGTCGTTGACGCACGTGACGAACAGGGCGATCCTCGGCATCGCGGCTCGATCCCCTCGATTCATCGGAGGTTTAGTCTCTCGCTGTGATGCTACTGTGCCCCGCCGACAGCGGGCCAGGCCCCTCGACGACTTCTTAGCCTCCGAGCGCCGTGGTGGGAAGGATTCGCCTGACCGCGGTGATCGGCATCATGTTCCACGCGCCGTACTGGATCCGCTGGCCGGTGGTCGGCGCGTGGATGACCAGGCCGTTTCCCACGTACATGGCCACGTGCGCGCCGTCGAGGTAGAAGATCAGGTCACCGGGCTGCAGAGCTGAGAGCTCCGGCTGCACCGCCTGGCCCGCGTTGATCTGATCCCACGTCACCCGCGGCAGCTGGATGCCCGCCGCCGCCCACGCCGCCTGCACGAGCCCCGAGCAGTCGTAGCTCGGGTCCCCGGTGCCGCCCCACTCGTACCAGAGGCCGAGCTTCGACTCGACGAAGTCGATCGCCGTCGCCGCGCGCCCGGTCGGCATCGGCAGCGCCGCGATCTCCTGCGGGGTCACGCCCGAGTAGTCCAGCAGGAACTGCTGGGCCGACGTCAGCTGGTCCAGCAGCGCCTGCGCCTGCTGCTCCTCGGCCAGGATCTGCGCGCGGGCCGCCGCCGCCCGCGACTCCTCGGCGGCCTGCTGCTGCATCGCCTGCGCGGCCTGCGCCTGGAACTGGGTGAGCTCCTGCTGCTGCTGCAGAACCGTCCGCAGGCCCACGGACTCGCCACGGCCGAGCGCCTGCAGGCTCGCCGCGCGCTGCAGGAACTCGTCGGGCTGCTGCGCGAACATCAACTGCAGGGTCGGATCCACGCCGCTGCCGCGGTACTGCGATTCCGCCAACTGGCCGAGGGATGCGTAGTACTTGTTCACCTGCTGCTGAATCGTCGAGCTCTCCGCCTGGATCGCGTCGACCTTCTGCTGCAGCAGCGCCATCTGCTGCGTCGCCGCGTCGTACCGCTGCGTGGCGGTCTCCGACTGCGCGCGCAGGCTCTGCACCTCCGCTGTGACGGATTCCACGCTCACGGCGTGGGCCGTCGTCGGGACGCACACCCCGGCGACCGCCCCCACCACCGCGGCCCCCGAGGTGACTGTGCACACGCCGCGCGCGCCGCGTGTCGCGTTCGGCCTGGTCAAGCCTTTCGTCCGTTTGTGGGACACCATCGCGCCACTGCTCCAGACAGGGTAGAGGCCGAAGGGGGCGGGGACGCCGCTCGGCCGAATACCGCGACACCTTACGCTCCGAGTGACCGTATGGCCGCGCAGGGTGATGGCCGCTTTGCCGGATCGTTACCGCTCTATCGCCCTTTCGTCGCCACTCGCCCGTTTTCTTCGCACCGTTCGGGGTACGGCGGGCCTGGTGGCGCGCATGGGCTGGCCGAACGGACCCCGCTCGGGGAAAAATTCAGCGACAGGGCGGACCCGGCCCCCTAGAATCTTCGATTCAGTGAGACAAACCGTACGCTCAGCCCATGAGCGGATATTTGACAACCAGAACCCGCTCCCCAGCGAATCAGTACCACGGAGGCATCCATGTCGGCACAGGCGATTTCCGCGGCAGGCCCAGCGCCTACCCCTGTGCCTCCCTGCCGGCCGTCCCGTTCCCGGCCGCGGCGGTTGACCGCCGCCGAGGCCGCCGAGACGCCCGAGCCGATGGACGACGGACTCGGCTGGACCGAGCCGGAGATCGCCGAGCTCGCCCGCCTCGCGCCGGGACTGCTGCCCGGCCGCATAATGACCTGCGATCCGGTCGGCGCCCTGGTGCTGACCGAACTCGGCGCCACCGCGGCCACCTACTGCGCCACGCTGCTCCTCGCCGCCACCCGCGCCCGCTCCGCCGGACGCCTGTGGCCCAAGCCGGGCGACCGCGTCGCCCTGCGCCGGTGGCCGGACGGTCCGGTCACGGTCGAGGGCGTCGTCGCCTAGCGCGATCCATCCTTTCCCCGAACGTCGAAGAGCCCCCCACCCGATCCACCGCGGGTGCAGGGGCTCTCGGCGTCGCAGGGGCCTGTCGGTCGCCCGGCGCGTGCTCCGGCGCTTACTTGTGCGTCGAGCTCTGCACGACGCCGCCCCACGCGGCCCGCGCGCCGGAGTCGCCGACCTGGACGACGCGCACCATGCAGATGGCGCTGGCGCCGATGGCGAGCGCGGCGATCACCACCATGGCCGCGTGGTGGTCCGCGAAGCCGCGCTTCTCGGCCAGCACGAGCGCCAGCGCGAGGACGGCCACCGCGGCGACGAACCAGACCAGCGTGTTGCCCAGGGACTTGTGCTGCGCCGCGACGGCCTGCAGGTACGTGTTGTGGTTGTAGAGCTGGTCGCCCGCGAGCTTCGTGGCGTACGTGACCGGCACCATGACCACGGCGAGCGCCGCCACCCACCAGCCGAACCTGCGCCGCCACGCCGGGCGGATCGCGATGGCCAGGGTGAGTAAGCAGGCCAACGGAATGCCGACCACCGTCGCGTGGATGATCAAAACGTGCGTGGGCAGTCCGAACACGGTGTACGGCATCTTGGGCGCTTCCTCATTTGGTGTATCGACTCACGGTTCAACGTGCAACAACGTATGACTCGATCATTCGGTTCAAACGTGCACGGTACCGCCGCTGCGCCAATAGAAGCCGTCCTCACGGGAAAGGAACGCCGAATCGATAAGGTAGCGGCGAAGCGCGGCGTAGTCCGGGTAGAGGTCGCGCAGCACCATGTTGACCTCGGCCTCGGCGTAGCGGGTGCCGGGCTCGAAGGCCTGGGCGATCTCCTCGAGCACGATCTGCCGTTTGGCGAACTTCTCCGGCAGGTAGACGAGCCTGCCGTTCTGGAAGCAGTTGAGCAGCACGGACAGCCGGGCCGGGTCCGTGGTCGAGAAGGCCTTGGCGGCCGCCTCGTCGCGCTGCCTGCTGAGCTCGCTGAGCGTCCGCCGGAAGGTCTCCGGGGACGCCGCGTAGCCCTCCTCGCCCACCCGCCGGGCCAGCCCGACCGCCGTCAGGTTGGCCAGCGCGCGACGGACCTCCGAAGCGCCGATGCCCGCCGCCGCGCCCAGCTGACCTTCCGTCAGCCCCTCGGGCGGGTCGGCGAGCACCAGGGCCGAGAAGACCCGCAGCTTCGCGGTGTCGGCGAGCACGGCGACGAGTTCGCGCGGGTCCGGAACCCGCTGATCGTTGTCCTCCATACCGGCGGAGCCTAATTGAGCCCGTCGCCAGGACGCAGGGGGTTTTCCGCTCACCCCACGAGCAGTTCCCCCCGCAGCGGGAGTTCACGCGAGGAGGGGCCGACCTTGACGACGAAAGTGCCGCCGGGCTGGGCCCAGGCGTGCTCCGCGCTGTCCCAGTGGGCGAAGGCGCGGGCGGGGAGGGTGAGGCGGACGCGGGTGCGCTCGCCGGGTTCCGCGACGGCCTGGCCGAAGGCGGCGAGGGCGCTGACGCCATCGATGGGCCTGGTCAGGTAGACCTGCACGGTCTCGGTGCCGGGGCGCTCGCCGACGTTGCGGACGGTGACGCCGATCTCCACGTCGGCGCCCGCGTGCATGGGGCCGACCGGGAGTTGGACCTCCTCGTACTCCCACTCCGTGTAGCCGAGGCCGTGGCCGAAGGGATAGCGCGGATCGATGCCGGTCCGCGCGTACGCCCGGTAGCCGACGCTCAGGCCCTCCGCGTACCGCAGCGCCCCGTCCTGCGGCTTCGCGATGCCCACCGGCACGAGCGGCTCGGTGCGCGGGATGCTGACCGGCAGCCGGCCGGTCGGCTCCTGGGCGCCGGTCAGCACGTCGGCGAGCGCGTGGCCGAACTCCTGCCCCGGGAACCAGACCTGGATGATCGCGCTCACCCGCTCGGCCCACGGCATCAGCACCGGCATGCCGCTGTTGACGACGACGATCGTGCGCGGGCAGACGGCCGCGACCTCCTCGATCAGCGCGTCCTGGCGGCCGGGCAGCGCGAGCGTGGTCCGGTCGTAGCCCTCGCTCTCCTCGCCCGGCGCCGGTCCGACCACGAGGACCACGGCGTCCGCCTCGCCGGCCGCCGCGAGCGCCTCGCCCATCAGCTCCGGCGCGGTGCGGATGCGCTGGGCGGCAAGGCGGAAGCGGACGAATCCGGGCTCGTAGTCGCCCGGCCGGCCGGTCGCCGTCAGCCTGACCCGATCGCCGGCGCGCAGGTCGCGCTCGCAGCCGGACTCGAAGGGCTGGGAGAACACCTCCATCGGGTCGTTCGGCGGCGGCGCGATGGCCTCGGCGGCCGTCTCCCCGTCGATCTCCAGGCGCAGCTCCCCGACCCCCGCGACGGCGAAGCGGTAGCCGCCGTCGGCCGGGACCGTGTAGATCGTGCTGAGGACCAGCTTCGCGGCGCTCTGCGCGACGCCGGCGGGCAGCGGGTCCCAGAAGGTCAGCTCGGAGTTCGGGCGGATGCCCGAGTAGACGAGCCCGTCGGCGGAGTCGTAGACGTCCAGCCGCGCGCCGGGGCCGCCGTGCAGCGGGTCCTCGGTCGACTCGGGGTCGGGGCCCGAGGTGCGGTAGCTGTGGGCGCAGCCCTCCGCGAGGGTGATGTTCACGTCCTCGCCCAGGGCCGTGCGCAGGCCCTCGAGCGGGCTGACGATGACCGCCGGGCCGACCTCCGCGCTACCGCCGCCCTGGTACACCGGGTGCACCGCGTTGGGGCCGATCAGCGCCAGCTCCCTGATGTCGGTGGGCAGCGGCAGGGCCGAGCTCACGTTGCGCAGCAGGGTGAAGGAGCGGGCCGCCGCGCCGCGGACCACGGCGCGGTCCGCGTGCGGGCCCTTGTGCACGGTCAGCGCCGGGGCCGGATCGCCGGGCGCGCCGAGGGCTCCGCAGAGCTCGGCCATCCGCAGCAGCCGGGCGACCTTGTCGTCGATCAGCTCCTCGGGCACCAGGCCCGCCTTCACCGCGTCCACCAACGCCTGGCCCCACGGCCCGTCCGGACCAGGCATCACCAGATCAAGGCCGGCCAGCGCCGTCTCCACGGTCGACCGCGCCGCGGACCAGTCGGAGAACACGGCGCCCTGGAAGCCCCACTCCTGCTTCAGGATCCCGGCGATCAGCTCCTCGTGCTCGGTCATCGACAGGCCGTTGACCTTGTTGTAGCCCGCCATCACGGCGGCGGCGTCGGCATCGGTGACGCAGGCCTCGAAGGGGACGAGGTAGACCTCGCGCAGCGTCGCCTCGTCCGCCTGGACGTCCACGGTCCAGCGCTCGACCTCGGAGTCGTTGCCCACGAAGTGCTTCACGGTCGTCGCGACGCCCTCGCCCTGCACGCCGCGCACGTAGGCCGCCGCGATCCGCGCCGCGAGCACCGGGTCCTCGCCGAAGCACTCGAAGCCCCGGCCGCCGTAGGGCGTGCGGGCCAGGTTCACGGTCGGGGCGAGCAGCACGTCGATGCCCTTGGCCCGCGACTCGATGCCCAGCTGCGCCGTCACCCGCTCGACCAGGGCCGGGTCCCAGGTCGCGGCCAGCGCGATCGGGGCGGGGAAGCTGGTGGACCGGTCCTCGGGGTCCATGTTCGTCCCGCGCACGCCCGCGGGTCCGTCCGAGGTGCGCAGGCCGCGCAGCCCGATCCGCGGCAGCGCGGGCAGCGTGAACGCGTCCGCGCCGGTCAGCAGGCCGATCTTCTCCGTCAGGGACAGCTCTTCCACCCTCGGCTCCTTACACAGGGGTAAATGGGCGCGCGGCCCGCCCGCCGCCCGACAGGCGGGTGCGGGCGACGGACGGGCCGGGCGCGGTTACTCGATGGCTCCGGAGGTTCAGGAGACCGGGGTGAGGTGCAGGATCGTCACTTCGAGGAACGGGTCGTTCGGCCTCGGGTCGTTGTACGAGTTCGAGGACGTCGGCCAGCCGGTGAAGTGCTTGGTGCTGTACTCGTTCCAGCCCGCGCCGTAGAGCAGCACGGCGTCCGGGACGTCGGTCGCCATGGCGTTGGCCACGATGCCGAGGTCCTTGGTGATCTCGGCCTGGCTGTTGGTCGAGGCCCAGTCCTTCAGCGCGGCCTGCACGGTCGGGCTGTTGTAGCGGCCCAGGTCGCCGTTCGCGGTCTGGCCGATCGGCGCCGAGGCGGTGTAGTCGAGCCAGGAGTCGTACTGGGTGTACGCGGTCGGGCCGCCGGCGCCCCAGTGGATCGCGGCCTGGAAGTTGCCGGAGGCCAGGTCGGAGGCCCACTTGTCCGGGGTCGTGCCGTTGACCGAGACGTTGAAGCCCAGCGGGCCGAGCTGCGACTTGATGAGGTTGGCGTCCTCGTAGTAGTCGGTGTACGAGCTCGGGTCCTCGATCGTGAAGCTGACCTGCTTGCCGCCCTTGGCCCAGACGCCCGAGCCGTCCTTGGCGTAGCCCGCGGCCTGCATCACGGAGGCGACGGACGCGGCGTCCGAGGTCGGCTTGATGTCGTTCTGCAGGTTGCTCGGCACCTGGCTGGTGAAGTTCGGCAGCAGCAGGCCGCTGTCCGTGGTGGCCACCGGCTCGTAGCCCTCCTCACCCACCTGCGAGAGCTGGGTGCGGTTGATGGCGTCGCTCACGGCCTTGCGCACGGCCACGTCGTTGAACGGCGCGGTCTGCGTGTTGTAGACCATGATCACGGTGTTGGTCGCCGGGAACCAGTAGTGGTTGTGCGCGGGGTCCTTGTTGACGTACGTCGTCTGGATGTTGGAGACGTTGTTGCCGGCCCAGTCGATCTGCCCGTTCTCCAGGGCCTGGTTGGCCGTGGTGTTCGAGGAGTACGCCGGGACGCTGATCTCCTTGACCTTCGGAGCGCCCTGCCAGTAGCTCGCGTTCGCCTTGAGCGTGTAGCCCTGCGGCGCGAAGCGGTCCAGGGTGAACGGTCCGGTGCCGACGGGGCTCGGGTCGGTCCAGTGCGCCGGGTCGGACTGCCCCGACCAGACGTGCTGCGGGACGATGAAGACCTCGCCGGAGATCGCGTACAGGTTCGAGTACTCGGCCTGGCTGAAGGTGATCGTGGCCGTGTCGCCGCTGGCCGTGGCGCCGGTGATGGGCAGGCCGTAGGTGTTCAGGGCCTTGTTCTGCTGCATCAGCTGGAAGGTGTACGCGACGTCCTGGGCCGTGAAGTCCTTGCCGTCGCTCCACTTCACGTTGCCGTGGACCTTGAACGAGATCGAGGTGCCGGTCGCGTTCCAGCTGTAGGAGTCCGCGAGCCACGGGGTGTAGCTGTTGGCCGCGGTGATGTTCCACTGCAGCAGCGGCTCGTAGACGAGTCCTGTGGTGTTCTCCGTGTCCCCGGTGCTGGTGGAGACGAAGGGGTTGAAGTTGTCGGTGTAGTCGCCGATCGGGTTCGTCTCCAGCGTCAGCGTGGTCGACGCGCTCCCGCTGTTATTCGGCTTCGGGCTGCTCCCGCAGGCCGCGAGCCCCAGGCTCAAGGCGCCGAGCACGGCCACCCCGGCTATGATTCTTCGTGACATCCCGCGCACTCCTCTGTGTGTTGATGTCAACTCAATAATGTTGTTCAGGCTGCCCCCGCCGTACCAGCGGCGGGGGACGCTTGGGCGTTCTCTGTGCTCTCGTGCAGCCAGCAGGAGCTGGTGTGGCCGTCCCCGACGGGTAGCGCCGGAGGGGTCTCCACCTTGCACTTCGCCATCGCGAAGGGGCAGCGGGGGTGGAACCGGCAGCCCGCCGGGGGGTGGATCAGGCTCGGCGGTGAGCCCGCCCCGGCCAGCCTCGGCGCGCCGTCCCGATCAGGGTCCGGCACGGCCGAAAGCAGGAGTTGGGTATAAGGGTGCTGTGGTGAATCGGCGACCGTCACGGCGGGCCCGGACTCGACCACGCGGCCCGCGTACATCACCGTGATCGTGTCGGCGAGGTAGCGCGCGGAGGCGAGGTCGTGGGTGACGTACAGGATCGCCAGACGCTCCCGATCCCGGAGATCGGCCAGGAGGTTGAGCACGCCGAGCCGGATGGAGACGTCGAGCATGGACACCGGCTCGTCCGCCAGCAGCACCTTGGGCCGCACGGCCAGCGCGCGGGCGATCGCGACGCGCTGGCGCTGGCCGCCGGACAGCTCGTGCGGCATCTTCTCGATGAACTGGTCCGAGGGCGTCAGCGAGACGCGCTCCAGCAGGGCCTTGATGGCCTCGTCGGTGGACGCGCCCTCCCCGGTGCCGTGGATCTTCAGCGGCCGGCCGAGGATGTAGCGCAGCCCGTGCACGGGGTTGAGCGAGGCGAACGGGTCCTGCAGCACGAGCTGCACCTCGCTCGCGTAGCCGCGCCCCGACGGGGGATTGGCGCCGCCCTCCCAGAGCAGCTCGCCGCCGGTCAGCGGCGTGCGCCGGGCCAGCAGCCGGGCCAGCGTGGACTTGCCGGAGCCGGACTCGCCGACCACGGCGGTGACGGTGCCGCGGCGCAGCGCCACGGTCACGTCCTCGACCGCGTGCACCTTCGCGCCGCGCAGCGACCAGCCGCTGCGCACCGGGAAGTGCTTGACCAGCCCGCGGCCCTCCAGGACCGGCGCCTCGACGGCTTCGTTCGTGTCGGTCACAGCGCGCTCCCGATCTCTTCGGCCCGCAGCGTGGTCTTCTTCAGCGAATCGGGGGCCTGGAACCCGTCCGTGTGCAGCAGGCACGAGGCCAGCCGCGGCTCGGCCGGCTCCCAGTGGATCGGCAGCAGCGCGGGGGACTGCGTCGAACAGGAGTCCATCGCGTAGCCGCAACGCGGGTGGAAGGCGCAGCCGGAGGGCAGGTTCCGCAGGTCGGGCGGCGAACCGGGGATGCCGGTCATGGTCGTGCGCTCGCCGTGCAGGCCGGGGAAGGAGTTGAGCAGGCCCTCGGTGTACGGATGCCGCGGGTTGTGGAACAGCGTCTCGGCCGGAGCGTGCTCGACGATCCGTCCGGCGTACATCACCGCGATCGTGTCCGCGAGCTCGACCAGCAGCGACAGGTCGTGCGTGATGAACAGGACCGCGAAGCCGAGCCGCTCGCGCAGCTCGCCGAGCTCCTGCAGGATCTCCCGCTGGGTCACCACGTCGAGCGCCGTGGTCGGCTCGTCCATGATCAGGACCCTGGGTTCCAGGGCGAGGGCCATCGCGATCATCACGCGCTGGCGCATACCGCCGGACAGCTCGTGCGGATAGCTGCGCAGCCGGTCCTCGGTGATGCCGACCATGTCGAGCAGCTCCGCGGCCCGCTGCCTGCGCTCGCGCCGGCCGAGCTCCTTGTCGTGCGCCCGCAGCACGTCCGTGAGCTGGGCGCCGACCGTGAAGACCGGGTTGAGCGAGTTCATCGCGCTCTGGAAGACCACGGATATCTGCGACCAGCGCAGCTCCCTGATCTGCTCGGCGTCCAGGTCGAACAGGTCCCGCGCGCCGTCGCCGCCGTGGAAGACCGCGGAGCCCGCGGTGATCACGCCGGGCTCGCGCAGCAGCCGGGTCACCGCGTAGGCCAGCGTGGACTTGCCGGAGCCGGACTCGCCGGCCAGGCCGAGCACCTCGCCGCGGCGCAGGGTCAGCGAGGCGTCGGCCACCGCGTGCACCGCGTCGGGACCGAAACCGTAGTCGACGCTCAGCCCACTGATTTCGAGCACTGGCTCGTTCACACCGTCTCCTCGATGATCTCGGCCGGGCTCGCGACGGCCGGCGCGGCGGCCGGGCGCACGACCGGGGTCAGGCCGAGCGTGTGCCGGCGGGTGATGCCCGCCGCGCGCAGCCCCTTGCGGGTGAGCCCGGCGGCCCGCAGCCGGGGGTTGATGAACTCGTCGATGCCGAAGTTGAGCAGGGCCAGCGAGGTGCCGAGCAGCGCGACCGCCACGCCGGGCGCCGCGAACCAGACCCAGGCGCCGGACGCCGCCGCCTGGTCGCCCTGCGCCCAGAAGAGCATCGAGCCCCAGCTCCACGGCGCGTTCACGTCCACCGCGCCGACGAAGGTGAGGGCGACGTACGTGCCCATCGCGTAGAGCGTCGTGAACAGGAAGGACGCGGCGATGACCGGCACCAGGTTCGGCACGATCTCGAAGACGATGATCCGCCAGGAGCGCTCGCCGCTGATCCGCGCCGCGTCCACGAAGTCCCGCTTGCGCATCGAGAGGGTCTGCGCGCGCAGCACCCGGGCGCCCCAGGCCCAGCCGGTCAGGCTGATGATCGCCGCCAGCAGCACCGAGTTGGACTTGCCGCCGGCCGGCAGGTAGCTGTTGATCACGATCAGGAACGGCAGCGCCGGCAGCACCAGGAAGACGTTCGCCAGCATCGAGAGCAGGTTGTCGCCGATACCGCCGAAGAAGCCCGCGGCCACTCCGATGATCACCGAGAGCACGGTCGCGATCGCCCCGGCGATCAGCGAGATCACCAGGGTCGGGCGGGCGCCGATCAGCAGCTGCGAGTAGACGTCCTGACCCTGCTGGGTGGTGCCGAGCCAGTGCTGGCCGCTCGGGTGCTGCCAGGGCGTGCCGACCAGCTTGAGCGGGTCCGGATAGGGCGCTATCGACGGGCCGATGATCGCCATCAGCGCGAAGAAGACGAACAGGCCGAGACCGACCGCGATCTTGGGTGACTTCAGCACGCGCATGCTCAGGCCTCCTGCCGGGTGCGCGGGTCGAGGA
>DASTAE010000202.1:0-4711 GCA_035712985.1 Actinospica sp.
CGGCGCGGCCTCGCCGCGCGGCTACCGGCTGCTGGCGAAGGTGCCGCGGCTGCCCGGCACGGTGATCGACCGCCTGGTGGACCACTTCGGCGGACTGCAGAAGCTGCTGGCCGCCTCGGTCGCCGACCTGCAGGCGGTCGAGGGCGTCGGCGAGACCCGCGCGCGCACCGTGCGCGAGGGCCTGTCCCGGCTGGCGGAGTCCTCGATCCTGGAGCGCTACGTCTGAGGGAGGATCATCCTTCGCTAGTTGAGGATGAACTCGACCGCGCTCGTCGTGATGCCGTCGGCCTCGGCGTTGACCGTGTACGTCCCCTGCGGCACCGTCGGCAGCTTGGAGACCGGGCAGGTCGTGCCCTGCGTCTCCCAGCGCTTCCACACCACCGGGTAGGTCTGCGCGTCGCCCGGCCCGAGCACCCGCAGGTCGCTGGCGCTCGAGCAGACCGCGGAGCTCCAGATCGGCTTGGTCGTGCCGAGCGGCATCACGCTGACGACCAGGCCCTTGCCGGACACGTCCACCGTGCAGTTCGCCGAGCCGCTGTCGCTCGCGGTGATCTTGAAGGTCGGGTAGGTCCCGGCCGCGTACTGCACCGTGCCCGAGGACGAGGTCTGGTCCAGCGCGATCGTCAGGCTGAGCGCGCAGCCGGCCGCGGCGCCGGAGGCCACCTGGGTGGTCCCCGCGCTCGCCCCGGCGCTGGATCCGGCGGACGCCCCGGCGGAGGCCGAACCGGTGCCGCCGCTGCCGGCCCCGGCGCTGCCCGAGTTCGAGGGCCCGGTCGGGTAGGAGTTTCCGGGCGGCCCCGACGCGGTCTCGCTGGCCCCCGGCGTGATCACGCCGGTCGGGCTGGAGCTCGCGGTGTGCCCGGCTCCGGGTCCGGCGGTGTTCTGGGGCGAGCCCGAGGTGCCGGTGCAGGCGTAGGCGACCAGGGCGATCACGAAGAGCGGGATTCCGAGCAGGACGAGGCGCCGCCGCCAGTAGACCGAAGCAGGCAGCGGTCCGACCGGGTTACGGAAGGTTCCCACGGGACGTCACCTTAGGGCATGAGGTACAGACTGCGCCGGATGTTCAGTGTGTGTTTTCGATGATGGGAGAATATTCTCATGTCCGTCATCGAACTCACCGTCGGGTGGTACGCCGAGCACCGGCGCGACCTGCCCTGGCGGCGGCCCGAGGCGGGGGCCTGGGGCGTGCTGGTCAGCGAGTTCATGCTGCAGCAGACACCGGTCAGCCGGGTCCTGCCGGTGTATCAGACCTGGCTGGAGCGCTGGCCGAAGCCCGGCGACCTGGCCGCGGAGCCGAGCGGCGAGGCCGTGCGCGCGTGGGGCAGGCTCGGCTATCCGCGCCGCGCGTTGCGACTGCACGCGGCGGCGACGGCCATCGCCGGACAGCACGGCGGAATCGTCCCGGCCGAGTACGAACAACTCAGGGCTCTGCCGGGCATCGGCGACTACACCGCGGCGGCGGTCGCCTCCTTCGCGTACGGGCGGCGGCACGCGGTGCTCGACACGAACGTGCGCCGGGTGCTGGCCCGCGCGTACTCCGGGGAGCAGTACCCTGCGACGTCGGTGAGCGCGGCCGAGCGCGCGCTCGCGGAGAGCCTGCTGCCCGAGGAGCCCGCGCGGGCCGCCGCGTGGGCCGCCGCCTCGATGGAGCTCGGCGCGCTGATCTGCACCGCGAAGAGCCCGAACTGCGGCGGGTGCCCGGTCGCCTCGTTGTGCGCCTGGCGGGCGGCGGGCAGCCCCGAGCACACCGGTCCCGCGCGCAAGGGCCAGAGCTACGCGGGGACCGACCGGCAGTGCCGCGGCGCGCTGCTCGCGGTGCTCCGGGCCGCGCACGCGCCGGTCGAGGCGGACACGCTCTTCGCCGCGTGGGACGACGAGGCCCAGCGCGGCCGGGCGCTGCGCAGCCTGCTGGAGGACGGCCTGGCGGTGCGCACGGCCGGGAATCAGTACTCCCTCCCCTGACCCGTCGCCGACGAAACTAAGACCGGAGCTTCCAGTCGCGATCTCCCGGTAACCTTGGAGGGTGACTCTCCGCCTTCATGACACCGCCACACGCAGCGTGCGCGACTTCGCCCCCCTGGTTCCGGGCAAGGTCTCCGTGTACGGCTGCGGGCTCACTGTCCAGGGCGCGCCCCACGTCGGGCACATCCGCTTCGGTCTGGTCTTCGACGTGCTGACGCGCTGGCTCGAGTACCGCGGATTCGAGGTCACCTACTGCCGCAACGTCACCGACATCGACGACAAGATCCTGCGCAAGGCCGCGGAGCAGGGCGTCGAGTACTGGCGGGTGGCCAGCAGGTACGAGCGCGAGGCGACCGACGCCTACACGCTGCTCGGCTGCCGTCCGCCGACCGTCGAGCCGCGCGCGACCGGGCACATCCCCGAGATGATCGCGATGACCGCCGAGCTGATCGAGCGCGGCCACGCGTACCCGGCGAACGGCGACGTCTACTTCGACGTGCGCTCCTTCCCGGAGTACGGCGCGCTCTCGAACCAGCGGCTCGACGACATGCTGAGCGCGGACGACGCCGACCCGAAGAACGCCAAGCGGGACCCGCGCGACTTCACGCTGTGGAAGGGCGCCAAGCCCGGCGAGCCATTCTGGGAGAGCCCCTGGGGTCCGGGCCGTCCCGGCTGGCACCTGGAGTGCTCGGCCATGACGCACAAGTACCTCGGCGAGGCCTTCGACATCCACGGCGGCGGCCTCGACCTGATCTTCCCGCACCACGAGAACGAGATCGCCCAGTCCAAGGCGGCCGGCGACGAGTTCGCCCGCTACTGGCTGCACAACGCCTGGGTGACCGTCAAGGACGCGAAGATGGGCAAGTCGCTCGGCAACGCGATGAACGTCGAGGAGGTGGCCCGGCGGCACCGTCCGGTGGTGCTGCGCTACTACCTCGCGTCCCCGCACTACCGCTCGATGGTCGAGTACTCGGAGGAGGCGATCGAGGAGGCGGCCGTCGCGTACGGCCGGATCGAGCAGTTCGTCACCCGGGCGATCGAGCTCGCCGGGCCGGTCGAGCCGTCCCCCGAGGTCCCGGCCGAGTTCGCCGAGGCCATGGACGACGACCTGGGCGTTCCGCAGGCGATGGCCGTGCTGCACAACACCGTGCGCGCGGGCAACGTGGCGCTGGCCGCGGGCGACAAGGAGGCGGCCGGCTTGCGGCTGGCCGAGACCCGGGCGATGCTCGGCGTGCTCGGACTCGACCCGCTGGCCGAGCCGTGGGCCGACGCGGCCTCCGGCGGAGCGGCGGCCGACCTGCGGGAGACCGTGGGCAAGCTGGTCGCGGTCGCCCTCGAGCAGCGGCAGGCGGCGCGGGCCCGCAAGGACTTCGCCGCGGCCGACGAGATCCGCGCGCAGCTCGGCGCGGCCGGCGTCCAGATCGAGGACACCCCGGCAGGTCCGCGCTGGTCGCTGAGCTGACCGCGCACCGTACAGACGTAGTAGTGACCATTCTTCAGAAAGGCCCGCATCATGGCAGGCGGTAAGGGCGGCGGCCTCGGCGGGCGCGGCAACAAGGCGGGATCCTCGCGCAAGGGCGCGCAGATGGGCTCGGGCGGCCAGCGCCGCAAGAGCCTGGAGGGCAAGGGCCCGACCCCGAAGGCGACGGAGCGCACCAAGCATCCGGCCGCCAAGCGCGCCGCGGCCGCGGCCAAGCGCACGCAGGGCGGCGGCCAGGGCGGCCGGGGCAACCGGCCCAAGGTCCCGTACAAGGCGAACCGGCAGATCAGCGAGCTGATCGCGGGGCGCAACTCGGTGGTCGAGGCGCTGCGCGCCGAGATCCCGGCGACCACGCTGTACGTGGCCGCGCAGATCGACATCGACGACCGGGTGCGCGAGTCGCTGACCCTGGCCACCGGCCGGGCGCTGCCGATCCTCGAGGTCTCCCGGCAGGAGGTGGACCGGCTCACCGACGGCGCCATCCACCAGGGCATCGCGCTGCAGATCCCGCAGTACTCCTACGCGCACCCGGACGACCTGATCGAGCGCGCGCAGGACGCGGGCGAGGCCCCGCTGATCGTGGCCCTGGACGGCGTCACCGACCCGCGCAACCTCGGCGCGGTCATCCGCTCGGCGGCCGCCTTCGGCGCGCACGGCATCGTCGTCCCCGAACGGCGCAGCGCGGGCATGACGGCCGGCGCCTGGAAGACCTCGGCGGGCGCGGCCGCGCGTATCCCGGTGGCCCAGGCGGGCAACCTGACCCGGACGCTGGAGTCGTACCAGAAGCAGGGCCTGACCGTGGTCGGCCTCGCGGCCGGCGGCACCCTCGACCTCGCCGACCTGGAGGCGGGCAGCGATCCGCTGGTGCTGGTCGTCGGCGCGGAGGACAAGGGCCTGTCCCGGCTGGTCGAGCAGACCTGCGACCTGACCGTCCGCATCCCGATCGCCGCCGCGACCGAGTCGCTGAACGCGGGCGTGGCCGCAGCCATCTCGCTGTACGAGGTGGCCCGGCGACGCGCCAAGGCCGGTCGGCTTTAGTTCTCTCCTGAAACGACGGAACCCCCCGCCCGGCTGACGCCGGACGGGGGGTTCCATTCGTCTCAGCCGGAGATGCGGATGCCGCTCTCGGTCGCGAAGACGTGCGTCTCGCCGGCCTTCGGCACGACGTACAGGTCCTCGCCCTTGGCCGGGGTGTTGCGCGCGTCGACGCGGACGATGACGTCCACGTCCTTGCCGTTGGCCTTGGCGGTGCCGTAGGCGAAGGCGTCG
>DASTAE010000203.1:0-11666 GCA_035712985.1 Actinospica sp.
GGACCACGAAGGTGAGCCGGCCGGGCTCGCGGTGCGGGTCCAGCTTGGCCAGGTAGGCGAGGGCGTCGTCCGGGGACGTGGTCGGCCCGAGCTTGATGCCGATCGGGTTGCGGATCTTCGAGAAGTAGTCCACGTGCGCGCCGTCGAGGTCGCGGGTGCGCTCGCCGATCCACACGAAGTGCGCGGAGGTGTTGTACGGCTCGCCGGTGCGCGAGTCGATCCGGGTGAGCGCGTCCTCGTACTCGAGCAGCAGGCCCTCGTGCGAGGAGAAGAACTCGACCGCGCGCAGCTCCTCCGGGTCGGTCCCACAGGCCTCCATGAAGCGCAGCGCCCGCTCGATCTCGCCCGCGAGCACCTCGTAGCGCTCGCCGGCCGGGGAGCTGGAGACGAAGTCCTGGTTCCAGGCGTGCACCTGGCGCAGGTCGGCGTAGCCGCCGGTGGTGAAGGCGCGCACCAGGTTCAGCGTCGCGGCGCTGGAGTGGTACATGCGGACCATCCGCCACGGGTCCGGGATCCGGGAGTCGGCGGTGAAGTCGAAGCCGTTGACCGAGTCGCCGCGGTACGCCGGGAGCGTGACGCCGTCCCGGGTCTCGGTGTCCTTGGAGCGCGGCTTGCCGTACTGCCCGGCGATCCGGCCGATCTTGACGACGGGCACGGAGGCGGCGTAGGTGAGCACGGCCGCCATCTGCAGCAGCGTCTTGAGCTTGTTCCTGATGGCGTCGGCGGTGACGGCGTCGAAGGTCTCGGCGCAGTCGCCGCCCTGCAGGATGAAGGCCTCGCCGCGGGCGACGGCCGCGATCCGCTCCTTGAGCAGGTCGCACTCGCCCGCGAAGACCAGCGGGGGATACGAGCGCAGCTCCGCGGCGGCGCGGGTCAGTTCACCGGCGTCGGGCCACGAGGGCTGCTGCTTGGCGGTCAGTTTCCGCCAGGTATCCAATTCGGTCGTATCCACCCGTCCAGGGTACGGGACGGCGCACGCGGCCCCCGAGGCGGTTTCGCCAGACGAGACGCGCCGCGTGGACGGGTGGACACGGCCGGGGGCGTGCGGCCGGGGTCAGTCGGCCAGGACCTCGTCGATGGCGGCGAGCTCGGAGTCGTCGAGGGCGGGGGCGTCGAGGGCGCCGAGGTTGGCGTCGAGCTGGCGGACCGAGGAGGCTCCGATCAGCGTGGACGTCATCCGGGCGTCCCGCAACGTCCAGGCCAGGGCGAGCTGGGCGAGGGTCTGGCCGCGGCCCTCGGCGATCTTGTTCAGGGCGCGGACCCGGCCCATCAGCTCCTCGGTCAGCGAGTTCTCGGTGAGGAACCTGCCGACCGCGGCGCGCGAGTCGCTCGGGACGCCGTTCAGGTAGCGGTCCGTGAGCCGGCCCTGGTCCAGCGGCGAGAAGCAGATCGCCCCGGCGCCGACCTCCTCGAGGGCGTCGAGCAGGCCGCCCTCGACCCGGTTCCGGTCGAACATGTTGTAGCGCGGCTGGTGGATCAGCAGCGGGGTGCCGAGCTCGCGCAGGATGTGCGCCGCGCGGCGGGTCTGCTCGGGGTCGTAGTTGGAGACCGCCGCGTAGAGCGCCTTGCCGGAGCGGACGGCCTGGTCGAGGGCGCCCATCGTCTCCTCGAGCGGGGTCTCGGGGTCCGGCCGGTGGTGGTAGAAGATGTCGACGTAGTCCAGGCCCATCCGGGTCAGCGACTGGTCGAGCGAGGACAGCAGGTACTTGCGCGAGCCGAAGTCGCCGTAGGGCCCGGGCCACATGTCGTAGCCCGCCTTCGTCGAGATCACCAGCTCGTCGCGGTACGGCCGGAAGTCCGCCTTCAGGTGCCGGCCGAAGTTCTCCTCCGCCGCGCCGTAGGGCGGCCCGTAGTTGTTCGCCAGGTCGAAGTGCGTCACCCCGCGGTCGAACGCGCGACGCAGCACCGCGCGCTGGTTGTCGAAGGTGTGGGTGTCGCCGAAGTTGTGCCAGAGGCCGAGCGAGACGGCCGGCAGGCGCAGGCCGCTGCGACCAGAGCGCCGGTAGGTCATCGAGTCGTAGCGATCCGCGGCAGCGAGGTAGGTCATGTCGTTGATCCTAGGCTTGGGGGAGCTTGACTCTCCACCCACTGGAAGCCGGAGCGTGGATGCCATGAGGGACCGAACCGCGAGGCGTTTGCTGACGATCGGGCAGCTGAGCGAGCTGACGGGCGTGCCGGTGCGCACGATCCGCTTCTACTCGGACAGCCTGGCCGACAGTCGGGCGCTGCTGGAGCCCGCGCTGCGCAGCTCGGCGGGTTATCGGCTGTACGACGTCGAGGCCGCCGCACGCCTGGAGCTGATCCGGACGCTGCGGGATCTCGGCGTGGACCTGCCGACGATCGCCCGGGTGCTGGCCAGGGAGCTGACGGTGGCCGAGGTGGCGCGGGCGCAGGCCGACGCGCTGGAGGCGACGGTCAAGGCGCTGCGGCTGCGGCAGGCGGTGCTGCGCGCGGTGGCGGTCCGGGACACCGATTGGGAGGAGTTGGAGCTGATGAACAGGCTGGCGCGGCTGGACGCGGAGGGCCGCAGGCGGATCCTCGACGAGTTCGTCGACCGGTGCTACGAGGGTCTGGACGACGAGCACGGGACCGGCGAGGCGTTCTCCTCGATGATGCGCAACGCGTTCCCCGACCTGCCGCAGGACCCGACGGAGGCTCAGGTCGAGGCGTGGGTGGATCTCGTCGAGCTGGTGCAGGACGAGGACTTCATCGCGCGTTCGCGGGAGATGGCGGCGTACGGCATCGCGAAGCGGGCCAAGATGGACGAGGCCGAGTGGCAGCAGGACCAGCAGGCGTTCGCCGAGGTCTGTCCGCTCGCGCTGGAAGCGTGGCAGGCGGGGATCGCGCCCGGCTCGGCCGAGGGCGTCGCGCGGGCGAACCACATCGTCGAGGTCTGGTGCGCGAAGAGCGATCGTCCCGCGGACGAGAAGTGGCGCGCGCTGATCGCCGACTCGCTGACGGTGATGAACGACGAGCGGGTCAACCGGTTCTGGCACCTGGTCGGCCTCGTCGGCGGCAACCCGGAGCTCGTCGCGCAGACGGCGCCGATGTACGAGTCGATGCAGTGGCTGATCGAGGCGCTCCGTGCCGGCGCCGGAGCTGACTGATCCGCTGATTCGCCGCTGGTGGGCGGCGGGCCGGGTGTCTGTCGGTGGCCGCGGTTACCCTCGGACCATGACAGAGCGCACTCCCCGACCCGCCGCCCGGCTCGTGATCGTCGATCCGGACGGCGCGGTGTACCTGCAGCTGCACGACGACGCGGAGATCGGCCTGCACTGGGCCCCGCCCGGCGGCGGCATCGAGGCGGGCGAGAGCGAGGTCGAGGCGGCGGTGCGCGAGACCGCCGAGGAGACCGGCTGGACGGATGTGAAGGTCGGCCCGCTGCTGTGCACCTGGCAGCACGACTACACCCGGGACGGCGTGCCGACGCGGCAGACCGAGGCGATCTACCTGGCCGAGGGTCCGCGGCGTGATCCGGAGGGCGATCTGGCCGAGTCGCACCGGATCGACGGCATCCTGGCGACGCGCTGGTGGACCCCGGGCGCCCTGGACGAGTCGAAGGCGCTGTTCTGGCCGCCGAGCCTGCCGGAGCTGGCGGCGCGGGTGCGGAGGGAGGGTCCGCCGGTGGAGCCCATCGAGCTCGGCTATACGCCGAACGGCTGAGAATTCTGCTTCGATGGCGCCGTGAGCGATGCCGCGCCCGAAGCCGCCGTGCCCGAGCCCGATTCCGGACCCCTGCTGGAGCCCGGCTCGACCGCCGTGCGCCGCGACCTGTTCCGCGGCCGCGCGTGGACCCGATCGCCGGTGCGCGTGCTCGAGTCCGACGCGAGCTCGGCCGTGGCCGCGATCTGGCCCGGGGTCGTCACCCTGGCCGCCGCGCGGTTCGTGGAGTCCAGCGTGAGCCGCGAGAAGGCGCTGCGCGAGGCCTCGTTGCACACGCTTGCGGCGGGCGGCTGGGACATGGCCGAGTGGACCTGGCGCTGGAACGGCGTGGTCACCGAGGTGGTGTCGGGGCGCTGGTTCAGCGTGGCCCGGATGTACGGCGAGGACGGCGCGCTCGGCTGCTGGTACGTGAACTTCGAGCGTCCGCCGACCTGGCACGGCGCGGGCTGGGACACGATGGATCTCGCGCTGGACCTCGTCGTGGAGCCGGACGGTGCGTGGCACTGGAAGGACGAGGACGAATACGCGCAGACCCGCAGGCTGGGCATCGTCTCCGACGCGGATCACGCGGCGATCGATCGCGCCCGCGAGCAGGCCGTGGCCCTCGTCGAGGCGCGCGCGGGAGTCTTCGCCGCGGACCCGACCGAGAGGTGGCGTCCCGCCGCGACCTGGTCGCTGCCGACCCTGGCGGAGGTCCCGGGCATCACGGACTTCTCGACCCTCACGGACCTCTAAGGTAAGCCTTACCTATAATCCTCCCCATGAGCACTGAGCCGAGCGCGTCGATATCCGCAGCCGACCGTGTCCCGCCGCTGGAGAACCGCGCGCCGAAGCTGGCGGTCCTGGCCGCGGCGGTCGTCGTCGTATGGCTCGGAGTGGTGCTCCTCAGCAAGCACGAGGGCCCGGCGACGGTGTACCTCAGCGACGCGGCGCGCACCCGCTACCTGACCGTGCACGTGGTCGGCTTCTGCATCGGCCTCGGCACCGTCCTCGCGGTGGACGGCGTGTTCCTGGCCTCGGCCTTCGGCTGGACCTCGATCGCCCGCGCGGCCCGCTTCGCCCTGTTCGCGGACTCGCTGATCTGGCTCGGCTTCGTGCTGGTGTGCGTCAGCGGCGCCTACCTACAGCCCGACTTCGGCAACGGCTGGGTCGTCGCCAACTTCTTCGTCGTGCTGGCCCTGGGCATCAACGCCGTCCACGCCCGCGACGTACTGGACCACGTCCGCGTCCTACCGCGCGAGGCACGCGTCAGCACCCTGCCCCGCCCCCTACTCGCCCGCGCCGTGACGAGCGCCGTGCTCTCGCAGGCGCTCTGGTGGTCGTCCATGGCGATCGGCTTCTTCACCCGCCTGCGCTGAATCCGCGGCGCGAGGGGGGTCGAAGGCTAAGTGGTGGTCATCTCCTGCTTAGCCCAGCTTCGCAGGACGCCGCGGACCACCGCCGAGAAGCTACTCCGCGGCCTTCGCCGCCACCCGCTTCACGGCGTCCTTGGTCCACTCCCGGAGGGCCTCGGGGTCGAAGCCGGGGCCGAAGACGAGGTTGCGGACCTGGGGCAGGGCGGCGGCGTAGTTGATCATGCCCATGAGGAGCATGAGCATGTAGGCGGCGGGCATGTCGGCGCGGACGATGCCTTGGTCCTGGGCGTCGGCGATCTTCTGCTTCTTGACGGCGTAGCGGACGGAGCGGTCGTCGCTGCGGCAGACGTTCTCCTGCTCGACCTCGAGGGCCTCCCACATCAGCAGCCTGAGGAGCTCGGGGTGCTTCTGGTGGTAGTCGATGTGCTCGTCGACCCAGCGGTCGAGGTCGGTGATGTCGGTGGAGACCATCGCGGCGACGTCGACCAGGGTCTTGTCCAGCACCTTGTAGAACAGCTTCTTCTTGTCGCCGAAGTAGGCGTAGATGAGCTGCTTGTTGGCCTGGGCGTTCTGCGCGATGCGGTCCACGCGGGCGCCGGCGATCCCGTGGGCGGCGAACTCCTCGGTCGCCGCCTCGAAGATGCGCGCCTTGGTTGCTTCAGCGTCTCGCGTGGCCATGAGTCCATGGTAACCAACTAGTCAGTTGACAGCCAGCCGGAGCCGTGGAATATTCTCAACCAACCGGTTGGTTGAGCTCCAGGTAAGGGCCGCGACCGGGGCTATGGGGATTATCCGTCGGGTCGCGAGGGAGCGCACGCGGATTTCCGATCCCGCCCAAGACATGCAGTTCACGCACGACACACGAAGCACGACGCACCAAGCACCAAGCACCAAGCACCAAGCACCAAGCACGAATTACCGAGCAGCACCGCAGCAGCAGCGACGCGCTTCACCTCGGAGCGGCGGCTGCATCCGCACCACCACGCAGCATCCGTCACGCTCGCCGGACGATTCTGGAGAACCACGTGTCCGTCACCGAAGTCCGTTCCGCCTCGCCGTCGGCAGGCGCCGCCGGCGGCACCTCGCCCGCGTTCGCCGCGTATCCGGCGCGTTGGCGCGCGCTGCCGGTCATCCTCACGGCCATGTTCATGGCCATGTTCGACTACTTCGTCGTCAACGTCGCCGCCTCCTCGCTGCAGCACGACCTGCATGCGGGCGAGTCCGCGCTCGAGCTGATCGTGGGCGGGTACGGGTTCGCGTACGCCAGCGGGCTGATCACCGGGGGACGGCTCGGCGACCTGCACGGACACCGCCGCCTCTTCGTCCTGGGCATGAGCCTGTTCGCGATAGCCTCGCTGCTGTGCGGGCTCGCGCCGAACGGCTGGGCGCTGGTCGCGTTCCGCATCCTGCAGGGCGGCACGGCGGCGCTGATGGTGCCGCAGGTGCTGGCGCTGATCAACACGATGTTCCCGCCGGAGGAGCGGGCCAAGGCGATGTCGGCCTTCGGCGCGACGATCGGGCTCGGGGCGGTCGCGGGGCAGGTGCTCGGCGGCGTTCTTCTCGACGCCAACCTGTTCGGCTGGGGCTGGCGCACCATCTTCTTCATCAACGTGCCGATCGGCCTGGTGGCCGTGCTGCTCGGCGCTCGCTGGCTGCCGAAGCACGAGCCGGTGCACCGTCCGAAGCTGGACCCGGTCGGCGCCGTCGGCATCTCGCTGGCGCTCGCGCTGGTACTGGTCCCGGTCACGCTGGGGCGTCCCGAAGGCTGGCCGCTGTGGACGTTCGTCTCGATGGTGGCCGCGGTGCCCGTGCTGCTGGCCACGCTGCGCTACGAGCACCGGCTGCACGCTCGGGACGGGCAGCCTGTCCTCGACACGCACATGGTGCGCGAGCGCGTCTTCGCGGCGGGCATGGTCATCTCCGGCGGCTACCTGGCGTTCTTCGCGGGGTTCATGCTCTGCCTGACGCTGCTGCTGCAGGACGGTCTCGGACTCTCGCCGCTGCGCGCGGGTCTCGCGTTCGCCCCGCTCGGCGTCGCGTTCGCGCTCAGCTCCTTCCTGCTGGCGCGCCGGGTGGCCGAGCGGATCGGCAACCGGGTGATCGTGCTCGGGGCGAGCCTGAGCTTCATCGGGCTGGCGACGACGATCGGCGTGCTGGTGGCCCAGGGGGCGTCGGTGACGGCGCTGGAGCTGATCCCGGGCGGCGTCATCATCGGTCTGGGCAACGGCATGGCCATCCCCTCGATGATCGGCGCGGTGCTCTCCTCGGGCATCGAGCCGCACAAGGCGGGCATGGCGGCCGGCGTGCTGACCACGGCCCAGCAGTTCGGCAACGCGGTGGGTGCGACGGTCCTCGGCACGATCTTCTTCTCGGTGCTGGGCAACGGCATCCACATCGGCTCGTTCGTGAGCGCCATGGAGACCGCGTCGGCGGTCGGGCTCGCGATCGTGGTCCTGGTGCTCGGCTCGGCGTTTCTGCTGCCGAAGAAGGTTGCGCGGGCCTGATACAGTCAGCCCTATGCAGCACGCGCTCCCGAAGAACCAGTGGTGGTGGCCGGTGACCCCGGCGGACCACTGAGCGCGCGCTCCCCTGAGACCACGCGACCGGCCGCCGTCAGGCGGCCGGTTTCGCTGTTTCCACAGACAGTTCCCGGGCGTTGTGGCGGCCTTCCAACACCCGGAGGACCACCATGGAACCGCTTGCACCGCCCTACGCGCTCATTCGCAGGGGCGACGAGATCGAGCTGCTCAGCGGCCGGATCGAGACGTACGAACGGCTCGCCGACCTGCCGCACGTCGAAGACGAGGGCGGCGAGCTGCTCGCGCTCGTCCCCTACCGCCAGTTGCGGGAACGCGGCGACGCCTGCCATGACGACGGGACGCCGCTGCGTGCGCTGATCGTCGAGTCGCGGGCGGTCGTCGAAGTCAAGGATCTGCCGCCGGGTATCACGGGCATCTCGAACGGCGCGTTCGACGTCGACGACGACACGTATGCGCGGCAGGTCAAGACCGTGCTCGACGAGGAGATCGGGTCCGGCGAGGGCTCGAACTTCGTGCTGCGGCGCACATTCGTCGGGCACAGCGAGTACACGACCTCGGCCGCGTTCGCCGCGTTCCGGAACCTGCTCGTGCAGGAGCGCAACGCCTACTGGACCTTCCTCGTCCACACCGGTGACACGATCATGGTCGGCGCGACCCCCGAGCGGCACGTGTCGCTGGACTCGGGCGTCTGCACGATGAACCCGATCAGCGGCACGCTGCGCAAACCGCCGAGCTCGGTCACGCGCGAGGAGCTGCTGGCCTTCCTGAGCGACCCGAAGGAGCGCGACGAGCTCGCGATGGTCGTCGACGAGGAGCTGAAGATGCTCGCGGAGGTCGGCGACCAGGGCGGCGTGATCGACGGGCCCTACCTCAAGGAGATGGCCAACCTCGCGCACACCGAGTATTACATCAGGGCCCATACGACGATGGACGCGCGCGAGATCCTGCGCACCACGATGTTCGCGCCGACGGCGACCGGCTCGCCGATCCGCAACGCGTTCCGGGTGATCAAGCGGCACGAGACGGGCGGACGGGGGTACTACGGCGGCGTGATGGCGCTGATCGGGCGCGATGAGCAGGGGAATCAGACGATGGACGCGCCGCTGATGCTGCGCGTGGCGTACCTGGATCTGCGCGACGGCTCGGTGCGCGTGCCGGTCGGGGCGACACTGGTGCGCGGCTCGGATCCGTACGGTGAGGTGCGGGAGACGCACGCGAAGGCGGCGGGCGTGCTTCGCGCGTTCGGCGTACGCACGGAGCCCGGATCCGCCTCGACCACCTCGTACGGCGTGGCGACGGGGCCGGTGTGGGCCGAGGATCCGGTGGTGAAGGCCGCGCTGGCCTCCCGCAACGAGCGCCTCTCCCCCGCGTGGGCCACGTACCACGCGCCGGGCGAGCTCGCGGCGCCCGAGCTGTCCGGACGCAGCGTGCTGATCATCGACAACGAGGACGCGTTCACGTCGATGCTCGCGGTTCAGTTGCGGAGCCTGGGGCTGGTCGTCACGCGGCTGCCGTACGACTCCGTGCGCGATATGGACGGGTACGACCTGGTCGTGCTCGGGCCCGGGCCGGGGGATCCGCGGGATGCGCGGGACTCGAAGATGGCGACGGGGCGGGCCTTCGCTCGGCAGCTGCTCGCGGAGAAGCGGCCGACCCTGGCCATCTGCCTGGGGCATCAGCTGATGTGCGCGGAGCTCGGCCTGGAGCTGCACCGCCGGCCCACGCCCAACCAGGGGGCGCAGATTCCGGTCGGCCTGTTCGGGCGGACGGAGTCGCTGGGCTACTACAACTCGTACGCCGTGCTGGCTCCGCGCGGCACGAGCGAGTGGGAGCTGGCGCACGACGGGCCCGAGCTCGCCGCGCTGCGCGGGCCGCACTACACCGGCCTGCAGTTCCACCCGGAGTCCGTGCTGACCAGGGACGGTCTGGCGATCCTGCGGCGGGAGCTGGTCCGGCTGCTGCCGGGATGAGACGGGAAGCGGAACGGGCCCCCGCGCAGTTGCGCGAGGGCCCGTTGCGTGCCGAATGCCGGCTCAGCCGAAGAGGACCTTGGCCTCGTCGTACAGGGCCTGCGGGACGGTCTTGAGCTCGGTGGTGGCGGCGCTCAGCGGGACGCGGACGATGTCCGTGCCCTGCAGGGCGACCATCTTGCCCCAGTCGCCGTCCTTGACCGCGTCGATCGCGTGCAGGCCGAAGCGGGTGGCCAGCCAGCGGTCGCGCGGGGTCGGGGTGCCGCCGCGCTGCACGTGGCCGAGCACCGTGGTGCGCGACTCCTTGCCGGTGCGCTTCTCGATCTCGGCCGCGAGGCGCTCGCCGACGCCGCCGAGGCGGACGTGGCCGAAGGAGTCGACCTCCTGGTTGAGCAGGACCTCGTCGCCCTCCTGCGGCACGGCGCCCTCGGAGACGACGACGATCGGCGCGTACTCGGACTTGAAGCGGGACTCGACCCACTCGCAGACCTGCTCGATGTCGTACTTCTCCTCGGGGATGAGAATGACGTTGGCGCCGCCGGCGATGCCGGAGTGCAGCGCGATCCAGCCGGCGTGCCGGCCCATCACCTCGATGACCAGGACCCGGTGGTGCGACTCGGCCGTGGTGTGCAG
This sequence comes from Actinospica sp., assembly GCA_035712985.1. Taxonomy (GTDB): domain Bacteria; phylum Actinomycetota; class Actinomycetes; order Streptomycetales; family Catenulisporaceae; genus Actinospica. The sequence goes on from DASTAE010000203.1 coordinate 10,162, forward strand.
CCGGTCGATCGCCTCGGTCGCGATGGTCACCGCGGTGTCGAAGCCGAAGGTGTAGTCGGTGGCGTTGAGGTCGTTGTCGATGGTCTTCGGCACGCCGACCACCTGCACGCCCTGCGCGTGCAGCGCGGTGGCCACGCCGAGGGTGTCCTCGCCGCCGATGGCGACCAGGGCGTCCACGCCCAGGTTCGCGAGGTTCTCCTTGATCCGCTCCACGCCGCCCTCGATCTTGATCGGGTTGGTGCGGGAGGAACCGAGGATCGTGCCGCCGCGGGGCAGGATGCCGCGGACGGCCTTGACGTCCAGCGTCCGGGTCAGGCCCTCCAGCGGACCGCGCCAGCCGTCGCGGAAACCGACGAACTCGTAGCCGTACTGCTGGACGCCCTTGCGGACCACCGCCCGGATGACGGCGTTGAGACCGGGGCAGTCGCCCCCGCCGGTGAGCACTCCGACGCGCATAACGCTCCTTTGGGGTTATCTTCACGTGTGCCGTCAGCCGCCGCACCGGCCCGCACAGGCAGAAAGCCGTTGACTGTGGGGTCGAGGTGGGGCGCCGTTGCCCGCGGACCGTCCAGATACACCCTACGGTCACCGACCTCGGGACCAACTTACCGGTTACCGGCGAGTTACCGATGCCCCGCCCGTATCGCGGACCGGTTACGCCCGGATGAACACCGGCTGAGACCCTCGCGCCGGGGAATTTCCCGGCCCCTCTCATCCGTTGAGCAGACGAACGACGAGTATGTAGGACCACACGAGCCTCTGGAGACACATCGATGCTGCACGACAGCGCCTCTCTCGCGCCGGCCTCGGTCCGCACCTCGGTACGCATCCCGCTGAGGTTTTCCGACGGCTTCCGCGTCGACGCGCAGGTCTACACGTTCGACGGGCTGGCGGACGGGCAGGAGCATGTCGCCCTGGGGCTCGGCGACTACCGGAACGCGGCCACGCCCCTGGTGCGGCTGCACTCCGAGTGCCTGACCGGCGACGTCTTCGGCTCGGCCCGCTGCGACTGCGGCCCGCAGCTGCGCGACGCCGCCGAGAAGATAGCCCGGGTCGGCGGCTACCTGATCTACCTGCGCCAGGAGGGCCGCGGCATCGGCCTGTACAACAAGCTGGACGCGTACGCGCTGCAGGACCAGGGCCTGAACACCTACGAGGCGAACGAGGCGCTCGGCCTGCCGTCGGACGGCCGCGACTACACGGCCGCCGCGCAGATGCTGACCACGCTCGGCGCGCGGAACATCGAGCTGCTCTCGAACAACCCGGACAAGGCCAAGCAGCTGTCCGCGCACGGCATCGAGATCCAGCGCAAGGTGCCGACCGGCGTCTTCGTCACGCCCACCAACCTGCGCTACCTGCAGGCCAAGGTGAACGTGACCGGTCATCAGATCCTGCTCGACGGCTCCGGCGCGTCCGCGCCCGCCGCCAAGGCCGCCTGATCCTCCGGGGCCGGGACGGCCGCGGGGGCCTTCTTCACGTCCGAGGCGTAGAGGTCGACGTATTCG
>DASTAE010000204.1:0-39157 GCA_035712985.1 Actinospica sp.
CCTGGGCGTCTCCGCCTCGAGCCTGTCCCAGCAGTTGGCCGTGCTCCGCCGCTACGGCATCGTCACCACCACCCGCGATTCCGGCAGCGTCGTCTACATGCTGGCCGGCCCCGACGTCTCCGACCTGATGATGTCGGCCCGGAGGATCCTCACCGAGATGCGCGCCTCCCAGCACGACGAGCTCGAGCGTGTGGTCCTGGCCCGCTAGAGGATCCCGCGCAGCACCCCGATCAGCTCGGCGAGGAGCCAGAGCGGCAACATCATCGCGGGACGCGCGGCGAGGACTCGAGCGCTCTGAGCGCGAGCCACAGGTCATAGACGGCGCTGGGCGACCGCAGCAGCGAACGCTGAAGCAGCGCCTCGCCTCGCGCGAGGCGCTTGCGCACTGCGGAGGCCGAGAGCGAGAGGGCCTGCGCGGTCGGCCCCATGCGGGCGTCGAGGCGAAGCCAGGTCGTGAGCGTCTCCTCGACGCACTCCGGGGCCTCAGGGCCACGCAGAGGCCGGAACTGCCTCTCCGCCCACGCCACGACGTGGGGGAGCGCGAGAAGCTCGTCGAGGGAGGGTGCCGCATCGGGCCGGGGCCGGCCGTGGGCGGCGAGGGCCCGCAACGCGAGAGCCAGTTCCGCCTGATTGCCGATCTGATCCAGATCGACCCCCAGCAGCTCCCGGATCAGCGCGAGACGCGCCGTCAGCGTATTGCGATGGATCTTCAGGTGCGCGGTCGCGCGGGACGAGAAGCTGAGCCAGGACGCCGCGGTCGCCAGCAGTACCGCGCTATCTGGATCCTGCGAACGCCGCGCCCGGTAGGCGAGCAGCGGCGCGAGGAACGACTCCGCCCAGGCCGTCGCCGCGGGGCCGATCGTCAGGGCGAGGTCGGGATGCCCGGCGAACGAGGCGTGCCGCTCGACCCGCTGACGCGCGGCGGCGAGCGCGTGGAAGGCCTGAGCGTAGCCGGTGGCGGTGTCCCGCAAGGTCACGGCGTCGCTCACGCCGATCCAGCAGGTGGAGGTCACGGCCCGAGGCCATGCCGCGTCCGCCGCGCCGCCCTCGACCGCGGCCGGCGCGAGAACCAGCAGGTGGTCCGCGTACACCGGACACGGCACGATCCACGCCCCGTCGGCCGCCCCGGCCAGAGCCTGCGCCGCGGCCCCGCGCTTCGCCGACGGCCCCTCGATGACGTACACCTGCAGCGCGTCCGGCAGCGCGGGAAGCAGCGCCCCCGCGACCTGCCGCGCGGCGGTCACGTGCCCGTTCATCAGCAGATGCAGCACGGCCTCCCGAGTCCGCGCATCCGCGGTCCGCAGCCGTTCCTCCTGCAGTTGGGCGTGTTCCAGCCTCCAGCACAGGCTGAGGATGGACGTGGCATCCGCGAGCAGTGACGTCAGTTCGGGTGGGACCGGCCGAGCCGCGACGGCGACGAGAAACGGAGCGCTGAGCTCTGATGATCCATCGAGCGCCAAGACGATGCAGGCGAGCTCCCTCTCGTCGATCACCACGGACTTCGACCCTCGCGCCGCGGTCTCCCGTACCGCGCGCCGCACGAGATCCCGCTCCGGAGCACTCAGCGCCAACGAGGGAGGAGAGACGACGTCGCTCGATCGACTCACGAGAAGGACCGATACCCCGGTCCGCATGCCGAGCCACCGGACCAGTTGCCCCGTGCCGCCCTTTCGCGCGGCACGCTGCATGTCCAGCACGTCGTCGGCCCGCTGAGTCCGTCCCTCACCGTGCAATTCCTCGCCGCCTTCTTTCCGCTCACTGTGCACCACGACACCGCAAGGCGTCTGTCACCGTGCAATCAGTTCCTTCGAGCAGCTCGCAGCCACTCTAAGGTCTGATGTACCCGGTACGGCACCAGGTCGGTTCACGGGGGCGCCCGGCCTGGTGCCGTACCGCCGTTGCGCAAGCGCATCCTCGGGCTCAAGCACCCCATCAATCCCCTGTCGCAACCGTCGCAGGCTATTGAGCGCGTACCCGCCGACCGCGTCATCCCTCGATGTCGGCCGCTCGTGTACGATCTCTGATAGGGGATGGAGGGGGACCATGGCCACGATCGCTGTCACGTTCGCCGAGGTGGAGGACGGTCGGCAGGCGGTGCTCACGCTGTGCAACGAGCTCGCCGAGAACCTGGACAACCTCGAGCACATACTCGCGCCGGTCCGGGCGTCCTGGTCGGGTGCCGCGTCCGAGGGTTTCGAGGAGACCTACGCGCGATGGCGCGCCGACGCCGAGGCGCTGCACGAGGATCTGACCTGGATCCACTCGATGGTCTGCAACGCGCAGACCAACTTCGCCGCCGCGCACGCGGCCGTGCTGAGCACGTGGCAGGCCGACTGATGGCGACGCCTGAGCCCCGGGCCACGGCCGAGGCCCCCACGCCGGCGCCGACCCCCTCCGCCCCGTCCTCGCCGCAGTCCTCTCCGTCCTCAGGCCCGTCGAACCTGCCCGCGACGACCGGGGGAGGGGGCACCCCGGCGACCAACGGCACCGGGAACCTTCCCGCGTCGACCGCGCCGAGCCCGAGCGCGACGCCGTCCGCCGCGGGCGGGAATCCGTCCCCGGGAGCGAGCGCCTTCGACCCGACCGCCGCGTGGACCCCGCCGAACTCCACCGGCGTGTTCGAAGTCGATCCCGAGGAGCTGTGGGCGGCGGCCTCGCAGATCGAGACCGTCCGCGAGGGCTTCCTCGAGGCTGCGCAGCAGGCGAGCTCGGTGCTGACCGGATCCTGCTTCGACATGGCCGGCAAGGACTTCGTCGGCATGTTCTTCGCGAGCCTCTACGACCCGATCGCGCAGGACATGGTCAACGGCATCGGCGATCTGCTGGCCTCGCTCGGCGGCGTGCCCGAGGGCCTGATCACCACGGCCAACAACTACGCGGCCGCCGACGCCGCCTCCACGCCCGGCGGCAGCGCCCAGCACGTCTCGGTCCCCGCTTACGGCGCCGTGAACCTGCCCCGCCCCGCCCAGTCCAGCGACCACGGCTACCTGGACATCGAGTCCTTCAGCGGAAACCCCGGGTTCGTCGCGATCAAGCAGATCGGCGACCCGATGCAGTTCCTGATGGACTTCTTCCCCCGCGGCCACCAGGACAAGCTGACCGAGGCCGCGACCGCGCTGGAGAGGATATCCGGCGGGCTCAACGACGCCGCCCAGGCACTCGACGAGGCATTGGCCACGATCACCGTCGACAAGGGGATGAGCAGTTTCGACAAGAAGAACCCCGGGCGCGGGAAGCTGACCGCGAGCCAGGTCGACACCTGGCGGACCGCCATGGTCAAGTACTGCGGCCGGATCTGGGGCAGCGCCGCGTGGGGGACCGGCAGCCTGCCCGATCACCCGCTCGGCCTGATCGGCAAGTGCGCCGACGAGCTCGCGAAGCTGTGCCGCACGCACATCGACGCGATCAACCGGACCCGCGGCGCGCTCGAGGAGCGGCTCGTCGCGGCCGGAGCGGCGGCCGTGCTGGGGGCGCTGCTGGCCGAGGAGACCTTCGGCATCGCCGAGTGGCTCGCCGAGGAGTTCGACTTCGACTGCCTGATGGACTGCGCCCGCGTCCTGATCGACGAGTACTACCAGCCGATCGAGCAGGCCAAGGACGCGATCACGGCCCTGTCGCTGCGGTCCGAGCTGGAGGCGGCGCTGCGCGCGGCGCCCACGATGGCCGCGATCGAGGCGCAGTCGGAGCAGATCGGCGACCGCGCGCTGCACGACTTCACCTACCCCGGCCTGACCGCCACGCCGCCGACCACGCCGAACAAGGGGCAGACGCTCAAGCGCACGCTCAAGCCCTACTCGGGCCGTGCGTCCACGAACCTGCAGTATCCGATCGACCTCGCCGGGCAGGAGGGGACCGACGGCGCGCACGTCATCGACAACCACGTGGGCAAGACGGACGACCAGCTGCTGCAGCGCATGGCGGAGAAGGACCCCGACGGCTCCAGCTCCTTCGCCGACCTCGCCACGGCGCAGAGCTTCGTGCAGCAGGACCTGAGCAACCCCGCGAATTCCGCGGACATCGGCCAGTGGCTGGCTAACATCAATAACGGCACCGCGAGCAGCAACGACACGTTCACGGTGACGCTGCCGACGATCGGAGTGACCGGCCGGACGGTCGTGGACCAGAACGGCAGCTACGTCGTGACCGACGCCCACGACGTCACCGCGGTACTCAAGTACGACAAGAACCTCAGCCCGCCGTTCGTCGTGTCCACCGCCTACCCGAGCTGAGCATGCGAAGGAAGACCATGACCGACGACGAGGCTCTGCGCGCGCTGCTCGGCATCGACGACTCCGGCGCGCCGACGGCGCAGGCCCGGCAGGCCGTGGCGCTGATCCGCCACCCGCACACGCCGTGGACGTTCAGCGAGCTCGCCGAGGACCGGCTCGGCGCGCTGCTGGTCGGGCCGCTCGCGCTCAACCTCCGTGGCACCGCGTGGCAGGACCTCCTCGCGAACGAACTGATCGGCGGCGAGCCGACGGGCCCCGACCTTCCCCTGGCCGAGCGGGCCCGCCGAGCAGGTACCGGCATCGGTCGGCTGGTCGCCGTTCTCAGCCCGCTGATCGACCTCTTCGACGATCCGACGCTCCCGTTCACGAACTTCGCCCCCGCGCACACGGAGATCTTGTTCCCCGCCCTCTACGAGCACGCCGAGCTCTGGAGCAACGCCTTCAACGAGTACGCGGTGAGCGCCGATCGCGACCTCGCCGAGCGCCGGGCGACCGAGCGCGTGCTGGAGAGCCTCACCGACCCCGACCTGGAGGTCGACGTGGCCGCCCACCTGGTCGGCCAGTTCCGCGAGGCGGCGATCCTGCTGGCCTCCGGCCGGGCCCCGCAGCTGCTCGACGGGCTACGCGCGCGCGACGTGCCGCTCGAAGGCTGGCCCGCGTGGACCGGCGCGGTCGCCGACCGCCTGGCGGCCGCCCCGCGTCCGACGATCCAGGCCGTGGCAGCGCTCGACGACGAAGGCGATGCCGAGCTGCCCCGCCGCCTGCGCTGCGGCTACCGCTACTGGCACGTCTGGGGCACCTACTCGCAGCTCTACGACGCGTTGCTGACCACCGCACCGGCCCTCGCCGAACGTATGCGCGGCTACCTCTACATCGGCCGGGAAACCGGCCAGGAGCTCATGCCGCTCCCCGGGATCAGCGAGCTGCCACTCAACGGCTGGGAGCTGAAGACCCTGTTCCCGGAGCTCACGAACCTCATGGCCGTGCCGGAGCTCGAGTCCTTCGCCCGGGCGCGCATCCCGAGCTCCGCCGGCCTGTCCGCAGTCCTCGGCGAGATCGCCGAACTACAGGCCCTGGCAGCGGACTCTCCCGTTCCCCTGGCCGATCTGTCCGCGGGATTGCTCCAGCTCGCCGCCGACCCTGACCTCGACCCGGAGCCGTGAGATGCCCGTCAACCGCACCGCGAGCTTCCCCGACCTGGACACCGCGCAGGCCGTGACCCAGCATGTCGTCGACCTCAACAGAGCCCGTATCCACGGATGGCTCGTCCGCGAGAGCAGCGAACGGCTGACGCTCACCGGCTACTTCCACGGCGAGGTCACCGGGCTCCTGCAGTCGCGGGCGATGCTCTACGCGGGACGCCCCGCATACGAGGTCTGCGGGGCGCGCGTCATCCTGCACCGCGACGACGCGTGGCCGGGCGGCTTCCGGGTCTTCTCCACCTTCCCGATCGAGGCCTAGGAAGCACCGCCGTGGACTCCCAGCAATCCGTGCCGGCCCAGTCGCCCGCGACCTGGTACCGCTCCTTCCACCACCTGCAGCAGCTCCTGGACGCCTACGCGGGCCAGGAGCCCGATGACGAGCCCGGCAAGCCCAGCGAGGCGCTGATCGGCTACCTGCGCACCGTCATCGTGACCGATCCCGCCGCGCCCGTCCTCGCCGCGGCCCAGGCGCGCGAACTGGTCGCCAACGGCGTCCTCGACTCGGACGACTTCATCGCGCTGGAGCTGCTGCCCAGGCCCACCGGCCCGAGCGAGCACGACTACTTCGCCTGGTTGAAGACCGTGGCCGAGCTGTGCGAGGAAGCCGCCGACGCGGGCTATCCGCGCTGGCCGGACACGCCCCCGACGTCCTGGGAGTGGCGCCGGAACCATCCGACCCTCCACCAGTTGTTCGCCGGCTACCTGGGCCAGGACTTCGACACCCAGTTCCCGGCCGCCGAGCACGCGGACGACCCCGTCGCCCCCTTCGTCGCCGCGATCCACGCCTGGGCCGCCACCGCCGACCTCGTCACCCTCACCCGCGCCCTGGCCGAATGCACCCGGCTGACCGCGCTCCACCTCGACCGCGCGACCCTCGAGACCGCCCTCATCGCGCTCGGCTGCGATGCCGTGCTCCCCGAACCGGCCGACCCCTGGCTTCGCCGGGTCAGCTCCTACCTGTGGGCCCTGTGCAAGCGGCGCAGCGAGTCCCAGCCCGGCTGAGCCGCAGCTGAACGGCATACTTCCGGTCATCCGCAGCCACCTCCGGTACCGTGTGCGGTTATTGGTGCCGGACGGCGCCGGGAACGGAGGTGCGCGCGGATGGCGGCACGGCTCGGGGGACGGTATGAGCTCGGGGCGGTGCTCGGCAGCGGCGGGATGGCGCGGGTCTACGCCGCGACGGACCTGGTGCTCGGGCGGCAGGTGGCGGTGAAGGTGCTGGATCCGGCGCTGGCGCGGGATCCGGAGTTCCTGGCGCGGTTCGGCCGGGAGGCGCGGACGGCGGCGATGCTGCCCACCCACGCCGGGATCGTGACGATCTTCGACTCGGGGCAGGACGCCGGGGCCGCCTATCTGGTGATGGAGCTGGTCACGGGGCGGACGCTGGCCCAGACCATCTCTTCCTACGGAAGGTTCCAGACCTCCGTCGCGTGCCGTATCGCGCTGGAGGTGTGCCAGGCGCTGGTCGTGGCGCACGGGGCGGGGCTGGTGCACCGGGACATCAAGCCCGCGAACATCATGCTCACCAACTCCGACGCGGTGAAGGTCGTGGACTTCGGCATCGCCCGGACCCAGGCGGCGGACGGGCTGACCCGCACCGGAGCGGTGCTCGGCAGTCCGTCCTATATGGCGCCCGAGCAGATCACCGGGGCCGCGGTGGACGCGCGCACGGACCTCTACGCGCTCGGAACCGTGCTCTACGAGATGCTGACCGGCGCGGCGCCCTTCGTCTCTGAGGACTCGTTCGCGGTGCTCAGCCGGCATCTGAACGAGGTCCCGAGGCCGCCCTCCGCGATCAATCCGGAGGTCCCGTCCGAGGTGGATCGGATCGTCGCGGCGCTGCTGGCCAAGAGCCCGGCGCAGCGCCCGGCCAGCGCGGAGCAGGTGGCGCAGATGCTGGCCCCGGCGGCCGGCGCGCCGGCGCGGGACCGGACGACCGTCGCGATGAATCCGCACGAGGCCAATCGGACCCGGCAGATGACGCCGATGGTCCTGCCGGCGAGCGCCGGCGGAATCGGAGCCGGAAGCGGCGCCGGAGCCGGAGCCGTCGAGCCTCGGCGGCGGCGCGGGCTGCTCGCGGGGTACGCGCTCATCTTCGCGGCGGTGGCCGCGGCGGTGATCTACACGATGCTGCCCGGATCGGGCAACGCTCCGGCGGCGACGACGGGCACGACGAGTTCGCAGTCGGGTTCGGCGCAGGCGAGTGCGGGCGCCACCACGCCGTCCGCGTCCCCGTCGGCCACCGACTCCGCGACCGACACCGCGACCGACACGTCGTCGCCGACCAGCTCGCCGACCGACCCCGCGTCCGCCGTCTCAGCGCTCGAACAGACGATCAGCGCGGAGGCCAACTCCGGCGATCTCGACGGGAACGCGCAGCAGGATCTCGAGAACGGGGTCCAGAACATGCAGCAGACGATCAGCGACTCGAATCAGAACTCGGACGGCACGACCCAGCTCTCCGCCGACGCGCGCCGCCGCCTCAAGGACGAGATCGCGAACATGCGGCAGCTGGTGTCCAACGATCTGCAGAACGGAGATGCGAGCCAGAACGCTGCGACGGCGATCGACAACGCGCTCAACGTCCTGCGTCAGACGCTGAACTGACGCGGCGTCGGCGAACGGGCTAGCGGCGCTTCTTGAAGGCGATGGCGGCCACGAGGGCGATGATGAGCAGGAATATCAGGGAGCCCTCGACCACCGCCGCGCCGTCGTAGTGCGGGACGTCGATGTCACCGCTCACGGAGGCTAAGGCGGGCACGTGGGCCATGGGCTAACGCTAGCGGTGCCGGGTGTCCCGAGTCTGCCCGCCGCCGCCCCGATCGGGTATCGGACCCGTTGAGTTTTCGTCAACGGGGCGACCCGATCCGCCGCGCGGCCGGGTACCGTACGATGCGGGTACTCAAAAAGTTGTATAGGGAGCGCATCGCGATGACTGAGACTGTCTGGAAGGCCTTCGAGGTCGGGATCTCCGAGCACGTCGCGGAGGTCACGCTGATCGGTCCGGGCAAGGGCAACGCCATGGGGCCCGACTTCTGGCGCGAGCTGCCCGAGCTCTTCGCGCAGCTCGACGCGGACGACGTGGTGCGCGCCGTGCTGATCACCGGGGCCGGGCGGCACTTCTCCTACGGGCTCGACCTGATGGCGATGGCCGACGAGCTCGGGCCGGTGCTGGGGGAGGGCGGCAAGGCGCGGGTGCGCACGGACTTCCACGCGACGATCCGGCGGATGCAGGGTGCGATCACGGCCGTGGCCGACTGCCGCAAGCCGGTCGTCGCGGCGGTCTCCGGCTGGTGCATCGGCGGCGGGGTGGACCTGATCAGCGCGGCCGACATCCGGTACGCCGGCGTGGACGCGAAGTTCAGCGTGCGCGAGGTGCGCGTGGGCATGGTCGCGGACGTCGGCAGCCTCGCGCGGCTGCCCGCCATCATCGGCGACGGGCACCTGCGCGAGCTCGCGTTGACCGGCAAGGACATCGACGCGGACCGGGCCGCGCGGATCGGCCTGGTCAACGAGGTCTTCGCGGATCAGGAGGCCGTGCTGGCCGCGGCGCGCGCCACCGCCGCCGAGATCGCCGCGAATCCGCCGCTGGTCGTGCAGGGCGTCAAGGCGGTCCTGGAGCACACGCGCAGCGCGCAGGTCGAGCAGAGCCTGCGCTACGTCGCCGCGTGGAACGCCGCCTTCATGCCCTCCGACGACCTCACCGAGGCGATCACGGCGCTGTTCGAGAAGCGGCCGCCGAGGTTCACCGGAGCCTGATCACGGCTGCCCGATCACGGCCGCCTGAGGAAGTCCTCGAACACAGTTCCCGGCACGGGCGGCGAGTACAGGTAGCCCTGGAACAGGTCGCAGCCCAGCTCGCGCAGCCGTTCGCGCTGCTCGGGGCATTCGACGCCCTCGGCGATGGCGCGCAGGCCGAGGGCGTGCGCGAGGGTGATGACGGCCACGACGATCGCGTCGTCGCCGCGGTGCTCGCCGAGGCCGTCGACGAAGACCCGGTCGATCTTCAGCGCGTCGACCGGGATGTCGCGCAGGTGGGCGAGCGAGGAGTAGCCGGTGCCGTAGTCGTCCAGGGCGATCTGGAAGCCCGCGGCCGACAGCGCGGACAGCGCCGAGCGGGCCGCGCCGGAGGCCTCGTGCACGGCGGTCTCGGTCACCTCGAGGCAGATCTGCCGGGGCGCGACGCCGTGCCGCTCGACCGCCTCGGTGATCTCGGCGACCAACCCGCGGTGGTGCGAGAGCTGCCGGTTCGAGAGGTTGACCGCCATGGTCAGCTCGCCCTGGTCCGCGGGCCGCACCGCGTTCCAGGCGGCCAGCTGCCGGCAGGCCTCGTCCAGCACCCACCGGCCGATCGGCTGGATCAGGTGCGTCTCCTCGGCGATCTCGATGAACTCCGACGGCGGCAGCGGGCCGCGCTCCGGGTGCACCCAGCGGATCAGGGCCTCGGCGCCGACGGTGCGCCCGTCGGCCAGGTCGACGACCGGCTGGTACACGAGGCTGAACTCGCCGCCCTCGACGGCCTGGCGCAGCCGGTGCTCGAGATCGATCCGCCGCATGGCCCGCTCGTGCACCGCGGGCTCGAAGAAGCCGTAGCCGCCCGACTCCCCGCCCGAGGCCTTGACCTGGTACATCGCCGCGTCGGCCTCGCGCAGGAGCGCGTCCGCGGTCGCGTCCTCGGCGGCCAGGGCGATGCCGATGCTGGTGCGCACGTGCAGCGGGGTGCCCTCGCACTCGAAGGGCCGCACCAGGCTGCGGCAGATCCGGTCGGCCAGCGCGGCCGCCTCCTCGCGCCCCTCCACGTCCTCGCAGAGGATCACGAACTCGTCCCCGCCGAAGCGGGCCACCAGGTCGCCGCGGCGCACCGCCTCGCGCAGCCGCTCGCCGACCGCGACCAGCAGCTCGTCGCCCGCGGCGTGGCCCAGGCTGTCGTTGACCAGCTTGAAGCGGTCCAGGTCGAGGAAGAGCACGGCCGGGCGCCCGGGCCGGGAGCCGGCAAGCGCGATGGCCTCCTCGATCCGGCTGACCAGCAGCGTCCGGTTCGCCAGGCCGGTCAGCGGGTCGCGCACGGCCCGCTCGGCCAGCGCCTCCTCCATCCGGCGGCGCTCGGTCAGGTCGCGGCTGACGGCCAGCACGCTGCGCACCGCGCCGTCCTCGCCGACCTCGGGCACGAAGCGGGTGTGCAGGTAGCGCTGCCGCTCCGCGATGACGACGGCGAACTCGCGCTCGATCCCCTCGGCGGTGTGCAGCACGTGCTCCAGCGCGCGCTCCCACTCCCGGACGAACTCCCCGGGTTCGTTGAGCTCCCGGCTGGTCCGGCCGAGCAGCTCCTTCTCCGGCTGCCCGGTCATCTCCTGCGCGGCCGGGTTGGCGTAGGTGATCCGCAGCTCCCGGTCGTAGCGCGTCATCGGGTCCGGGCTGGTGTCGATCAGCGTCTTGAGTTCCTCGCCGATCCGGTCCAGCTCGGCGGTGCGCGCGATCAGCTCGCGCTCGGCGATCTTGCGCGCGGTGATGTCGCGGCTTATCCCGAAGGTGCCGATGATCCGGCCGTCGAAGTCGCGCAGCGGCTGCTTGCTGGCGCTGAGGGTCTCCTCGTCGCCGGTGTGCGGCCGCAGGTGCGGCTCCTCGATGTCGTTGACGGCCCGGCCGGTGCGCATGATGTTCTGTTCGATCTCGAACGCGGCGCTCACGTGCTCGGCGGTGAAGTAGTCGCGCACCGACTTGCCGAGCATGTCGTCAGGGTCCTTCGCCCCGGTGAACGCGGCGGCGCTGCGGCTGACCTTGAGGAAGCGGGAGTCGCGGTCCTTGAAGTAGATCATGTCGTCGCAGGCGGACAGCAGGTTGTGCAGGCAGATCCGGTCGAGTTCGGCCTCGTCGATCGGCCGGTCCCGCCCGTGCTCGGGCGACGGCTCGCCCCGCTCCTGATCGGACCCTGGTCCGTCCGTGCTCCCCATCGACGTGGTCTGCTCCACTGATCGGCTCCGGAATGCAGGCCTCATGCTATCCGGGCGGGTCTTACCAGGGCTACGTGCCCGTCGGGCCGGATCGTGATCGTCTCGGCCCGTCCCCAGCCCGCCCGCAGCGCGGAGTCCGGGCCGAGCACCGCGGCGGCCGCGATCGCCGCGCCGTCCGCGTCCGCGGCCGCCGCGCCCACGCTGAGCTGCACGAACCTCCCCGCGCCGAACTCCCGCAGCAGCTCGTACAGGTGCGCGGCGCCGCCCGGAAGGTCCAGCAGGAGGTCCGGTATTCGGACGCCGAGCCGGGGGTCCTCGGCTTCCGGCCCCGGGTAGCGCACGTCCAGGCCGGAGAGCCGCATCGCGTACTGGAGGTTCACCTCCGGGTGCCCGCCCAGGAGCGCCTCGAAGCGCGAGCGCAGCGCGGTTCCGTCGGCGCCGCTCGCCGCGACCAGCGCCATCTGCGCGCGCACGTCCTCCAGCACCCGCTCGCCGACCGGCCTGCGCTCCGCCTCGTAGCCGTCGAGCAGCTCCTCGGGCACCGGGCCGCCGGAGCGCTCGGCCCGGACCGCGTCGGCCAGCCGCCAGGCGAGGTTGTGGGCGTCCTGGATCCCCAGGTTCATCCCCTGCCCGCCCATCGGGAAGTGGACGTGCGCCGCGTCCCCGGCCAGCAGGACCCTGCGATCCCGGTAGCGGTGCGCCTGCTTCGCGGAGTTGCCGAGCGTCGAGATCCGTTCGGGCTCCTGCATGCCGTAGTCCGTGCCGGTGATCCGGATGACCGATGCGCGCAGCATCTCGGCGGTCCACGGGACTTCGACCTCGTGCATGGCCGCGTGGTCGATCGTCGAGACCACGAAACGGCCGTGCGGCAGCGGAATGACGAAGAAGACACCCTGCTCGCGGGTCTGCATGTACAGCTCGGGCGGCGGCGGGTCGGCGAGCACGACCAGCGCGGAGGGGCTGGACAGGGAGTCCGGATTGCCGGTGAACCCGATGCCCGCGGCCTCGCGGATCGCGCTGTGCGCGCCGTCGCAGCCGACCACGTAGCGCGCGGTCAGGGTGTGTTCGGCGCCGTCCTCTGCGACCCGGACCGAGACGCGGTCGGCGTGCTGGGTCAGGCCGACCGCCCGCAGCCCGCGCCGCACCGAGCCGCCGTGCGCGACGAGGTGCTCCTCGAGCAGTTCCTCGGTGCGCGCCTGCGGCTGGATGAGCACGAAGGGGAACGCGGTGGGCAGCACGGAGAAGTCCAGCCGTCGCGTGCCCATCGCGAAATGCCAGGTCGGGGACCTGCGGCCGGCGTCCACGAGATGCCGCGCGACCCCGCGCGAATCGAGGATCTCCAGCGTGCGCGGATGGACGATGAAGCCCCGCGACCAGGCCGCGCGGCCCTCGCGCGCCTCGATCACCCGGGCGTCCACCCCGGCGGCGCACAGCTCCGCGGCCAGCCAGCACCCCACGGGACCGGCTCCGACCACGAGCACCTCGGCGTCGGGTTCCGGCACTGCAGGGGGCATCGCTCCAGGCGGCAAGGCTATCCGCTCCTCCAGTGACCGGGCCGAGAGTACGGATGATGATAGCCGTCGGCCGTCCCGCGCCGCGATGGGTATCCGGCCTGGCGCTCAGGGGCGCGCCAGGGGCCGCGGGCCGACCCGGACGGTGATGTCGCTGAGCTCCGCGTCCGCGGGCAGGTCGAGGGCGGCGAGCACGGTGCCGGCGACGGTAGCCGGGTCGATCCAGAGCGCGGGGTCGTAGGCGCGCTCCTCGTGCGCGTGCACGAGCGCCTGCATCGGGGTCGCGGTGCGGCCGGGATAGACCGTGGTCACCCGCAGTCCATTGCCGCCCTCCTCGTCCCGCAGCGCGTCGGCCAGCGCGCGCAGGCCGTACTTGGCCGCCGAGTACGCGGCCCAGTGCCGCTGCGTCTTGAGGCCCGAGGTCGAGTTCACGAACAGCACGTGCCCGGCGGGATGCCGCAGGCGGGGCAGCAGCAGCCGGGTCAGCTCGGCCGGGGAGGTCAGGTTGACCGCCATGCTCGCCCGCCACGCCTCCGGGCTCAGCTCGCCGACCGTCCCGAGGTGCAGGGCGCCCGCGACGTGCAGCAGCCCGTCGATCCGCTCGGGGAGGCCGGCCCCGGCGATCGCGTCGGCCAGGGACTCCGGCCGCGCGAGGTCCGCGACGACGGTCCGCGCCGAGGGGTGAAGCCCCGTCAGCTGCTCGGCGCGCTCGGGGGATCGGGCGACGAGGCAGAGCGCGTCGCCGCGCTCGTGCAGCCTCGCGGCCACGGCCTGTCCGATGCCCGACGCGGCCCCGGTGATCACATAGTGCTTCATGATGCGCCTTCGTAAAGGAGCGGAAGCTCCGCGGGCAGCGTTTCATCGAGGTCGAAGATGGTCGCGCGCTCCACGGGGCTCGGACCGCCGCGCGCGGAGGCCGGCATCACGGCTCGAATACGCGCGGCCCGACGATCTCGGGCCGGACCGGCGAGAACTCATACCTTCGGAAAAACGGTGGCGATGCCGGTGACGGGGGGCTGCTGGCGCAGGCCACCGCCATCCGGCCGCCACGGCTCGTTACTTGTAGCGGTACACGATGCGCCCGCGCGTCAGGTCGTACGGGCTGAGCTCGACGACGACCCGGTCCTCCGGCAGGATGCGGATGTAGTTCTTCCGCACCTTGCCGCTGATGTGCGCCAGGACCTTGTGCCCGTTCTGCAGCTCCACGCGGAACATGGCGTTGGGCAGGGGCTCGACGACCCGGCCCTCGACCTCGATGGCGCCTTCTTTTTTACCCAATTTACTTCCCATCTGTAGGCGAGCAGTTTAACGCTGAGGGCGACCCGGTTATTTCCGCGGTCGGTCGTAACAGTCTACGGCGGCCTGCGGGACCCCGGCCTCCCCTGCCCGCCTAGGAGGTGCCGCAGACGTACCGGAACCGCGCTGAGCCGCTGGTGGAGCCCGGACTGAGGATGTGCAGGGTGGCCGTGGCGTCGTACGTGCCGGGGCCGTCGAAATTCCACAGGAGGGCGACCGTGGCCTGGGCCTCGCCCTTGTTCATGGTCTGCGTCAGTACGTCGGAGTGCGTGCCGTCCGACCTGGCCCACTGGTAGGTGAGCGTGCCCGAGCCGCCGTTCGTGGTGATCACGGCGGTCAGCCGCTCGGTCTGCCCGCAGCTGACGGTGGGCGTCGCCGCCTTCACGCCGATCGATTCGACCGCCACGGGGGTCGCGCCGCGTCCCCAGAGCAGGTAGATCACCACCGCGACCGCCAGGATGAGCACGGTCAGCGGCAGGATCCAGCGCCGCGACCGCCGCCGCACGGTCTCGGTGGCGGCTCCGGCCCCGGCGGGACGCACGTCGCCGCGCCAGATGGCCGTGGCCCGGTCCGGCGCGGGCGCCAGTCGGCCGGGCACTCCGGGGCCGAAGCGCACGTATGTCTCGACGTGGTCCGGACTGGCCGCCGGATTCTCGATGCGCTGCGTGAGGGCTTCGGTCATAGGCTCGGTCATCGGCCCGGTCAGGTGCTCCGTGAGGCGCTCGGTCTCGTCGCTCATGTCACCGTCACGCATCCGTTGGTGTAGGGGTTATAGGTCATCGACTGCGCTCCGCCGCTGGTCGGCGCCGGTGAGGTGCTGACGGTCACCCCCCAGTTCGCGGCGCCCTGGTACGCCTGGAAGCTCTGCTGAGCGCTGCCGGTCTGCGTGGTGGTTCCGGCGGCCAAGGTGTCGGTGGTGGTGCCGACGACCGTCTGGGAGCCGCTGTCGTTGTAGCTGATCCAGGTGAACGTCACGGTCGACCCCGCCACGCCGTTGGTCGTGACGGTGACCGTCGCGTTCAGGAGCGCTCCGTCGCAGCTCATCGAGTTGATCGTGATCGATCCCACCTTCGGCGAAGGAGGCGCGGACGTCGCCGAAAGGGTCGGCGCGGCCGTCGTGGTCGTGGTCGTCGGGGGAGCGCTGGAGCTCGGGCTCGTCGGGGCGCTCGTCGTGGTCGGGTCCACGGTCGGGGTCGCCGAGCTCTGCGACGCGGACGCGCTCGGCGAGTGGGACGGGGTCGCGGTCACGCTCGGCGGCGCGGCCGCGGGAGCCGGTCCCAGGGGCGTCAGCATCGTCGTGGCGCCGACGAGGGCGGAGCCGCCCGACGAGGCGGCCTGCGTGGGTCCGTGGGCCCCGTAGGCGACCGCCGCGGCCACGAACGCCACCACGACGGCCCCCGCCACGCCCGCGCCCACTCCCGCGCGCATGGACCTGGTCCTGCGGCCGACCAGGTGGCCGAGCGCCACGCCGGTCCCCTCCCCGCCGAGCACCGTCGTGGCCAGCGCCGTGGTGCCGGCCGGCGCGGGCTGGGCCGTGCCCTTGAGCAGCAGCAGCGGGAGCAGCGCGAGCAGCGCCACGATCTTCCGCTGGCCGCGCTCCTCCCAGTCGGGCCCGTACGCGTCCTCGGCGACCCCTTCCAGCGCGGCGACGAACTCGAGCGCGCTCGCGGGCCGGTCCCGCGGGTTCTTGGCCATCCCCGCCCTGATCAGCGGCCTCAGCGGCTCCGGGACGAGCTCGTCCGGGATCGTGCCGCGCGAGTGCTGCGCCATCAGCTCGACGGCATTCCTGCCGAGGTAGGGCCGCTTGCCGGTGACGCACTCGAAGAAGGTGACCGTCGCCGCGTACACGTCCCCGGCGGGCGACGCGGGCGCGCCGCGGAACTGCTCGGGGGCCATGTACAGCGGCGTTCCGGCGGCCGCGGCCTCCTCGCCCGAGCGCGCGGCGATGCCGAAGTCCACCAGCTTCGAGACGCCGTCCGGCGTCACCAGCACGTTCGCCGGCTTGTAGTCCCGGTGGACGACGCCCGCCTCATGCGCCGCGGCGAGCCCGAGGAGCGAGCCCTTGAGGATGCACAGCGCCGCCTCGGGGCTGGTCGCGCCCTCCTCCTTCATCAGGTGGCGCAGCGAGGACCCGGCGACCGCCTCCATCACGATCGCGGAGCCCTCCGGCCCCTCGACGTACTCGTAGAGCCGCGTGACGTGCGGCGATTCGAGCTCGGCGAGCAACTGCGCCTCGGACCGGTACGCCTCGCGGAAATCGCCGTCCCGGAACAGGCCGGGCACCAGGTACTTGACGGCGACGAGCGTGCCGGTGGTCTCGTGCCTGGCCAGGTACACCTGGCCGCCGGCGCCCGTCCCCAACTGTTGGATGTGTGCGTATCCGGGCAGCGTCCAGCTTCCCGGCGAATCCTTGCCCACCATGAAGTTTTACTCCCACCCCTGGACGAAAACGACCGCAAAAGCCGTTCGCGCAGTCATGGTAGGGCTTGGGTGCCAAGATCGGAACTCATCGGGTGGCGATTGAGATGCGAATCAGCTCGACGGGCACTCCGCCGAGGCGCACCTTGTAGTCCTGCGCGCCCTTGAGGAAGTCGAACCGCAGGCCACGGTCGAGAGTGCGCTCGACGAGCAGCGAGACCAGCACCACGCCGGGAGCGAGGCCCGCGCGATCACCGGTGAGCAGCTTCATGTCGTAGGCCATGTTGTAGATGGAGACCGTGTCGCGATGAGTCAGCGTGATGACGGCCGCGAGAGGTACGCCGTCGGCGCGTAGTTCGACGACGTGGCACGCGTCGACTGCCGCGAGTCCGGTGACCATGTCCCGCACGAAATCGCCGTACTCGGCGACGAACTCGCGCATCGCCGGACCGGCCTCGGCCTTCCAGGAAAGCAGCCGCTCCAATGACTCCCGCGCCGTATCGCAGTCCGAATCGACGAGTTCGAGGTCTCCGAAAGCCTCGATCAGCCGGTTGCGCTTGCGCAGAACGTCGCTGCGGCGCTTGGAGTTGAGCAGCGAGAGGTAGCCGTCGGGGGATATCTCGATCTGCGGCGCGTGGTCGTAGGGCTCGACGACGGCGCACGGATCGGCGCGCGTCAGCTCCTCGATGAACGCCTGAGCCGCCGGGCTGTTCTGCGCGAGCCCGGCGAGCCGCGCGCTGGTCCAGCCGTCGTTCGCGAGCATCCAGCGCACCAGCGCGGCGGCGACCTCGCCCTCCCGCCCGGGAAGCGCGACCGGACCCATGTAGTCGACGACGTCATCGCCGCCGGCGAAGGACAGCGCACCGGAGACGAGTTCGAATGCGCACAAGCCGACGGCCTGCCCGTGGTCCACGACCGTGGCCGTGAGGAGCCGGGATTCCGGGCTCTCGGCCTGCCGGTGCCGCCACCAGGGGAGCAGGAAACGCGCCGGGTGGAACGGGGTGCCCGCCGCTTGGGCGATCGCCTCCCACTCGGGCGATGTGACGGACGCTGTTCCGGAGTCGGAGACGATCTGGATGTCTGCTATGTGGTCGATCGCTGCTCCCATGCCGAGATATCTTCCCGACCAGGGGGCGGCGAAACGGCTCATGGGGGCTTACTGTATCACCCTATTTATCTACTCCGGGGCGACATAGCGCGCATTGCGGTCCACGGTGAGGTAGATCGAGTTGGCCACGGGCTGCGTGATCTCCTCGGCGATGTGTCCGATCAGCCCAGCGCAGCGCGCCAGCAGCACGGCCGCCCGCAACAGCTCCTGCGGCAGGCCGAGGTCGGCGAGCGCCGCGCCGCTGACTCCCGCGCCGTTGAGCGGGAGGGTCTTGCCGAGCACGTCCGGATGCACGCGGCCGATGGCCTCGAACAGGGCGAGGTGCGGCCCGTAGAGCCCCTCCTCGTGCGCGATCTCGATCAGGCGAGGGGTGCGCGGGTCACGCTGCTTGTGCACGGGATGCCCGAGTCCGGGCACGAACCTCCCGGCGGCCTTCTGTTCGGTGACCGCGATGCGGGCGAGTTCGTCCCACGCTTCGGTATCCGTGGGTGGCTCCTTGGCTCCGGCCAGAATCTCGGCGAGGAACCGTCCGGTGTCCTCGGTGACGCCGAGGAAGCGCGAGCCGCCGCCGAGCAGCCCGGCGGCCAGCGCGCCCTGCACGGCGTCGGGGGCGCTGAGGTAGGTCAGCCGCGCGGCGATGGCCGTGGGCGTGAAGCCGTGGTCGGCCAGGCCGATCAGCACCGCCTCGAACAGCCGGGCCTCGCCGGGCGTCGGGCGCCGCCGCGAGATCAGCCAGAAGGCCAGCTCGCCGAAGCCGACGCGGCCCATCAGGTCCTGCGCGACGTCCTGGCCGAGCAGGTTGATGTGCTCGGCGTCCGAGGTGCCGAGGGAGGTGGGGAAATCGAGGGTCACGACGCGGTCCCTTCGGTCGCCGGAAAGCCCAGCCAGGCGCGGATCTCGGCCCCGTGCTCGTCGAGCCCCGGCGGAGCGAGGTCGTAGCGCGCGGGGGTCTGCGAGAAGCGGATCGGATTGCGCACGGTCGGCACGTCCCCGGCCTGCACGACCGGCTCGAGGCCGAGCTCCGTGGCCAGCTCGATACCGCCGCGCACGTCGTTGATCGGCCCGCACGGCACGCCCGCGTCACTCAGCACCCTGAACCACTCCTGCGCGGACCGGGTCGCCAGCCGCTCCAGCAGCAGCGGACGCAGCTCCTCGCGGTTGTCGTTGCGCCGGCCGACGGTCGCGAACCGCTCGTCCTCGGCGAGTTCGGGCACGTCGAGCACGGCGGCGAGCTTGCGGAACTGGCTGTCGTTGCCCGCGACGACGATCAGCTCGCCGTCGCCGGTCCGCAGCGGCTCGTAGGGGAACAGGCTCAGGTGCGCGTTGCCCATCCGCTCCGGCACGACGCCGCCCGCGACGTAGGCGGAGGTCTGGTTCACGAGAGCGGACATCGCCGTGGACAACAGGTTCGTCTCGACGTGCTGCCCGAGTCCGGTGCCGTCGCGGTGGTGCAGCGCGGCGAGGATGCCGATCGCCGAATGCAGGCCGGTCATGACGTCGAACACGGAGATGCCCGCGCGATACGGCGGCCCGTCCGGGCTCCCGGTCAGGCTCATCAGCCCGGACATGGCCTGCACCAGCAGGTCGTAGCCCGGCAGCGACGCGCCGCCGGCCGTGCCGAATCCGCTGATCGAGCAGTAGATCGACCGCGGATTCAGTTCACTGACAGCGGGATAGTCGAGTCCGAACTTCTCCAGCCCGCCCGGCTTGAAGTTGTGGATGAACACGTCGGCGCGCCCGGCGAGGGCGCGGGCCACCTCCAGGTCGCCCGTTTCGCCGAGGTCCAGCACGATCGAGCGCTTGTTGCGGTTGATCGCGAGGTAGTACGTCCCGGTGTCGCCGCGGCGCGGAGGCACCCAGTGCCGCGTGTCGTCCCCGTTCGGACCCTCGACTTTCACCACCTCCGCCCCGAGGTCGGCGAGCAGCATCGTGGCGTAGGGCCCGGCGAGGACCCGGGAGAAATCGGCGATCAGGATTCCGGACAACGGCCCAGGCACGGCGTCTCCCTTCGCGGCGTCCGCTCTACGGACAACTGTCCGCAACTCTCGCCGCTTGATCCGCCGCTGTCAAGGCCGGCCGGTCAGCGCCGCTCGGCCTGCGGCCTGGACTGCCACAGCGCCCATTCGGCCGAGACCTCCCCGGCCGTGTGCAGCAGCTTCGGCAGGTGCTCGCCGGTCAGCGTGGCGACGCTGGTCTCGGCCGCGTGCACGGTCACGTTCATGGCGGCCCGGACCCGGCCGTCCCCGTCCCGCACCGGCACGGCCACGGAGCGGACGCCCGGGGCCAGCTCCTCGTCGGCCAGCGCCCAGCCGCGCGCCCGCACCGTCCGCAGCTCCTCCTCGATCGCGGACCGGTCCCGCTCGGGGAACGGGGCCAGACCCGCGCGCGAGGGCTCGTCCAGCGTCTTGGCCAGCTCCTCGGCGTCCAGGGCGGCGAGCAGCACCTTGCCCTGCGAGGTCCGCAGGGCCGGGAACCGGGTCCCGATCTGCACCCGCAGCGCGATGATCTTCGGCACCGAGACGCGCGCGACGTAGACGATGTCCGAGCCGTCGAGCTGGCTCATCGAGCTCGACTCGCCGGTCTGCCCGACCAGCGCCTCGAGGTGCGGCCTGGCGATGTCCCAGAGCCCCAGGGAGCCGACGTAGGCCATGCCGAGCCGCAGCACCTGCGGCGTCAGCGCGAAGCCGCCGGGCTCCGCGCGCACGTAGCCGAGCTCCTCCAGGGTGAGCAGCAGTCGGCGCGCGGTGGGCCTGGCCAGGTCCGCGGCGGCGGCGATCTCGCTCAGCGACATCCGCGGCCTGGCCTCGTCGAAGCAGGCCAGCACGTCCAGGCCGCGGGCGAGCGCCTCGACGAAATCCGGACCGGTGCCACGTCGTGCCACTGCTGCCACCTCCGAGCGAGCGGGAGTCCTTCCGGTACCCAAGACTATTGACAGCGCGGCCCGACTGGCGCAAGGTTCCGGTATCGCCGCTCTGCGGACACCTGTCCGATCATAGCTCGGCCGGAAGGAGGGCCCGTGGCGAAGCTCGTCGCCATCCTGGCCACCACGCACCACCCGTTCTACTACCGCACCAGCCGCCTGCCGGCCGATCAGGCGCCGCCGTTCGCGGCCGAGTGGATTCGGAAGGTCGCCGCGTACCGCGAGACGCTCGACCGGGTGCGCCCGGACGTGCTCGTGATGGTCGGCTCGGACCACTTCCACCAGCTCTGGCTGGACAACATGCCGCAGTTCCTCGTCGGCAAGGCGCCCTTCTACGACGCGAACTACTACAACGAGGAACGCGAGTTCGGCCTGCCGCGCCTACTCCTCAAGGGCCACGAGGACCTGTCCGCGTACATCCTGCGCGAGGGCATCGACCGCGGCTTCGACCTCGCGTTCTCCAACGAGCTGCGCGTGGACCACTCGATCACCTGCCCGATCCTGACCGTGCGGCCGCAGAACGATCTGCCGGTCGTGCCGATCTACACGAACATCTTCGCGCCGCCGCTGCCGCGCCCCGAGCGCTTCGTCGCGCTCGGACGTACGCTGCGCGAGCTGATCGACTCCTGGCCGAGCGAGCTGCGCGTGGCCGCGATCGGCACCGGGCACCTCTCGCTCGAACTCGGCGGTCCGCGCCAGTTCGGCCCGCACGGCCCCGACCCGGAGTTCGACGCGAAGGCCGTGCAGTGGATCGCGAACGGCGACATCGACGGCTGCCTCGCCAACGTGACCCTCGACAGCCTGCACGCGCCGGGCAACGCGACGCACGGCTTCATGGACTTCATGCTGATGATGGGCCTCGCCGGCTACGCCAAGGCCGACTACGCGGACAGCCTCGACCTGTT
Organism: Actinospica sp.; assembly: GCA_035712985.1. GTDB lineage: Bacteria > Actinomycetota > Actinomycetes > Streptomycetales > Catenulisporaceae > Actinospica. The sequence continues at coordinate 21,541 of DASTAE010000204.1, forward strand.
CCACACGATGGAGGCCTACTTCACCTGGTACCCGAACGGAGTCGACGCGTGAGCAAGTACCTGGTCGACAAGTTCCTCTACACGATCGACCGCGACCCCGAACTCGTCGAGCGATATCGCGAGGATCCGGCCGGAACGGTCGCCTGGTGGGAGCGGGAGCAGGCGGGCCGCATCCTCAACCTCCCCGACGTCGAGGCCACCACCTGGCTCGCCTTCACCGACGCCGAGCGCGCGGCCCTCGCCGGACACGACCACGTCGCACTGTTCGAACTCGGCGCGCACCCCTTCCTCACGCTCACCCTCTGGATCGCCATGTTCGAGCGCGACCACCAGGAACCCCTGGCGATGCAGCTGGACTACGCCGCGAAGCTCGCGCACAAGGCCCTGCCGTACCCCGATATCAGTACATGACGAGGATGTTATGACTGTCGAATTCACCCCCGGACGCCCCATCGTCTTCCGCAACGCCACGATCCTCACGATGGACGCGGCCGGCGTCATCGAGAACGGCGACCTCCTCGTCGTCGGCGACCGCATCGCCGCGGTCGGCCCGGCGCTCACCGCGCCCGACGACGCGCTCGAGATCGACGCCGCGGGCGGCATCCTGATGCCCGGCATGGTCGACACGCACCGGCACATGTGGCAGACCGCCCTGCGCGGCCTCGGCGCCGACTGGACCCTCAGCCAGTACTTCGTGTTCTACTACCTGACCTGGGGAAAGATCTTCCGCCCCGAGGACATCCACGCGGGCAACGCCCTCGCCGCCCTGGAGGCCGTGGACGCCGGCGTCACCACGACCCTCGACTGGTCGCACGGTCTGCAGACCGTCGGCCACGGCGAGGCCGCCGCCGACGCCCTGCGCAGCGCCCCCGGCCGCTACGTCCTCGCCTACGGCAACCTGCTCGGCGCGCCGTGGGAATGGGCCAACAGCAAGGACTTCCGCGCCTTCGTCGACCGCCTGGCCGACGCCCGCGACGACAAGCTCGGCTTCCAGCTGGCCTTCGACGTCACCGCCGACCCCGCGTTCCCGGAGAAGGGCGCCTTCGAGGCGGCCCGCGAACTCGGCCTGCGGGTCACGACGCACGCGGGCGTCTGGGGCGCGACGAACGACGACAGCATCCGGCTGATGTGGGACCACGGCTTCATGACCCCCGACGTCACCTACGTCCACGCCGCGACCCTCAGCGACGACTCCTACCAGCGCATCGCCGCGTCGGGCGGCACCGTCTCCGTGTCCACCGAGAGCGAGCAGAGCGCCGGCCAGGGCTACCCGCCCACCTGGGCCCTGCGCAAGCACGGGATCCCGGTCTCCCTCTCGATGGACACCAGCGTGTGGTGGAGCGCCGACCTCTTCGCCGCCATGCGCGCCACCCTCTCCGCCGACCGCTCCCGCGAGCACCTGGAGGCGCACGCCCAAGGCGAGACCGTGGTCCACAACCGCCTCCGCGCCGAGGAGGTGGCCCACTGGGCCACCATCGGCGGCGCCCGCGCGCTCGGTCTCGACAGCGAGATCGGCAGCCTGGTCGAGGGCAAGAAGGCCGACGTCGTCCTGATCAAGAACGACGACTCGCCCGCGATGTACCCCCTCCTGCACCCCTACGGCAGCCTCGTCTACCAGGCCGGCCGCGGCGATGTGCACACGGTCCTCGTCGACGGCCAGGTGGTCAAGCACGCCCACAAGCTGATCGAAGGGGATCTCGCCGCCGCCAAGCAGGAAGTCGGCCGCACCGTCGACTACGCCCGCTCCACCATGGGCGAGGAGGCGTGGGCGCAGAGCGTCACCCCGGAGCTCCCGACCCCGGAGCGCATCACGAACCCCTACACGTACACCGACTTCGACGGCGGCGAGAACCAGCACCGCATCCAGCACGACTGAGCCGCTGAAACAATGATTTCAAGATCGGGCCACGCGGATGAAACGCCGGGAGCCTAGTTTCACCGCGTGACCCCAACCTCGACGCGTATCCTTCAGCCGGACTCCGGGCCGGTGCGTGCCCGGCACTACCTGCCGGTTTCGCCGAGCACCGTGCTGTGGGGGCGGCTGCCGTGCGAGCTCGACACCCCGGTCCTCACCGTGGACCCGGGCGACGAGGTGACCATCGACACCGTCAGCCACGAGGGCATCCTGGAGGACCAGGGGCGGGATCCGGTCGCGTACTTCACGGGGCACGGAGTGAGTGCCGATGCCGTGCTGCGGGACACGGTCGATCTGGCGCGGTCCTTCGGAAGCCGCGATCCCGCCGCGGACGGTCCCCATGTGGTCACCGGGCCGATCCGGGTGCGCGGGGCGCAGCCGGGCGACCTGCTGAAGATGACCGTGCTGGAGACCCTGCCGCGCGTGCCGTACGGGATCATCTCCAACCGGCACGGCCGCGGCGCGCTGGCGGGGGAGTTCCCCCGGTCGCCGGGGACGGTGAGCATCTTCGCGGAGCTCGACTCGGCCGAGGAGTACGCGGCGATGGCCGCGCGGGCCGGCGGCGAGCGCACGGTCCGATTCCCGATCGCGCCCTTCCTCGGGATCATGGGCGTGGCGGCGGCGGGGAGCGAGCGCCCGCATTCGGTGCCGCCGGGCTCGTACGGTGGAAATCTAGATATTAACCTGCTGACTTCTGGCAGCTCGCTGTATCTCCCGGTTCAGGTGGACGGCGCGCTGGCGTACGTGGGCGATCCGCACTTCGCGCAGGGGGACGGCGAGGTGGCGCTGACGGCCTTGGAAGCCTCGCTGCGCGCGACCATACGCTTCGACGTGATCCCGCAGTCCGAGGCCATCGAGCGCTTCGGGCAGTTGGCCGGTGCCTTGGCGGAGACCACCGACTACCTGATTCCGACCGGGCTCGATGTCGACCTCGACGAGGCGATGCGCCGCTGCGTGCGCGCCGCGATCTCGCTGCTGCAGGCGCGGTTCGCCCTGGACCCGGAGCACGCGCTCGCCTATCTCAGCGCGGCGACGGACTTCAACATCTCCCAGGTCGTCGACCGCGTCACCGGCGTGCACGCGCGGATCCGGGTCCGCGACTTCGGGACGGCAGGGTGACCGACACCGACGTCCTCATCGTGGGCGGCGGCATCTTGGGCGCCGTCGTCGCCCGGCTGCTACGTGAAGGTGATCCAGCGCTGCGCATCTCCATGGTCGACGGCTGTCGTCCGATCGGCGGCGCTCCGGGTGTCCATCTGCATGCCGACCCCCTCGGGGCGCTGCGCGCGGGCGACCGCATGGCGACACGGATCTTCTCGAAAACCGAGTTTCACAAAGCGAACTGACCGGAACGCGGATTTCACGTTCGCCGCTCGGCCGGACACGGGCGGGAAACACCCGATGCCTAGCGTCTGCTTCCACAGCCCGCGTCGCCTCCCGCTGTCCCGTTTCCGCCCTCAGACCCTAGGAGCCCCCTCGTGATCGACGACCTGCCCGCCGCCCGCTTCAGCCGGCGCAAGATGCTGCAATGGGCCGCCCTCGGCATAGGCGCCGCCCCCGTTCTGGCCGCATGCGGATCCTCGACCGGCGCGGGGGCGGCCGCAGGGTCGAGCTCGGGCTCCGGCCTCGGCTCGATCGCGATCCAGCTGTCCTGGATCAAGAACATCGAGTTCGCCGGGGAGTTCTTCGCCACGACCAAGGGCTACTACACGGCGGCCGGCTTCTCCGCGGTGAACCTGATCGCGGGCGGTTCCGCGGGCACCTCGGCCGAGTCCGCGGTCGCCTCGGGCAAGGCCTTCACGGGGCTGTCCTCGCCCGGCGCCACCGGCCCGGCGATCCTCCAGGGCGCGCCGCTCAAGACCGTCGCCGCCACCTACCAGAAGAACCCCTTCGCGATCCTCTCGGTGACCTCGAAGAAGCCGATCACCGCGCCGAAGGACATGGTGGGCAAGAAGATCGGCGTGCAGCAGGGCACCAACCAGGTGCTGTTCAAGGCCCTGCTGACGGCGAACGGCGTCTCCGTCTCGGACGTGACCATCGTCCCCGTGCAGTACGACCCGACCGTGCTGATCACCGGCGAGGTGGACGGTTACATGGCCTACATCACCAACGAGCCGATCCTGATCCGCAGCAAGGGCTATGAGACCACGACGTTCCTGTTCGCGGACTACGGCCTGCCGCTGGTCTCGGAGACCTACGTCGTGCTGCAGGACTCGATCGACAACGAGCGCGCGAAGGTCAAGGCCCTGCTGAAGGCCGAGATCCAGGGCTGGACGGACGCCGTGGCCTCGCCCGCGCAGTCGGCAAGCCTCGCCGTGAACACCTTCGGCAAGGGCGACGGCCTGAACCTCACCGAGCAGACCGCCGAGGCCACGGCGCAGAACGGCCTGATCGTCAGCGCCGACACCAAGAAGAACGGCCTGTTCACCATGACCGACGCGCTGATCGCGGAGAACATCGAGGCGCTCGGCAAGGTCGGCGTCAAGGTGACCGCGAAGCAGCTGTTCGACCTCTCGCTGCTCGAAGAGGTCTACGCGGAGAACCCGAGCCTGAAGGCGTGAACGCGATGCCTGGAACCGCTGACCCCGGCGGCATCGAGCTGCGCGGCCTGACCAAGGAGTTCAAGGTCGGCCGCCGGACGATCACCGCCCTCGACGACGTCTCGCTGCACACTCCGCAGGGCCGATTCCTGTCGCTGCTCGGGCCGTCCGGCTGTGGCAAGTCGACCATCCTGCGCATCCTCGCGGGACTCGAGAAGCCCAGCGCGGGCGAGGCCGCCATCAACGGCCTGTCCCCGCTCGAGCTGCGCCGTGAGCACGCCCTGGGCATCGCGTTCCAGGACGCGGCGCTGCTGCCGTGGCGGTCGGTCACCGCGAACGTCCGGCTGCCGTTGGAGGTCGCCGGGGTCAAGCCGGAACCGGGCTTCATCGAGGAGCTGATCCGGCTGGTCGGCCTCGAGGGCTTCGAGAAGGCCAAGCCGGCTCAGCTCTCCGGCGGCATGCGGCAGCGCGTCTCGATCGCGCGCAGCCTCGTCGTGAAGCCCTCGGTCCTGCTGCTCGACGAGCCCTTCGGCGCGCTCGACGACATGACCAGGCAGCGGATGAACGTGGAGCTGCAGCGCATCCTCGCCGAGAAGCCCGCCACGACCCTGATGGTCACGCACGGGATCGGCGAGGCGGTCTTCCTCTCCGACTACGTCGCGGTGATGAGCGCCCGGCCGGGCCGCATCGTCGAGGTGGTGGAGATCGACCTGCCGCGCCCGCGCACGCCGGAGATCATGCGCACGCCCGAGTTCCACGCCTACCACGACCGGCTCTCCGCCCTGCTGTTCGACTCCGAGGGCGCGGCGGAGGTCGCGGCATGACGGACGTCCTGCGCCGCCTCGGAGGCCTCGCCGGAGTCCTGATCCTCCTGCTCGCCTGGACCGTGGTCGCGGTGTTCGGCCTCGGCACGCACGGGGCGGTGCCGACCCCGTGGGCGGTGGCGCACCAGATGGCCCGGGACGGCGCCGGGCTCTACTGGTCCAACGCCGTCGTCACGATCACCTACGCGGCGCAGGGCTTCCTCTGGGGCAACCTGGCGGCCCTCGCGGTCGCGGCCGTCACCCTCCTCGTGCCCAGGCTCGCGCCGGCCGCCTCGCAGCTCGCGGTGATCAGCTACTGCATGCCGCTGACCGCGGTCGGGCCGATCGTCCTCGTGGTCATGGGAGGCCGCGCCCCCACGGTCTTCCTGGCGGCCATGGCGGTGTTCTTCACGACGCTGGTCGGCGCGCTGCTCGGCGTCCGCTCGGCCGACCCGGCCGCGCTGGACGTCGTGCGCGCCTACGGCGGCAACCGCTGGCACCGGCTCGCGAAGGTCCAGGTCATCGCCGCGCTGCCGGCGATCATCAACGCCCTGAAGATCGCCGCGCCGAGCGCGATGCTCGGCGCCATCCTCGGCGAGTACCTCGGCGGCGTGGACAGCGGGCTCGGCGTCGTGCTCACCCTCGCCCAGCAGCAGTTCGACGTCCCGCGCACCTGGGCGCTCGCGCTGGTCACCGGCCTGCTCGCGTTCGCGGGCTACGGACTGTTCGCGCTGCTCGGCCGACTCACCGCGGGATGGTCCTCATGAACCACGTGCTGCGCACCGGCTGGCGCGTTCTCAGCCCCCTGCTGGTCTCCGCGATCGTCGGACTGCTGCTCTGGTACGCCGTCGTTGACCTGTTCTCCTTCAGCCCCTACGTCGTCAAGAGCCCGTCGGACGTCTGGACCTACCTCTTCTCCGGCCCCGACGCCGCGACGAACCGGTCCTCGGTCCTCCAACCGCTCGGCACGACGCTCGGAGACGGCGCCTACGGCTTCTTCTTCGGCATGCTCGCGGCCCTTCTCGCCGCGATCACCTTCGTCACCGCCCCGGCCGTCGAGAGCACGTTCATGCCCCTGGCGACGCTGCTGCGCTCCGTGCCCCTGGTGACCATGACCCCGCTCATCGTGCTGGTCTTCGGCCGGGGCGTCGGCGGCGTCGCGGTGATCGGCGGGATCGTCGTGTTCTTCCCGGCGCTGGTCACGATCGTGCACGGGCTGCGCTCGGCCCCCGCGCTCGCCGTGGACGTGGTCGCGGTCTACGGCGGCGGCCCGCGCCGCGTGCTGACCAAGGTCGCCCTGCCCGGCGCGCTCCCGTACCTCTTCGCCGCCGCGAGACTCTCCGTTCCCAGCGCCCTGGTCGGCGCGCTGGTCACGGAATGGCTGGCCACCGGGCAGGGGATCGGCGGCGCCATCCTCTCCGACATCGGAGCGTTCGGATACCTGCACCTGTGGGCCTCGATCATCGTGCTGACCTCGGTCTCCGTGGTGCTCTACACGGTGCTCGGCGCGATCGAGGCCTTCGCGCTCTCCCGCATGGGGATGGCCGACCGATAGGACACACTAGGCCCATGAACGAAGCGCCGATCGGCCAACGCATCGACCGCCGGTACGCGGCCCTGTCCCCGCAGGAGCAGCGCGCGGCCGACGTGGTGCTCGACCGGCTGGACGACCTCGCGGTCTACAGCGCCTCGGAGATCGCCCAGCTCAGCGGCGTCTCCAAGGCCACCGTCTCGCGGCTGGTCCGCCGCCTCGGCTACGAGGACTTCGCCCAGGTCCGCGCGCAGGCGAAACTGCTGCGCGGCCTGGGTTCCCCGATGGGCGCGGCGGCCCCGCCGCAGGACCCGGGCGACGCGTTGACGGCCCATCTGGCCGCGGAGCAGCGCAACCTCGAGCAGCTGTTCCGCACCGTCGGCGACGGCCGGCTGGAAGCGGCCGCCGCGCTGCTGGCCGACGCCGCGCAGGTGGCCGTCATCGGCCGGCGCAACAGCTACCCCGTCGCCCTCCACCTGCGCCAGCAGCTCGCGCAGATCCGCGCCCGCGTGACCGTGCTCCCGGTGCCCGGCCAGAGCCTCGGCGAGGACCTCGCCGACCTGGGACCGACCGACGCCGCGGTCCTGGTCGCCTTCCGCCGCCGCCCTCAGGGATTCCCCCGCCTGGTCGACGCCCTGCGGGCCCGCGACGTCCCCGTGGTCCTGATCGCCGACGCGTCCCTGGGCAATCTCCAGGACCGGGTCACGCACTTCCTCCCCGCCCCCCTGAGCTCCCCGTCCGCCTTCGACAGCTACGCCGGCGCGATGACGCTGGTCCACCTGCTCGCGACCGCGACCCTCGCCCAGCACACGCGGCGGGGCCGCAACCGCGTCTCGACCATCACCGCCTGGTACGACGAACTGGACGAGCTCGAGAGCCCCGCCTAGACCGGGCCCGCCTAGACGAGGCCCGTGTACGAGTCCCAGGCCGGGCCCGCGTCGGGGGCGTCGTCGTGCAGGACGGTGGCCTGGATCAGGCCGTAGGGACGGTCGTCGGCGTGGAAGACCTCGCCGTGGTTCTCGATGCCGAAGCGGCCCAGGTCGTAGAGGAAGTGGTGCTTGTTCGGGGCGGAGAGCCGGATCTCGGCGAGCTGCGGGCAGGCCTCGAGTGCCGCTCCGCCCATCGCGTACAGCGTCTGCTGCAGGGCCAGGGAGTGCAGCGTGGCGAAGACCTCGACGAGTGCTCCGCGCACGGCCGCGTAGGCGGCCTCCCAGTCGACGTCCAGGGTCGAGAAGCGCCAGGCGGCGTCCAGGGACGTGGCCATGACCCGGTCCGCGGTCGGCTCCAGCACCGTGTACGGGTCCCGCAGGAAGCCGTGGAACTCGGAGCCGGTCGACTTCAGGATCGTCAGATCCTTGATGCCGCCGACGACCCAGGTGCCCGACCCGTCCACGGTCACCGCGGCCGTGCGCACCTCGGGCCCGCGGCGCACCCAGGTGTGGTCGTGCTCGGCGCCGCCCACGGTCACCCGGTCCCAGGCGAACTCCTCGATCTCCACGCGCGCCGAGTCGACCGGTTCGATGTCCTCCACGAAGTGCCGCGCGAGGACAAGCCCGTACTCCTCGATGCTCGCCCACGCCTCGGTCTTCGCGTACGCGTAGACGGTCTGCTTCTGACTGTCCGTCGGCAGCACGGCCGACTGGTCGCCGACGGTGTGCGCCGCCTCGAAGCGGCCCCGCAGCGCGGTCGAGACGTTCAGATCGCGGATCTCGTGACGCGGCGTCTCCCGGTGGATCCGGACCACGCGGTTCTCCGCCTTGCCGTAGCGGTTGGGTCCGAGCACGATCGCCATCGGAGTTCTCCTCACAGGTCCAGGGTCAGTTCGGCGGTGCGCGCCCGCGAGCAGCAGATCGTCATCCGGTCGTTCGCCGCCCGCTCGGCCGCGCTCAGCACCTCGTCCCGATGGTCGGGCTCCCCGGCGAGCACCGGAACGAGGCACGCCCCGCAGATGCCCTGTTCGCAGGACAGATCCACCTCCACGCCGTTCGATTGGAGCACGTCCGCGATCGACACGCCCGAGGGGACGGGATACGCCTGCCCGCTGCTCGCCACGCGCACCGTGAACGCGTCGCCGGAGACCAGCTCGGCCGCGGCCGAGGAGTCGAGCGCGAACGTCTCCTGATGCACCTGACCGTCCGACCAGCCGGCCGCCCGGGCGCTCGCCCTGACGTGCTCCATGAACGCGGCGGGTCCGCACACGTGGACCTGGGCCCGCGGGACCGCCAGCTTGAGCGCGTCCGGCAGCGCGGTGCGCGCGCTCTGGCCCAGCGAGCTGAGCCGGAGATGCACTCGTTCGGCGTAGGGACGCGTCGCGATGTACTCGATCAGCGGAGCGCGCTCGCGGTCCGGCGCGTAGAACCAGAGGTCGAAGGGCGCGCCCTGGTGCCACAGCGCCTCGGCCATCGCCAGCAGCGGCGTGATCCCGATCCCGGCGGCCAGCAGCAGGGTGTGGCTGCCGCGGGTCAGTGGGAACTTACTGCGCGGCTCGCTGATCCGGACGGTGTCGGCCACCCGGAGTCCCTCGTGCAGGGCCGTGGAACCGCCGCGTCCGCCGCGCTCCCGCTTGACGCAGATCAGGTATCTGCCCCGGTCGGTCGCGGGGGAGCAGAGCGAGTACTGCCGGGTGTACCCGCCGAAGCGCACGTCGATATGGTCGCCGGGCCGGGCCTCGGGGAGGCGTCCTTCGGCCTCGGGGTGGCGCAGTTCGATCAACAGCGTGTCCGCGGACGCGCGGGTCAGGGCGTGCACGACCGCGGGAATCGTCGACATCTGATCCCCTCTCAGGCCGTGAAGAACGAGCCGAGGCCCAGGCCGCGCAGCGCCTTGCGATACGCGATCGAGCTGCGGTCCGCGGGCACGTGCACCTCGAGCTTCGGGTCGAGGGGCAGGTTCTCCGGCTTCTGCACCTCGACGATCGCCCGGTCCTCCTCGAACACGATCCGGTTGAAGTCGTAGACCCCCTGCACCGGCTGGTCGGTGTCGAAGTTCCGGCAGATCGGCGCGAACATCCGGGTCCTGCGGGCCGAGACCGGGGAGGCGGCGTTCATGATCGAGAGCCGGCCGCCCTCCGGGAAGTGCACGACGAGGGTCGCGGTGAACGGCACGTGCAGCCGGAAGTGCCGCAGCCACTGGAATCCGGGCTCGCTGCGGTCGACGACGCCGATCGGGTAGTTGCCGACCGAGCTCCAGTACTCGACCTCGAAGCCGTCGGCCGTGGCCACCGGCGCGTAGTCCGGCACGACCGGGTTGTCCGGGTTCCCGAAGGACTCGAGGTGCACGAAGCTGAAGTGCGCGACGTCCAGGAAGCCCTCGACCTGCCGCCCGGCGAAGGCCGCGATGTCGATCCACGGGCAGTTGATCCGCTGGAAGCCCTCATCGTCCCAGTGCGGGTGCGGCGGGATCTCCGGCTCGGCGTCGGCGTCCGCGGCGAGGCAGGTCCAGACGAGGCCGTAGCGCTCCACGGCCGGGTAGGTCCGCAGGTTCAGCCGCGAGGGGATCTTGGCCTGCGGATTCGCCGGGATGTCGACGCAGCGGCCCTCGGGCCCGAAGCGGAAGCCGTGGTACGCGCAGGAGATCCCCCGCCTGTCGCCCTTGCCGAGGCTCAGCGGCACGCCGCGGTGCGGGCAGATGTCGTCCGCGATCACGGCCCGCCCCTCGACGCGGTAGGCGACGAGCGGCTGGTCCAGCAGCGTCACCCCGAGCGGCGCCTCGCCCACCTCGGTGGCGAGCGCGATCGGGTACCAGGAGCGTGCGATGATCCGCCAGTCGTCCGGATCGAAGGTGCACTCGCGGGGGAGGGTCAGCTCAGCGGGCATGGCCGGGGGCCTTTCAGCGGGTTGAGAAGGGCAGAACCGTGGCGCGGAATCGATCCCGCGCTCAGCTGCCGTGCGCCACCCGCCCCCGGGTCCAGGCCACCCGGCGGATCTGCTGCAAGGTGCGCCCGCTGTTCATGGCCCAGAACCTACAAACCCGCTGTTTCGCCCGCGCGTCCCGTTCGTTGCACGCCGATTTCCCGCGTGCCCTTCGCGCTAGTCTGGGGCGATGACCGCAGCGAAGGCCGAGCGTGAACGGCTGCTCGACCTCTGCGCCGACTACGTGCTCGCCCACGGGGTCGCCGCCCTGACCCTGCGCGGCCTGGCCGCCGCGATCGGCTCGAACAACCGGATGCTGCTGTACTACTTCGGCAGCAAGGAGCAGCTGACCATGGACGCGCTGGTCGCCGCGGGCTCCCGGTTCCCGCGCTTCAGCAGCCTCTCGCACGACCTGCGGACCAGCCCGGCGCCCCTGGAGTCGCGGCTGTTCGAGGCCTGGGACGGGATCTCGGCCGCCGAGAACCGGCCGTTCGCGCGGCTGTTCTTCGAGGTCTTCGGGCTGGCCGTGAACCGCCCGGATGTGTACGGCGCCTGGCTGGAGCGCGTCGCGCGCGATCTGGTGGCCGACGTCGCGGCGACCTTCGAGCGCGAGGGCGTGCGGCCGGCTCCCGCGGAGGTCCTCGCCCGCGAGCTGGTCGCCTGTTGGCGCGGACTGCAGATGGACCTGCTCGGCTCCAGCGACGAGCGCCGCGCCCACCTCGCCGCGCAGGCCGCCGTCGAGTCCGTCTGCGCGCGCGTCGCCGGCATCTGAACCAACCGATTCATCGTAGTCGTGTTAACGCCGCATCAAATCCCTATGAGCTGCGTGATCCTCCATTGACCGGCTATGAATCGGGTGGTTCACTCCGTCGTATGGATACCCTCAACGAACCCGGAGTCTTCGACGCGGCCGACCGCGACGGCATTCGCTGGTACTACCAGATGCACGGCTACGCGGTGGTGCGCGGCCTGTTCACCGCGGAGCACTTCGACCGGATGGAGGCAGAGTGCGTCGACGCGCAGTCCCGCGTCGTCGCCGGAGAGCTACCCGCGCGCCACGGCTCGACCAAGTACCTCGACGACGCGGCGAAAGCCGAGAAGTTCGCGAACTACGTCGAGCACGTCACCGAGATCGCGCCCTCCGTGCACGAGGCCGTCACCGACGAGCGCCTGCTGACCATCCTGCGCGACCTGCTCGGCGGCGAGATCTGGTTCGGCGGCGACGTCCAGTCCGGCGTCGTCTACCAGGACGCGCGGCCCGGCCGGGAGTCCGGCTACACCCGGATCGGATGGCACTCGGACTGGCAGGCGAGTCCGAGCATGGACATCTGGCCGGCCACCTCGGTCACCCTGCACATCGACGAGACCAGCCCCTGCAACGGCTTCCTGCGCGTCGTGCCGGGCAGCCACCTGTGGGCCACGCCCGCGCCCTATCGCAACGTCAACAACGTCGAGGTGCCGGACACCGCGCGCCCCTCCGGAGGCAGGACCCTGGCCCCGCCGCCGTTCCCGATGCCGCTCGCCTTCGAGAAGATCCGCGGTGAGATCGCCGTCTACGCTGAGCGCGGCGACGTGCTGCTGCACGACTGCTACCTGTGGCACTCCGCGACGCGCGCCACCGACGACCGGGCCACGCGCCGCCATCTGCGCGGCAGCTACTTCGCCGGCGTCAGGCCCGCGTCCGACGCTCAGGGCGAGTTCATCAAGAACGCCGCCCGCTGAGAAACACCGCCGATTTGGCCAAGCCTTGACGCGAGTCACAGAATCCATCGCCGCTGCGCCCTCTCGTGTTCCCTCGGCGTTCAATCTGCGCCCATAGGTTCCTGAAGGCCGGCCGAGAGCCGGCTGAGAGAGGGGCTCATGGACACGACCGTCGCGGTACGCGGGCGCGGGATCACCAAGGTCTTCGGTGACGTCGTCGCGCTCGATCACATCGATGTCAACGTGGCGAAGGGTCAGATCCACGGGCTGGTCGGCCCGAACGGCGCCGGGAAGACGACGCTGCTCGGGCTGCTGCTCGGCCTGGCCGTCGCCGACGAGGGGACGCTGGAGATCCTCGGCGCCCCGGTCGGCCGCGCCCTCGCGGCGCCCGACGGGGTCTCCGGCTTCGTCGACGGCCCCGGCCTCTACCCGACGCTCACCGCGAAGCAGAACCTCGCGGCCCTCGCCCGGCTGCGCCGCCGTGACGCGCGCGGCGCCGACGTGGACGCCGCCCTGGCCGAGGTCGGGCTGACCGAGGTCGCCGACGACAAGGTCCGCGGCTTCTCGCTCGGCATGCGCCAGCGCCTCGGCCTCGCCGCCGCGCTGCTCACCAAGCCGCGACTGCTGGTCCTCGACGAGCCGGCCAACGGCCTTGACCCCTCCGGCAAGAAGCACGTGCACGGCGTGCTGAGCCGGCTGGCCGCCGAAGGCGTCACGGTGATCCTCTCCAGCCACCGCATGGACGACCTCGAGGCGCTGTGCTCGGAGGTCACCATCCTGGCGACCGGCCGCGTCGTCTTCTCCGGCCCGCTGAACAAGCTCTCCGACGAGAACCGCGAGCTGGACTACCGGCTGCGCGCCTCCGACGCGACCGCCGCCCGCGCCGTCGCGCTCGAGACCCCCGGCATCCGGGTCGTCGAGGACTCCGACGCCGTGGCCCGCGGCGACAACGAAGTCATCGTCGTCCGCGGCCAGGTCTCAGCCCTCGACGAACTGGTCGCGCGCGTCGTGCGCGCCGAGGTCGCGGTGCGCGAGCTCGCGCCGGTCGTCTCGCCGCTGGAAGCCGCGTTCCTCGCCCTCACCGAGCCCGAGCCGGAGGCCGCCCGATGACCACCGCGACCGTCATCGAGCAGGAGCCGGCCGCCGAGATCCCGCCCGCGCCCGCCCCGCCGGTCCCGCTCGGCAGCGCGCTGCGCTTCGAGCTGGTCAAGCTGTTCTCACCGTGGCGGACGCGGCTGCTGGTCCTCATCTGCTGGCTCGGCCCCGGACTGCTCATCTTCGCGATCAAGCAGCAGGCCACGCTGCCCTCCGACACCCTGTTCGGCCGCTGGATGCACGCGAGCGGCTGGGCCGCCGCGCTGGTCGGGCTCGGCCTGTCCGGCACCTGGGGCCTGCCGCTGGTCACCTCCCTCGTCTCCGGGGACGTATTCGCCTCCGAGGACCGGATCGGCACCTGGCGGCACCTGCTCGTCGCGGTCCGCTCGCCGCGCCGCATCTTCGCCGCCAAGGCCCTGGCGAGCCTGACCGCCCTCCTGGTGCTGATGGTCGGCCTGGCCGCGTCCAGCATCCTCGGCGGTGTGCTCGCGGTCGGGAACACGACCATGGTCGGCGTCGACGGGCACGCGATCTCGCCCGCCGACGCGGTCGGCGGCGTCCTGATCGCCTGGGCCGCCGCGCTGGCCCCCACGCTCGCGCTGGCCGCGATCGGCCTGCTCGGCTCCGTCGCGCTCGGCCGCTCGCCGATGGGCCTGCTGCTCCCGATGATCGTCGCCTTCGGCATGCAGCTGGCGCAGATGCTGCCGCTGCCCGTGCCGCTGCGCCTCGCGCTGCCGGGCTACGCGTACATCTCCTGGAACGGCCTGTTCGCCGAGCCCCGGCAGGTCGGTCCGCTGCTGATCGGCGTCGCGGTCAGCCTCGTCTGGGCGATCGCCGCGACCGCGCTGGCGTACGCGATCTTCCTGCGCCGCGACTTCACCAACCTCACCAACGACGGCGCCGGACGCAGGGTCCTGACCCTCGGCGTGCTGCCGATGCTCGCCGTGTTCGCGGTCACCGTCGGCGTCGTCGCCGCCGCGACCGGGGCCACCGGCTCCGGCATCGACCAGGCCAAGCTGCAGCAGTCCGTAGCCGTCGACTTCGCGCACCTCTACCGGCTGCAGGAGGCGGAGCTCAACCGTCCGCCGGTCACCGAGGCGCAGCTCGGCGCCACGGCCGCCTGCGTGAAGAGCGAGGGGATCACCGCGCAGGAGGGCCCGGGCAACGACTGGCGCTGCACGGTCTCCTGGAGCGTGCCGGGCGCGACCGTGACCGGCCAGGCCATCTACCAACTCGACGTCAATCCCAACGGACGGTACATCGCCGACGGCGATGGACCGGTGGAAGTGAACGGCTTCTTCCTCGTGCACACCGCGCGCGGGGACGTGCCGAATCCACTCTGGCAGTTCGACGGCATCGTCGACCTGCTTCCTACTCACTAAAGGAAAACTCGATGCAGGTAACGCGCCGTAAGCTGCCGAAGGGGAACGCCTTCGTTCCCCCCGCCGGCCTGGGCCGCGGCCGCATGGCCAAGGTGAGCGTCGTCGCCGCCGCACTCGTCCTGACCGGGGCCGGCGTCGGCTCCGCCTCGACGATCCAGTTCGGCACCCAGCAGGTCGGTCAGCAGACCTCGAAGGGCGAGGTCATCTCGAGCGACCAGTACATCAACCCGATCGGCACCCGCCTGGTCATCCCGAACGGGAAGATCATGGGTGCCACCGTCAGCCCCGACGGCACGCACGTCGCCGCGACCGTCGCAGACGGCGGCGCCGCGCTGGTGATCATCGACCTGCGCAGCTACCAGGTCGAGCAGGTCATCGGCGCCTCGACCACCGCGAACCTGCAGATCAGCGGCAACGACGTGGGCCAGACCTCGCCGACCTACTCGCCCGACGGCACGCAGCTGTGGATACCGCGGGCCAACGGCTACACCAAGTTCACCGTCCCCTCGACCGGCCTGCTGTCCAGCCCGGTCGACGTCGCGATCCCGGCGGCGGGCTCCGAGCAGGCGCTGTCCGGCAAGGCCGTGTTCTCGGGCGACGGCTCGACCGTATACGCCGCGGTCAACGGCCAGAACACCGTCGTCGCGATCAACACGACCACGGACGCCATCACGCAGACCTGGAACACCGGCGTCGCCCCGCGCGGCATCGCGCTGGTCAACGGCAAGCTCTACGTCAGCAACGAGGGCGGCCGCACCGCCACCGCCGCCGACGCGACGATGAACTCCTACGGCACCGACGTGGTCGCGAACGGGCAGACCGGCGCCTCCACCACCGGCACCGTCAGCGTCATCGACACGACCGACCCGTCGGCCGCCGTCGGCAGCATCGCCGTCGGCCTGCACCCGACCGCCGTCTACGCGCAGGGCGACACGGTCTTCGTCGCGAACACCGACAGCAACACCGTCTCGGTGATCGACGCGAAGAAGAACAAGGTCGTCCAGACGATCTCGACCCAGCCGTGGCCCGAGGCCTCGATCGGCTACGAGCCGGACGCCGTCACGATGACCGCCGACGGCCACCTGCTGGTCAGCCTCGGCCGGGCCAACGCGGTCGCCGTCTACAAGTTCACCTCGGCCCAGCAGCCGGCCGCCTACGTGGGCCTGCTGCCGACCGACTACTTCCCCGCGGACCTGTTCGCCGAGGGCAACCAGGTGGTTGTCGCCAACACCCGCGGCATCGACGCGCTGCGTCCGACCGTCGCGGCCGGGCACAACACGCACGACACCACCAGCAGCCTGACCCGCTTCAACCTGCCGAGCGACCAGGTGATCCGGTCCTACACGGCCAAGGTCTTCAAGTACGACGGCTGGACGCCCGGCTCCGTGCAGTACGCGAAGAGCAAGACCGCGAAGGCCGTCCCGGTGCCGGCCCGGATCGGCCTGCCGTCGACGATCAAGCACGTCTTCCTGATCGTCGACGAGAACCGGACCTACGACCAGGTCTTCGGCGACCTCCCGCAGGGCAACGGCGACTCCGCGCTGACCCAGTTCGGCGAGGCCGTCACCCCGAACAAGCACGCGCTGGCCGAGCAGTTCGGGCTCTACGACAACTTCTACGACGTCGGCACCAACTCCGCCGAGGGACACAACTGGCTGATGCAGGCGGACGACCCCGAGTACACCGAGTCCAGCGCGGGCGAGTACACCCGCAGCTACGACACGGAGGACGACGTCCTCGGCCACCAGTCCTCCGGCTTCATCTGGACCGGCGCCGAGGCCGCGGGCAAGACCGTGCGCGACTACGGCGAGTTCGACTCCTTCGAGACCAAGCCGGCCGGCGGCACCTGGCAGAACTACTACTGCGAGACCTCGGCCGTGGCCGCGGGCACCCCGAGCCAGTACCCGATCACCGAGGGCTCGGCGATCCCGTCGCTCAACGCCGTGACCGACCCGGCCTTCCCGCAGTTCGACAACGCGGTGCCGGACACCTACAAGGCCGCGATCTGGCAGCAGGACTTCGCGAAGAACGGCCCGGCCGCCCTCAACATGTTCTGGCTGTCCAACGACCACACCGGCGGCTCGGCCAGCCCCACCGCCGCGGTCGCCGACAACGACCTCGCGGTCGGCCAGATCGTGGACACGATCTCGCACAGCCAGTACTGGAAGGACTCGGCGATCTTCGTCGTCGAGGACGACTCGCAGGCCGGCCTCGACCACGTGGACGGCCACCGAGCCCCGGTCGAGGTCATCAGCCCGTGGGCCCAGCACGGCACCGTGGACGACCGCTACTACTCGCAGATCGAGATGGTCCGCACCATCGAGCAGATCCTCGGGATCCACCCGATGAACCAGCTCGACGCCGCGGCGACGCCGATGTACACGGCCTTCACCGCGAAGCCGAACTACGCGCCGTACAACGTGGTGCCGAACCAGACCTCGCTGACCCTCGGCGTCTCCCCGACCCCGTCCTGCGGCGCGAACGTCCCGGCCGGCCAGACCACCGCGTCCGTCGCCAAGGCGAACGCGGCGGCCACCGCGGTCCCGGCCGCCGAGGCCTCGGTGGCCGCGCAGTGGAAGGCCTGGGCCGCGCACCAGCACCTGGTCGGCCCGGGCGCCGTCCCGGACTACGCCGACCCGGAGCAGATGAACCGGTACACCTACTACCAGACCACCGGCTGGACCAAGCCGTACCCGGGCGACAAGAAGATCTACGCGCCCAACGACGTCCCCGGCGCCTTCATCCCGTCGGCCGACGCCAACTAGCAGGCAGCTGGTCGGTCGCTAGCCGATCGCTAGT
>DASTAE010000205.1:0-12917 GCA_035712985.1 Actinospica sp.
TTATCCGCTCGGCAAAGCGGCATGCGGGGGCTGAGTCACTGGAAAGGGGCGCGGGGAAGCGGAGGTGGCGCACCGGAGCGAATCCAGTGCGCCACCGAAAGGCTTGCCGCGCGCGGGGCGCGGCGCGGGGTCAGGAGCCCAGCTTCCAGTTCTGGCTGGTGGCGGCCGAGCAGGTGGTGACGTTGAGGAGGGTGCCGTCGGCGGTGGCTTCGGCGACGGTGTCCAGGCAGAGGGTCGCGTCGGCGGCGCTGGTCACGGTGCCGGAGGCGTTGACGGTCCACTGCTGGTTCGTCGCGCCGGTGCAGCTCTCCAGGACGACGGCGGTGCCGGAGGCGGCGGTCGAGCCGGTGCCGGCCTGCATGCACATGTCGCCGTAGACGCTCAGCTCGTGGCTGGCGTTGTAGTCCCACGTCTGGTTGCCGCCGGCGTTGCAGTCCCACTCGTCGAGCTGGGTGCCCGCGGTGGTGGAGAAGCCGGGGACGTCGGCGCAGCGGCTGGAGGCGGCGTTGACGAGCTCCTGACCGGGAGGGGCGGCGGGCTGGTCGTTGACCGGCGGGACGGTGCCGAAGCCGTAGCCCCACTTGAGCTGCGCGACGCCGGAGGCGCTGTTGTTCGTCAGCTTGCCGTCGGAACCGAGGCTCTCGATCGAGTACGAGTCGCCGAAGCGCAGGCCGGGCCAGTAGACGAGGCCCATGCCCATGCCGCGGGCGATGTCGGTGGTCGCGGCGAGGTACGCCGTGTAGGTGTTGCCGTTGTGCGCGCCGTAGTTCAGGCCGATCGTCATCGGGGCGCCGGCCTCGTCGACGATCGTGCGGGAGGCGTACGCGCCGAGACGCGGAAGCAGGTTGTTGATCCAGTCCGCCTCGGTCGTGAAGCTGTTCCAGTAGCCGTAGAAGTGGAGCGAGAGCAGCGTGCCGTCGAGCGCGGCGGCCGCTCCGGGGGCGGTCACGTTGTCGTTGTAGCCCGTGCCGCTGATGACGACGCGGTCACGCGGGATGTACGTGCGGTCCGCGAGCCACTGCGTGCAGATCTGCACCCACTGGGCGGCCGTGTAGCCGTACGGTTCGTTCATCGGCTCGAAGAACACGTGCGGGTTGTGGGCGTAGGTCTTGGTGACGGTGTCCCACATCTGGTTCCACGTCGCCGTGTCGTCGATCACGCCGTCGTTGGAGGACTTCTCGTCCCAGTAGCTCAGGATGACCTTGTCGCCCGCCGCGGTGGCCGCGTCGATGGTCGCGCGGTACGACTTCCACCAGGCGGTGCCGACGCTCGCCGGGTTGATCGGCAGCCGCAGCGTGTTGGCGCCGAGGTTCTTGCGGAAGCCGGAGACCATGCCCTGCGTGATCTTGTACACGGTGGCGTACGAGTCACTGGTGCTCAGGCCGCTCGGCACGACCGGGCCGCTGTTGTAGTTGTCGTTCGGGTCGGCCCAGTTCACACCGTGAAAGCTGCTCGGCGCCGCGGCGGCCGAGTTCGCCGAGGCGGCGGAGGTGGAGGACTGACTCGCCGACGAGGCGAAAGCGGTCGTCGCGCCCGCGGTGGCCAGCAGGCCCGCGGTCAGGACGAGAGCGGCGCGTCTGCGCCAGGAGAAAAGCTGCACGGTCAACGCTCCCAAGGATTAATTCGCCCATGAATTAACTCGCTTGGACGGTAGGCCCACGCCGCGCGGCTGTCAAGATCAATCTCAGGGTACGACGATTACGGGGGAGGCGGCCGCGCAGGCCACGCGGCTGCCAGGATGCGGCAACACTCACGGTACGACGATCACCGGGCACGGAGCCGTACGCGCCAGTTTCGTGGCGAGGGAGCCGAACCAGCGGTGGACGCGGTGCTCGGCGGCTCCGACGACCAGGGCGGAGACCTGCAGGTCGCGGGCCAGTCTGCGGATGGCCTCGGCGGGCGGGCCCTCCATCACCGTGAAGGCGCACGCGGTGCCGAGCCGCAGGGCGCTCGCGGCGAGGTACTCCCCCGCCTCCTTGGCCACCTCGGTCTCGGCGGCCTGCGCGTAGACCGTGACGCCGGGGTTGGCCAGGACCAGGGCGCTGTGCCGGCGGACGTAGACGCCGATGACGCCGACGCCGTTGCGGCGGGCGAGGCCGGCCGCGTAGTCGGCGGCGCGCAGGGAGGTGCGGGAGAGGTCGACGGCGACGAGCACGCAGTTGGGCGCCAGGGTGCCGGTGTCCGTGCCGCTGAGCTGATGGACGGTCATGGCCGACGCTCGATTCATCTCAATCCGCGGAGCAGTTCACTCTACCGTCACCATACGCCCTAAGTGGCACTCAGTGCCAAGTCAGACTATCCGTGTCGTACATAGCACGGGTAAAGTGGACGTCATGTCGATCGAATCGCCCGCGGCTCCCGCGCCCGGCCTGCGCGAACGCACCCGGCGCGCGGTACGGGCCGAGCTGACGGAGGTGGCCATGGACCTGTTCCTGGCCCGCGGCTTCGAGGCGACCACCGTCGACGACATCGCGAAACGGGCCGGGATATCCCGGCGCAGCCTGTTCCGCTACTTCGCCTCGAAGGAGGCGATCATCTTCGACAACCTGCAGGACGTCGGGGAGCGGCTGGCCGAGGCGCTGGGCAAGCGGCCGCGCGAGGAGGACCCGTGGGTCGCGCTGCGCCGGTCCTTCGAGATCGTCACCGCGTACAACGTGGACGATCCGGAGCGCACGCTGGGCTTCTGGACCATGCTGGAGGAGATTCCGGCGCTCAAGGCGCGGCATTTCGAGCAGCTGATGCGCTGGCAGCAACTGCTCGTGCCGGACATCGCGATACGCCTCGGCGAGGACGGCGGGGACGACCTGCGCAATCCCTGCGCGCCGGCCGTCGTCGGCGCCGCGCTCGCCTGCCTCGACGCGGCGAACCACGCGTGGCTGCGCTCGCAGGGCAAGGCGGACGTCGTGCTGCTCCTGGATGAAGCGATGCGCGCCGTCCGCCCCGCGAACTTCTGAATGAGGGCCCTTAGGCCTTGAGCGCCTGCGCGACGGCCTCGGCGGCGGTCGTGGTCGGGCGGCCGATCAGGGCCTTGAGGTCGCCGGTCGTCTCGGACAGCGCGCCCTGGGAGATGGCGAAGTCGGCCTGGGCCAGCTCGCCCGCGAAGGCGGCGGGCAGGCCGAAGCCCTCCAGCGTCTTGGCGAACTCCTCCTCGGACATCGGCGCGTAGGCGACCGGCTTGCCGGACTGCGCGCTGACCTCGGCGGCGATCTCGGTGTTGGTGACGGCGACGTCGCCGTTCAGCTCGTAGGTCTTGCCCTCGTGGCCCTCGCCGGCCAGCACCGCGACGGCGGCGGCCGCGTAGTCGGCGCGGGTGGCGTAGGCGATCTTCGCGTCGGCCGCGACGCCGATGAACGCGCCGTGCTCCAGGGCCGAGCCGACCGAGCCGAGCAGGTTCTCGAAGTACCAGTTGTTGCGCAGGAAGGTGAAGGGGATGCCGGAGGCGCGCACGGCGGCCTCGGTGTCCTTGTGCACCCAGGAGAAGGCGATCGCGCTGTCCTCGGCGTGCGTGATCGAGGTGTAGACGAGGTGCTTGACGCCCGCCTGCTTCGCCGCGGCCACCGCGTTCAGGTGCTGCTTGATCCGCTCCTCGCCGCTGCCCGCGCTGGAGATCAGCAGCAGCTTCTCGGCGCCGGCCAGGCCCGCGACCAGGCTGTCCTGGTCGGCGTAGTCGCCGGCCACGACCTCGACGCCGCGGTCCGCGTAGTCGGCGAGCTTGGCCGGGGTGCGCACGACGGCGCGGATCCCGGCGGCCGGCACGCCGCGCTCCAGCAGGCCGTCCAGGACGAGCTTGCCGAGGTTTCCGCTGGCAGCGGTGATGACGATCATGAGGGGAACTCCCGTCGGTGGTGCGGAAAGGTCGCTAACCTGAGGATGGCACTAACTTTTGGAAAGTGCAATCTGGGAGTTGGTGCTGCGTCTCGGTCAGTGCTGGGTTATCCTGGAGGGTATGGATACGCAGCAGATGCTCGACGACGACGCGGGCCAGGGGTTCGAGTTCGCGTTCGACGTGCTCGCGCAGCGCTGCCCCTCACGCCCGGTCCTCGAGCACATCACCGGGCGCTGGGGCTCGCTCGTGCTGATCGCGCTGCGCGAATCCCCGGCCCGGTTCAACGAGCTGCGCCGCCGCGTGGGCGGGGTGAGCGAGAAGATGCTCGCGCAGAGCCTGCACGCGCTCGAGCGCGACGGCTTCGTGGCCCGCGAGGTGCATTCCACGATCCCGCCGCGGGTGGAGTACAGCCTGACCGGGCTCGGCGCCCAGACCGCCGGGAAGCTCTGGGAGCTGGTCCTGCACCTGGAGGACGCGATGCCGCACGTCCTCGACGCGCAGCAGCGCTACGACGCGACCAACGCGGAGGTCTGAGCAGACGGCGCCGGCGCGTCCTCGGTCTGACGCGCGTAGCGCCGGGAGATCGCGGCGCAGGCGAACAGCTGAATCTGGTGGAAGAGCATCAGCGGCAGCACGATCGTGCTGACCGTGGCCGCCGGGAACAGCAGCGTGGCCATGGGCAATCCGCTGGCCAGGCTCTTCTTCGATCCGCAGAACACCGCCGCGATCCGGTCGCCGCGGTCGAACCCGAGCAGCCGTCCGCCGAGCGTCGAGGCCGCGAGCACGATCGCCAGCAGCACGACGTCGATCACGCCGACCGCGACGAGCTGCTGCCAGGAGACGCGGTGCCAGATCCCTGCGACGACTCCTTCGCCGAACGCCGTGTAGACGACGATGAGCACTGATCCGCAGTCCACCGACGACAGTGCCCTGGGATGCCGCTTGAGCGCGGGCGCGATGCGCGGGCGCAGCAGCTGACCCGCCAAGAAGGGCAGCAGCAGTTGCGCGGCGACGTCGAGCATCGACGATCCCGACACGCGCGCGTTCGCGCCCAGCAGCACGGAGACCAGCAGCGGCGAGAGCACGACGCCGATGAGGTTCGACAGCGACGCGGAGCAGACGGAGGCCGCGACGTTCCCGCGCGCTATCGACGTGAACGCGATCGAGGACTGCACCGTGGACGGCAGGACGCTGAGGAACACGAGCCCCACGAACAGCTCGTGCGGGACGAGCCCGGGTTCGAGCAGCGTGAGCGGCAGCATGAGCAGCGGGAACAGGACGAACGTGAGCGTGAAGATGAACAGGTGCAGGCGCCACTGACGCAGCCCGTCGAGCGCGGCCCGGGGCGAGAGGCGCGCGCCGTGCAGGAAGAACAGCAGGCAGATCCCCGCCGTGCTCAGGTCGCTGAAGAACCGGGCGCCGGAGCCGCGCGCCGGGACGGCGGAGGCGAGGGCGACGGTCGCGAGCAGCGAGAGGATGAAGGGGTCGAGGCGGGAGCGGAGTCTTTGCACGTCATCCAGCCTGGCAGCGCGGCTGCCATCCGAAAAGCGGGATACCGTGGTAACTGTGATCGCGAAATCCGATAGCCCGGCCGCGCTGCTCGACCCGGTCCACCTGCGCACCTTCCTGACCGTGGCCCAGACGCTCAGCTTCACGGCCGCGGCGCAGCGGCTCGGGACCGGCCAGTCGACCGTCAGCCAGCACGTGCGGAAGCTGGAGGCCGCCGTCGGCCGCCCGCTGCTGGAGCGGGACACGCACTCGGTCACGCTGACGGCCGACGGCACGGCGATGCTCGGCTTCGCGCGGGACATCCTCGACAGCAACGAGCACGCCGTGGACTACTTCGCGGGCCCGGCGCTGCGCGGCCGGGTGCGGCTCGGCGCCTCGGAGGACTTCGCGTACTCGCGGCTGCCGGACATCCTGCGCTCGTTCCGCGCCACGCACCCGCTCGTCGAACTCGAACTGACGGTGGGTCTGAGCGGCGTGCTGCACCGGGCCCTGGAGGCGCGGCAGTTGGATCTCGTGATGGCCAAGCGGAAGACCGGCGAGACGCACGGCACACTCGTCTCCCGCGACACGATGGCCTGGATCGCCGCGCCCGGGTTCCGGCTGAGCGCGGATCCGTCCGAGCCGGTGCCGCTGATCGCGTGCCCGGAGCCGAGCATCAGCCGCGAACTGGCGATCCGCGCGCTGGAGCGGGCGGGAAGACCATGGCGTTCGGCGTGCACGGCGGGCAGTTTCAGCGGCCTGCACACGGCGGCCCGCGCGGGGCTCGGCGTGACCGCGCATACCCGGAGCCTGATTCCCGCGGGCCTCGCCGAGCTCCCCCGGGACGCGGGGCTGCCGGCGCTCGGCGAGGTCGAGTTCGTACTCCTGGCGCGCGGTCGCGGCGAGACGGGCCCCGGCGCCGCGCTGCGCCGCGCGATCCTGGCCAGCGAGGCGCAGCCCGAACCGCCGAACGCATAGCCGCGGTTCCGTCCTTCCGGATACGATCAATGCGTGGCAGAGGTGATTGAAGAGACGAGCCCCGGCTGGCTCACCAGCGGCGAGCTCGAGCAGGCGCGCGCTCAGATGCCGATCCTCTACGTCGAGGCCGTCCCGGTCCGGGTGGACGACACCGGAGAGGTCACCGCGATCGGCCTGCTGCTGCGGATCATGCCGGACGGCACGATGAGCAGGGCGATCGTCTCCGGCCGGGTGCTGCACCACGAGCGGGTGCGCGACGCGCTGCTGCGCCACCTGGAGAAGGACCTCGGCCCGGTCGCGCTGCCGCGGATCCCGGTGTCCCCGCAGCCGTTCACGGTCGCCGAGTACTTCCCGACGCCGGGGATAACGCCGTACCACGACCCGCGTCAGCACGCTGTCGCGCTGGCCTACATCGTCCCGGTCTCCGGGGACTGCCGGCCGCGCCAGGACGCGCTGGACCTCGTCTGGTTCACGCCGGAGGAGGCCGCCTCGCCGCTCGTGCAGCAGGAGATGATCGGCGGCCAGGGCACGCTGCTCAAGCAGGCGCTGGCGCACGTCGGCCGGCTGGTCTGATGGCGCTGACCACCAGCGTCCTGCGCGTGCGCACCGGCCGCGAGGAGGCGGTGCACGACCTGACCGCGGACTGCGAGGCCTTCCTGCGCGAGGCCGCCCGCGGCGCGGACGGCCTGCTCAACGTCTTCGTCCCGCACGCGACGGCCGGCGTGGCGATCCTGGAGACCGGCGCCGGCAGCGACGACGACCTGCTCACCGCGCTCCGCGACCTGCTGCCCGCCGACCAGCGCTGGCGGCACAGCCACGGCTCCCCCGGCCACGGCCGCGACCACGTCCTGCCGGCCTTCATCGCGCCGCACGCCACCCTCCCGGTGATCGGCGGCCGCCTGGAACTCGGCACCTGGCAGTCCGTCGTCCTGGTGGACACCAACCGCGACAACCCCGACCGCCGAGTGCGGTTGAGCTTCCTCGGCTGACATGCGGCGCGAGGAGAGGGCCCTGACCCGCGCTCGACCGGAGCGCCGCGCGAGGCACACGGCGCTCCGGAGTCGGGGCGGCGGTCAGCCTTTCTCGGCGTAGTGCAGGGCGCCCTGCCAGTCGATCATCTCGACCGTCTCGTCGCCGACCACCCAGGCGTCGTGGCCGGGCGGGATGACGGCGAGGTCGCCGGCCCTCAGGTCGAACTCGGTGCCGTCGGCCATCCGGACGTGCAGGGTTCCCGAGGTCTGGTAGCAGAAGTGCGGGGCCTCGCACAGGTCCGTGCCCGCGATGGGCTTGACGTCCTGGGACCAGCGCCAGCCGGGTTCGAAGCGGGCGCGGCCCACAGAGCCGCCGCCGGCGCTGAGCAGCTCCATCCGGCCGTGCTCGAAGGGGCGCATCTCGTCGGGCATGCTGAAGGAGCGGTGCTCGGCCTTGGCCGCGGTCGGCGCGTCCGTCCCGCCGGCCGAGGAGTCGTCCCAGGCCTGCACGCTGGTCTGGGCGGCGATCCGGCCGTCGCGTAGGTCGAGCATCGAGGTGGACAGCACCTTGGTGCCGTCCGGGTAGCGGCACTGCTCCAGATAGGCCGCGTGCGTGCCGTCGGCCGACACGACGACCTGGTCCAGGTGGTGCTCCATGTCGCGGCTGCAGATCTCGTCGAGGAACGCGCCGATGGCGGCGGCTCCGACGATCTCGTGCGGGTGGCTCGGCTGATCACGCTGGTCCACGAGCGTCATCAGCGCGTTCTCCGCGTACAGGCCGCGCATGGCGGCCGCGTCGCGCATCTCGATACCGCGGCGCAGGGTCTCGATGTCGAACATCGAGCTTGTGTCCGACAGACTCATCGGTTACCCGCCTTTCGTCTCGATGGTCCCCCCGCCACATGTTGCGCCGCGAACATCAAGACATCGTCAAGATTCAGGCGGGTTGCGCCAGGCGGTCCTCGATCCGTTGCGCGTCCGCCCGCTGCTCCAGCTCCCGGCACAGCTCCAGGGCCTCGGCCAGGTGCGCGACGCCCTCGTCGCGCGCGCCGTCGGCCAGCAGGATCTCCCCGATGCCCTCCAGCGCCAGGGCCTGCTCGTTGCGCATCGCGGCCTCGCGGGCGAGATCCAGGGCCTCGCGGTAGAGCTCCAGCGCGCGCTTCGGGTCGCCCGAGGCGTGCACGGCCTCGGCGTAGCCGTTGAGCACCCAGGCCTGGTTGCCGCGCGCTCCGGCCTCCTGGAAGGCGACCAGCGCCTCGTCGAAGTCGCGGATGGCCGCCGGCAGGTCGCCCTCGGTCCGCGAGATCGTGGCCCTGGCCTGGACGGCGATGGCGATCCCGAGCTTGACCCGGTTCCCCCGCAGGATCCGCAGCCCCTCGTCGACGAACCTCCGCGCCGCCTTCAGGTCTCCGAGGGCGCGGTGCGCGGAGGACAGCTCCGTCAGGATGTTGGCCTCGCCGGTGCTGTCGCCGAACTCGCGGTACAGGGCCAGCGCCTCGGCGAGGCTCACCAGCGCGGGCTCGGTCTCGCCGATCGAGTGCTGGATCCCGCCGAGCATGCCCACGGCCTTCGCCTGGCCGCGCCGGTCGCCGATCTGCCGGTAGAGCCGCAGCGACTCGGCGAGCTCCTGCGCCGCGCGCGCGGCGTTGCCGCTCAGGTAGCGGCTCAGTCCCAGTTCCGTGTACGAGGCCGCCTGCCCCAGCGGATCGTCGAGTTCGGCGAAGCCGGCGACGGCTCCATCGAGCTCGCGCAGCGCGCCGTCCAGGTCGCCGCTCATCCGCAGCGCCACGCTGCGTTCCGCGCGCGCCATGGCGAGGCCGCTGCGATCGTCCTGCTCCAGGCTCACCGCGGCGGCCTGGTCGAGGGCCTCCAGCGCGCCGGGGAAGTCGAGGGCGAGCGTCTTCGCGGCTCCGAGACCGGTCAGGGCCCTGGAGCGCAGGACGGGATCGCCGAGCCGCTGCGCCGCCTCGGTCGCGGTCGTGTGCATGCCGACGGCGTAGGAGCGGGGTCCGTCCTCGCGGACGATCTGCTCGAGCCCGGCGACCAGGCCGACGATGCGGTCGTCCTGCGCCTGCGCCACGGCGCGCTGGACGCAGGCCTGCAGGTTGGCCCGCTCGGCGCGCAGCCACGCGATCGCCCGCTCCGCGTCGGCGAACTCGGGCGCCTGCGCGGGAACCCGGCCGGGCACCATGGGCTTGCGATAGCGCGAGAACCAAGCGTCGGCGCGCTGGGAGACGTACTGGTAGTAATCCATCAGCCGGTTCAGCGCCTCGGCCCGGTCGGCGGCCGCGTCCTGCTCGGCGAGCATCTGCGTGTGCTGACGGATCAGGTCGTGCATCTGGTAGCGGCCGAACACGGGCTCGCTGAGCAGGTGGTGGTCGACGAGGTCCTGCAGCGCCTGCTCGGCGTCGTCGGTATCCCAGCCGAGCAGCGCGGCGACGGCGTAGGCGTCGGTGTCCTGCCCCGGCAGCAGGCCGAGTCGGCGGAACAGCAGCCGCTGGCCGTCGGGCAGCGTCCGGTAGGAGAGGTCGAAGACTCCGGTCAGATCTCCTTTGGCGTCGCGAAACACGCCCAGACCGGGCCCGCCCTCCTTCAGCTTCTCGATCAGGTGCTCGGCCGTCCACGCGGGTCGGCGGCGCAGCAGTCCGCCTGCGATGCGCAGCGCCAGCGGGAGGCGGCCGCAGAGCTCGGCGATCTGCCCGAACACGGCGTCGTCCACGCCGCTGTGCCGCGGCCCGGCCATCGCGCGCAGCAGGGTCACGGCGTGCTCCACCGGCAGCAGGTCCAGCGGCACGATGTACGCGTCGTCGAGCGAGCGCAGCCGGGTGCGGCTGGTGATCAGCACCGTGCACTCGCTGCCGCCGGGCAGCAGCGGCCGGATCTGCTCGTCGCTCGCGGCGTTGTCGAGCACGACCAGGGTGCGGGTGTCGGCGAGCCGGTCGCGGTAGAGCGCGGCGCGCGCGTCCAGGGCGGGCGGGATCTGCCGGGAGGGGACGCCGAGCGACTGCAGGATCACGGCCAGCGCGTCGGCGGGGTCGCGCGGCTCCATGCCCTTCGTGTAGCCGTGCAGGTCCAGGAAGAGCTGCCCGTCCGGGTAGCGGTCGGCCAGCAGGTGCGCGGCGTGCAGGGCGAGCGCGGTCTTGCCGATCCCGCCCATGCCGTCGATCGCGCAGATCACGACCGTGCCGACCGGCTGATCGCCGTGCTCGACGAGGGCCTTGAGCGCGCCGAGCTCCTCGGAGCGGCCGGTGAAGTGGCCGGGGGCGGCGGGCAGCTGCCGCGGGGTGCGCCGGGCCGACTGCGGGCGCGCGACGCGCCCCTCGCGCAGCTCGGGATCCGCGTTCAGGATGCGCTCGTGCAGCTCCCGCACGGCCGCTCCCGGCTCGACGCCGAGCTCGCCGACGAGCGCGGACCGCAGCGCCCGGTACGCGGCGAGCGCGTCGGCCTGGCGGCCCGAGCGGTAGCAGGCCACCATCAGCGAGCCGGTGATCCGCTCGCGCAGCGGGTGCTGCGCGGCGTACTGCCGCAGTTCGCCGACGAGCTCCTCGTGCCTGCCCAGCGCGAGATCCGCCTCGACGCG
Organism: Actinospica sp.; assembly: GCA_035712985.1. GTDB lineage: Bacteria > Actinomycetota > Actinomycetes > Streptomycetales > Catenulisporaceae > Actinospica. Next base: position 10,844 of record DASTAE010000205.1, read on the forward strand.
CTCCTCCAGCACGGCCACCCGCGATTCGGCCAGGCGCAGCGTCTCGGCCGCCAGATCCGCGCCGTGCAGGGTGACGTCGGCGAGCGGCTCGCCGCGCCAGAGGTCCAGCGCCTCGCGCAGCTGCCGGGCGGCCGCGAAGGCCTCCTCCCGGGCGAGCGCGGCGCGCCCCTCCCCCGCCAGCCTTTCAAACTCGCCGAGGTCGAGTTCCCCGGGCTTGACGCGCAGCAGGTATCCGGCCGGCTCCGTCTCCAGCCGCGGCTCGCCGTCCTCGGTCAGCAGCGCGCGCAGCCGCCAGACGTAGGTGCGGACCAGATTCAGGGCGCTGTCGGCGGGCTGGTCGCCCCAGACGGCGTCGATCAGCCGGTCCACCGAGACCGTGCGGCCCGCCGCGAGCAGCAGCACGGCCAGCACCGCGCGCTGCCGCGCCGAGCCGATCCGCACAGCCTGACCGGACACCGTCACCCGCATCGGGCCCAAGATCTCGAACTGCACGAGCGGCCACTCCTCCATTCGCCGGCGCACGCTGCTTCCGTCGATGAGGATAGATGAAACGTAGATGTCCGCAACGCAGAGTAGACGCAGGCCCGCGTTCCCGTGGTCGCCGCGCGTCGGGGGATCCATCCTGCGCGGCGGCCGCGGGGCCGCGCCTCATCCACCGGAACGAGAGGGATCGCACATGACAGCAGCGCGCGGGGCGGACACCTACGCCCTCGCCGCACGGCCACGCCCCCACCGCGCCGCAGCCACCCTGCGGTAAGCCGCGCGCGGCCTCCGCGCGCAGCACGCCCCTTCCACTCACAGGGGGGTGGAAGGCGTCACGCACCGGCGGCCGCAACGGCCAGAGCCCCCTTCCCACAACAGGGGGCTTATTCGCGTTCCCCGAAGGGGCGGGGCTAGCGCGAACCCGACCCGACGCCGTCGGCCTGCCAGGCGTGGGCGCCGGCGCCCGCGGCGCGCCTGGCCTGGTGCAGCTTCGCGGCCGCCGCGGCGGCGGGAGAGATGTCCCGCTGCCGCATCCAGTCATTGGCCGCGCGGGCCACGGCGGCACTGGCGAGACCCATGCCGACCGTGGCCAGCAACATCCCGACGCTCGCCAGCGCGGCGCCGACCTTGATCATCCGGGTGTCGATGACGAATCGGGGCGTTTCGGAAGAGGTCATGGTTCCACCCTGCGTCCTGGCGCCCGATCCGGCATGCGCGTGGGCCATCCGAGTGAAGGCGCGCAGCCGGCCGGCCTGGGCCGGATGCCTAGCGGCGCGGCTCCCAGCGGAAGAACGCGCGGGCGGCGAGCACCCCGAGCGCCGCCCACACCAGGCCGGGCACCAGCAGGAGCGGCACGTGCGCGAGGCTGCCGCCGTTCCACGCGGTCATGATCAGCTCGGCCGGCGCGCCGCCGGGGAGGGCGCGCTTGAGGGCCGTCAGGTCGCCGCCGCGGGCCTGGCTCAGGATCGCCCCCGCGAGGGCCGCGAAGAAGATCGGGACGGTCGTGTACTGCGCCTGTTCCGGTGACGCGGTGAGCCCGGCGGTCGCGAGCGCGAGTCCGGTGAACATGGCCTCCGCGAGGACGATCCCGGCGATCACGAGCACGAGGTTCGCCGGGGTGCTCTGATACGCCAGTATCCCGAGCGCGACGGCGATCTGGGCGACGTTCACCGCGATCAGCGGTATCACGAGCCCCGTGAGGATCGACCGGTCGGAGATCGCGGCTCCGCGCATCCGCTTGAGGTAGAGCGTCTGGCGCCGGCCGGCCAGCGTCGTGGTCGCCGACACGTAGGTGCCCATCGCGGCCATCGCCACGACCTGGACGCCGGCCACGGAGCCGCCGGCCGCGTGCGGGTCCCTGTCGAGGTAGAAGGCGGCCCCGAACAGGACGGGGCACAGGATCGCGCAGACCGCGACGAGGCGGTTGCGGACGAGGAGTCTGAACTCTGCGACGGCGATGGCGTTCATGCCGCGGTCCCTTCGGATCCGAGTGCGCGGAAGACTTCGTCGAGGCCCGACTCGTGGACGCCGAAGCGGGCCAGCTCGTAGCCGTGGGCGTCGGCCCACGCGGTCAGCGTCCGCACGTCGCGCT
>DASTAE010000206.1:0-2013 GCA_035712985.1 Actinospica sp.
CGGCAAAGGGACGGCGAGGATCGAGCAGGTGCCCGCGCCCGTCTACCGGCGGCTGAGCGTGCTCCGCGGCCGGCTCGCCGACCTGCTCGGCTCGGCCGCCTACGGCCAGTACGAGGACGACTTCGTGTCCGTCACGCTCACCGACCCGAGCCGCCCCGAGGGAGCCATGGACGCCCTGCGTGCCCGCTTCCCGTACGTCCTCGTGCTCGCCTTCGAGCCGGAGGGCGTGCTGCCCGACCAGGGCGGCTACCGGGCCAGGACGGCGGGCCGCGACGACCTGTCGATTGCCGCGGAGTTCGTCAGGCACGTCAGCAACGCGACCCCGACCGTGGCCGAGAAACAACTGCTGGCCAGCGCGTTCGCCGCGGTCCGTACGGAAGAGGCGGCCGGCTGATGCGCCCGCACCGGCTGCGCGTGACGGCGTTCGGTGCGTTCGGCGGCACGGTGGAGGTCAACTTCGAGGACCTGGCCTGCTCGGGGTTGTTCCTGCTGCACGGCGAGACGGGCGCGGGTAAGACCACGCTGCTGGATGCCATCGGGTTCGCCCTGTACGGCCGGGTCCCCGGCGAGCGCGGCAAGGCCAGGCGGCTGCGGTCGGATCACGCCGCCCCCGGCACCTCGACCGAGGTCCAGCTCGAGGCGACACTCGGTGGCCGCCGGATGCGGATCACCCGCAAGCCGGAACAGGAGCGGGCCAAGCTCCGCGGCGCCGGGACCACCACCGAGCAGGCCAGAGTGCTGCTCGAGGAGCAGGCCGGCGGATCCTGGCGCGCCGTCTCCACCCGGGTGGGCGAGGCGGATGCCGAGATCGCCGACCTGATGGGCATGTCCGCCGACCAGTTCTTCCAGGTCGTGCTGCTGCCACAGGGGGAGTTCGCGCGCTTCCTGCACGCCGACGCGGGGGACCGGGCCAAGCTGCTGCAGCGGCTGTTCGGCACCGACCGGTTCCACGCGGTCGAGGAGTGGCTGGCCCGCCGCCGCAAGGCCACCGCGGACGAGGTGCGGGAAGCCGAGGCGGGGATCTCCGGGCTGCTCGCCCGGGTCGCCCAGGCCGCCGGCGTCCCGGTGCCGTCCGACGACGCGGTGCCGTCGGACGACCCCCGGCCGTCCGGCGACGCGGAGTCGGCTCACGGCACCCTGCCGCCCGCGAGCTGGGCCGCGCAGCTGGCCGAGGCCGCCCAGGCCGGAGCCGCGGCCGGGCAGGCTCAGGTCGCCAGGCACCGCCAGGAGCTCGACCGCACGCTCGACCTGCTGCGCGACGCCGAACGGCTAGCCGACCGGCAGCGGCGCCGGCAGGACGCCCTGGACACCCGCGACCGGCTGGCCGCGGCAAAGGCCGACCTGCAGGACCGGCGGGCCGAGCTGGCCGCCGCCGCCCGTGCGGCCGAGGTGGCTCCCGCGCTGGCCGAGGCCGACCGGACCAGCCGGGCTCTCGCCCAGGCCCGGGTGCGCGAGGAGCAGGCCCGGCAGCGGGCCGCCTCGGCACCCGCGACACGAGCCGCCACCGCGGGACCTGGCGCCGCCGCGGCTCCTGGAGCCAGCGCGGCTGAGCTGAGGGCGGCCGGCCAGGAGCACGTCACGCGGCTCGGCCGGCTCGAAGGGCTGCGGTCGGTGTCCCGGCAGGCGGATGACGAGGACCAGGCCGCCGAGGCCGCCCGGGCCAGCGCTGCGGCGCTGGCCGCCCAGGTCGATGCGGCCACCGCCGAGCTCGCGCACGACCAACGGCAGCGCCCCGGCCTGAGTCGCGAACGCGATCAGGCGGCCGAGGCCGGCCAGCGGCTCCCCGCCGTCCAGGCCGAAGCCGACCGGTACGCCCGCGCCGCGGACGACGCCAGGGCGCTGGTCAAAGCCCAGGCCGACCGGAGCCGACAAGAGCGCGCCTACGTCGACGCGAAGCTCGAGGCGGCCGAGCTCGTCGCCGCGGCGACCAGGCTACGCGAGGCGCGTATCGACGGCATGCGCGCCGAGCTCGCCGCGACCCTGGTCGATGGTGCGCCATGCCCGGTCTGCGGT
>DASTAE010000207.1:0-20376 GCA_035712985.1 Actinospica sp.
AAGACGACGTCGCGCGCGGTACGAGGCACGGTGGCACTCCTTGCGTGAAGCGATGACAGGTGCTCGAAGGCCATGCTACTCGCGAGTAACCTAATTCGGTACTGTGGGTTCCGAGGGGATTCCGGCGGGGCCGCTCGGGGCATCGGGGTGCAGGTCAGGCTGGGTGCTGTTCCCCTGCGGGCGGTGGTTGGGCGGGATCGGCGCCTCCGTCCACTGTGTCCGGTCGGGGATGGGGACGTGCTTTGCGTGAGCCACCCGCCCGCCCCGGTGCCGCTGTGGTGGACTGGCGTCGGCTGCCTGCGGTGGATGCGTGGGTCGGGCCGACCGTCGGTGCTCCAGTACGGGCTTTGCCCATATGGCGGACTATCTATATACGCAAGCATATGGGGGAATTCTGGTCGATCGACATCGAGCCCGAAGTGCAGCGTTGGCTGGACACGTTGGCCGATCGTGAATTTCTGGTCGCCGAGCACGCTGCGGAGCGGCTGCAGGAATCCCCCACCACGTTGAGCGAGCCCTACTCGCGGAATCTCGGTGACGGGGTCCGCGAACTGAGCTTCACACTTGGGCATGACAGCGCGGCGATCCGCGTCACCTACTGGCTCGCTCCGGAGCGGAGGATCGTGCTGCTGACGGTCTTTCGCAAGACTCGCAGGCGTGAGGGGTCGACGACCGTGTCACTGCTGAATTCCACGGGCTCGCCGCGTAGCACCAGGGCCACTGCGGTGTGAGTCGGCTGCCCGCGGGTCGTGAACCGGCCTTGAACAAGGTGAGCGTGGCCGCGTCGCACGCTGACTGGGCGCGGTGGTTGAAGATGAGCAGGACGTTCGGCACGCCGAAAAGGCTAGCGCCGGGACGCTGCGGCCCCGGCGCCGTTTTGACGCCGCGTCAGCTGCCTGAAGGTGACCGCTCGCTCTTGCTACACCGCGTGCGCCTCGGCCCGTCGGAGGGCGGCGCCCAGGACGTGGGCGGTGAGGTCGATCTGCCAGGGACGGGCGCCGCCGGCGCGGAGGTAGGCGGCGATGGCGGTGTCGTCGAGGTCGGTGGGCGGGGACCAGCAGAGGCGGCGGACGAGGTCGGGCAGGAGGAGGTTCTCGGTGGGGACCCGGTGCTCGTCGGCGATGGCGGTGACCGCCGGCCTGGCGACCGCGAGGCGGGCGGCGGCGGCGGGGTCGGCGCGTTCCCAGGACTTGGCGGGGGGCGGGGCGTCGGTGCGCGGGGGATGGTGGGGCAGGTCCTTCTCGGGCAGGGCCAGCGCAACTTCCAGGGCGGCGAAGTAGCCGACGGCGTCGGCTGAGCGGGTGCGGCCGGTGAAGCCGGGGACGGCTCGCAGCTCGTGGATGGTCTTGGGGAGCCTGGCGGCCGCCTCGACGATGGCGGAGTCGGGCAGGACGCGGCCCGGGGCCATGTCCCGGCGGCGGGCCAGCTCGTCCCTGCGCTCCCAGAGGGCACGGACCACGGCCAGGTTGCGGGCCTTGCGGACCCGGTGGACGCCGGAGGTGCGGCGCCAGGGTTCGGCGCGGGGTTCGGGCGAGGGCGCGGTGCGGACCGCCTCGAACTCCTGCAGGGCCCAGTCGAGCTTGCCCTGCGCCTCCAGCTCGTCGTGCACGGCCTCGCGGAGGTCCACCAGGAGCTCCACGTCCAGGGCGGCGTATTTGAGCCACGGCTCGGGGAGCGGCCTGGTGGACCAGTCGTCGGCGGAGTGGCCCTTCTCCAGGTGGTAGCCGAGGAGGTCCTCGATCATCGGGCCGAGGCCGACGCGCGGGTAGCCGGCCAGGCGGCCGCCGAGCTCGGTGTCGAACAGGGTCGACGGGGTGAAGTTCAGCTCGCGCAGGCACGGCAGGTCCTGGCTGGCGGCGTGCAGCACCCACTCGGTGCCGGACAGCGCCGCGGCCAGCTCGGACAGGTCGGGGCAGGCCACCGGGTCGATCAGCGCGGTCCCGGCGCCCTCGCGCCGCAGCTGCACGAGGTAGGCCCGCTGCCCGTACCGGAAGCCCGAGGCGCGCTCGGCGTCCACGGCCACCGCGCCGGTGCCCGCCTTGAACCGGGCGACCACGTCCGCGAGCTCCGCCGCCGTGCCGACGACGTCAGGCACCCCGTCCCGGGGGCTGAGCAGCGGTTTGGGCTCGGGGGCGTCGGCTGCCTGCGGCATGGTGGGCGCGGCGGCGGGTTCGAGGGCACGGTCGGTCACCCCCTTACCGTAACGCGCCATTGGGACAGTGCACGGCAGTGCGCTGAACACCGTTCGCGCTCGGCGGCTTCTACACTGGCTATATGGCCGCACTGCGCGTGCATCGGCACGTCGTCGTCATCGGCGGGGGCATTGTGGGGCTCGCGACGGCGCGGGAGTTGGCGACCGCGCGCGGCCTCGACGTCACCGTCCTGGAGAAGGAGCCGCGCTGGGCGGCCCACCAGACCGGACACAACAGCGGAGTCGTGCACGCCGGGCTCTACTACCGGCCGGGCAGCCTCAAGGCCCGGATGGCCGTCGCGGGCAACGCCACGATGGTCGAGTACGCGCGCGAGTCGGGCGTGCCGGTCTCGGTGTGCGGGAAGCTCGTCGTCGCCACCTCAGAGGACGAACTCCCCGCGCTGCGCAGGCTCGCCGCGAACGCGGAGGCCAACGGCGTGCCCGCGGAGCTGCTCGATCCGGCCCGCGCCAAGGAGATCGAGCCCGAGGTCTCCTGCGTGGCCGCGCTGCACGTGCGCAGTACCGCGATCATCGACTTCACGCTGGTCTGCGCCGCGATGGTCGAGGATCTGGACGCCGCGGGCGCCGATCTGCGCACGGGCACCCGGGTTCGCGGCATTCGTCCGGCGGGTGACGGCGTCGAGGTCGAGACCGATGCGGGGTCGCTGCGGGCCGACGGGGTCGTGAACTGCGCGGGGCTGCAGAGCGACCGCATCGCGCATCTCGCCGGGCTGCGGCCGCCGGCGCGGATCGTGCCGTTCCGGGGGGAGTACTACGAGCTCGTCGAGAGTCGGCGGGATCTCGTGCGTGGCCTGATCTACCCGGTGCCGGATCCGCGGTTCCCGTTCCTCGGCGTGCACCTGACGCGGGGGATCGACGGGAGCGTGCACGCCGGGCCGAACGCCGTCCTGGCGCTGCGGCGCGAGGGGTACCGCCGGCGGGACTTCTCGCCGCGGGACCTCGCCGACTCGCTGCGTTTCCCGGGGACGTGGCGGCTCGGCCGGGACTGCTGGCGGCCGGGGCTGGACGAGGTGCTGCGTTCGCTGTCGCGCAGGCGGTTCGCCGAGACGCTGGCCCGGCTGGTGCCCGCGATCGACGAGCGGGACATCGTCGCCGCCGGCGCGGGCGTGCGCGCGCAGGCGCTGACGCCGGACGGCAGGCTCGTCGACGACTTCCTGATCGAGGAGATACCGCGTCAGGTGCACGTGCTGAACGCCGTGTCCCCGGCGGCGACCAGCTCGCTGGAGATCGCGCGGCACGTGGCCGATCGGCTCGCCGAGGTCATGGACTGAGCAGGCGTCGGCTCATCCCGCCCACTCGGGCGACCAGCCGCCGGGCAGCGGCGCGTATCCGGCTTCGAGGTGCTTGCGCAGCGCGGCGAGCGCCGGGTGCGGGTTGTCCGCGTGCCAGACGAGCGAGTGGGGATAGACCGGCGTCGGATCGGTCAGCACCACCCGGCGCAGCCCCCAGTCCGCGGGCCACGCCAGGTCCGTCCGCTCGCCGACGAAGGTCGCGAGGGTCGTCGAGTCGGCGACGGTGGCGAGCAGCGGCTCGAGGCCGAAGCCGGGGCCGACCGGATCGAGGCTCAGCCCGAACTCGGCGACCAGGTCCAGGTAGTACGCGCCCCACTCCGTGCCCGGCGCGACCGTCGGCATCCAGATCGGGCAGCCGACCAGCCGCGCGATCGGGATGGACCGCTCGTCGGCCAGCGGATGTCCGGGGCCGACCAGGATGTGCAGCGGCTCGTCGTCCACGCGGACGGAGCGGACCCGTTCCGGCAGCCGCGTTCCCGGGCGGGGGACGGCGCGGATCGCGGCGTCGATCTGGCCGTCGCGCACGGCGGTGACCGCGGCGTCCGCGTTCGGCAGCGTCACGACGCCGAGCTCGATGTCGGGGTTCGCCCGGTGGAACGCCCGCAGCAGGCCCGCGGGCGCGAGCTTGCGCTCGATCACGTCGACGCGCAGGGCACGGCGGCCCGGCAGCACGGACGAGATCGCGCGCTCCTCGGCGGCGAGCAGGGCGCGTGCGTGCGGCAGGAACGCCTGCCCGTCGATCGTCAGCGCGGCGCCGCGTGCCGAGCGGGTGAACAGCCGCACGCCGAGGCCCCTCTCCAGCGCGGCGACGCGCTTGGAGACGGCCTGCTGAGTCACCGTCAGCTCGGCCGCCGCCTCCTGGAACTGACCGGCGTCCGCGACGGAGACGAAGGTGCGCACGGCTTCGAGGTCCATGACGTGATGGTAGAGGCACAACCGATGGTTGTGCCGCGTCGGCTCTCCGGTTGTTTGTGGCGAGGCCCCGGAGGCCGCTTTAATCGCGGGCATGGTTGCGGGGCGACGGTCGCTGGGTCGGGAATTCCGCTGGTTGTGGTCCGCGTATGTGGTGAGCACCTACGGCACGTGGCTGGGCTTCGGCGCGTTCCCGCTGATCGTCATTCTTGTTCTGCACGGCGGATCCGCCGAGGTCGCCGCCCTCACGGCGACGGGCCGTGTGGCGGGCGCCCTGCTCGCGATCCCGCTCGGGCCGTGGATCGAGTTCCGCCGCAAGCGCCCGGTGATGATCGCGATGGACCTGACGCGCTTCGCCGTCCTGATCACCGTCCCCATCGCCTACGCGTTCGGTTGGCTCACCTTCGCGCAACTCCTGGTTGTGGTCGTCATCGACGGAGCCTCGGACATCGCGTTCAACACGGCGAGCGGCACCTTCGTCAAGTCCCTGGTACGACCGGAGGATCTGCTGACCGCGAATGCGCGCTTCGAGTCGACGAACTGGTCCTCGGTCGTGCTCGGGCCGCCGATCGGCGGACTGCTGATCGGCCTGTTCGGACCGGTCACGACGATCGTGGCGGACGCGGTGAGCTTCCTCCTTTCGGCCTGCGGGATCCGCGCGATCGGCGGCGCTGAGCCCAAGCCGGAGCCGAAGCCGGAGAGAGCGGACGCGGGCCCGGGCAGCAAGGCGGCGGAGCTGTTCGAGGGCTGGCGCTGCATCCTCGCCAGCAGCGCGCTCAGACCCCTGCTGTTCAACACGATGCTGGTCAACGGCCTGATCATGGCGACGGAGCCGCTGGTCGCCGTCCTGATGCTCGGGCGCTACGGCTTCCCGGCGTGGCAGTACGGGCTCGCCTTCGCCGTGCCCAGCATCGGAGGGCTCATCGGGTCGCGCGTCGCCCGGCCGCTCGCCGCGCGGTTCGGGCAGCGCAGAGTCCTGCTCGTGACCGGCGTGCTGCGCTCGTGCTGGGTGATCGGGCTGGTGGAGATGCGGCCGGGCATCGGTGGGCTCTTCGTCGTGATGGGCGTCGAGTTCGGCCTGATCACGGTGTGCGGCGTGTTCAATCCGATCTATGTGACGCATCGGCTCGAGCAGGCGCCGGCCGACCGCGTCGCCCGGGTGCTCGCCTCGTGGTCGGTCAGCACCAGCCTGTCGATCGCGCTGATGACCGCGCTCTGGGGCGTCCTGGCCGAGTTCATCGGGGCGCGCGCGGCGATCGGGCTCGCCGGGCTAGGCCTCCTGGCGACGCCGCTCCTGCTGCCGTGGCACCGCCGCGTAGTGCGCGCCGAAGACCTCGTCGGCCAGACTCGGGACGCCGATCGTGTCCTCGTGGTGCGGGGACGTGCGGGCGGTGAGCCGGTAGGCGAACAGGTCGGGGAGCACGCGCACGAGCAGCCGCTGGCCGCCGAAGGGCAGGGCGTCGCCGTGGGCCTCGAGGATGTCGTAGCCGGTGCGGACGAGCAGCCTGCGTAGCGAGCGGCGCGTGAAGAACCGCAGGTGGTGCACGTCGAGGATGCCGCGCCTGTCGTAGTCGAAGCGGCCGAGCAGGAAGCGCAGCCGCGGATACCAGTGCACGGCGTTGGGCACGCAGACGTAGACCTGGCCGCCGGGTCGCAGCACGCTGTGGATCTGCCGGAGCAGGTCCTCGGGCTGCACGAGGAACTGCAGGACGTCGGCCGCGATCACGACGTCGTAGCCCGCGGCGACCCTCGCCTCCGGCGGAATCCCCTCGTTGAGGTCCGCGCGCACGAACAGGTTCATCCGGTCGCGCACACCCTCGGCCTCGGCCCGGTCCACGCCGACGACGCGGTGCCCGAGCCCCCTGATCTGCGCGGCGAAGCGCCCGTCGCCGCAGCCGAGGTCCAGCACGCGGCCCATCGGCAGGTCGGCCAGCTCGGCGAGCAGGGCCCGGTGCGAGTCGAGGTCGTCCTCGCGCGGCTCGGGCTCGGCCTGCGGAACCCAGTCGCTCGTGCCGAAGCCGATGCCGACGCGGCGGTATTCGAGCACGTCGCGCAGCACGCCGACACCGCGCCGCAGGTCGGCCGGGACCGGCTGGTCCGGCACCGGGATCTCGACGATCCGCTTCGCGGCGTGCCGCAGCTGGATGACGACCTGCGCGTCGAAGCCGGGTCCGTCGGCGTCGGCCTCGAAGGCGATCTCGCGCAGGGCCGCGGTCCCGTACGCGCGGAATCCCGCGTGGACCCCGGAGAGCGAAGCGCCCATGATCCGCTCGCCGAGCCGCAGCGGAGCGAGCTTCCAGCGCGCGTCGCGGGAGGCCTCGGGCCGCCCGATCACCAGGTCGGCCGCCTCGTGGAGGATCGGGCCGACCAGCGCGGGCAGCGCTTCGGGGGAGTGCCGGCCGTCGGCCTCGAGCAGCGCGAGGACGTCGAGGCCGTGGTCCAGCGCGAGCCGCAGGCCCGCCTTCCTGGTTCCGCCGTGGCCGAGCCGCTTGGTGTGCCGCAGCACGGTGGTCCGGCCGAGCCGGTTGCGCCGGCCCCAGGCCGCGGCGACCGGGAAGGTGTCGTCCGCGCTGGCGTCGTCGAGGACGATGATCTCCTCGATCCGGTCCCGGAAGGGCCCGGGGATCCGGTCCAGCGTGCCCGGCAGCACGTCGGCCGCGTTGTGCGCGAGGACGAGCACGCCGATCCTCTTGTGCATCTGTCACTCCCCGACGCCGTGGACCTACCCGTCCGGACCAACGCGTCCGGCCGCCCGGGGGACATCGAGGTTCACCCGCAGGCGTGGTTAGTCACACGAACGCCCCGCGCCGGGAGCGCGGGGCGTTTCGGGTGCTCGGGACCGCTAGGCGATGATCCCGCCGCGCATGGCGACGGCCACCATGCCGGCCCGGTCGCCGGTGCCCAGCTTGCGGGCGATCCGCGCGAGGTGGCTCTTCACGGTCAGCGCGCTCAGGCCCATGGTCTGCCCGATCGCCTTGTTCGAGCGGCCGTCGGCGACCAGCCGCAGCACCTCGATCTCGCGCGCGGACAGCTCCCGCACGCCGGCGTTCATGGTGTTCGGGATCGAGCCCTGGGCCAGCGCCGCCATCGTGCCGGCCTGCCCGGACATCGCGGCCAGCCGCCGCTCGCGCAGGTGGGCCGGGCCGTGGCCCATCGGACCCGCGCCGTTCATCCCGTTCAGGCCGGGACGGGCCTGCGGCAGCGTCCGGGCGCCGGTGACCACGTAGCCGCGGACCCCGGAGGCGAGCGCCGCGCGCACCGCGTTGGTGTCGTCGGCGGTGGAGATGGCGACCGCGCTGTTCCACCCGGCCGTGCGCATCTCCGCCAGCAACGCCAGGCCGGGGCCGTCCGGCAGGTGCACGTCGACGACGGCGATGTCGCGCACCGTGGCCATTCGGCTCCGCGCCTCGGCGATGGTGGAGGCCTCCACCACATCGCGCACGCCCAGTGCCCACAAGTGGCGGGTCACTGACGTGCGCACGCGCGGATCGTGCACAACTACCATCGCGGTCAGCTTGGCGGGCCGGTAGGCCAGCATGCTCGCGGCGTGGTCGACGAGGACGGACACCCGAACCTCCCTGGAGGTGGAGGGTTGGACCGGTCGGCGAGGGTGGAGGGGCCGGCCGGACGAAAGGGCCTGTCTCTAGCCCTTCCGGGGAAGGAATCGGCAATGTGGGTGGCGACCTTTAGCGTGAGCAGACCGGCGAACGGCCGTACGCTTCCGCCGTCCGGGCGAGACGCCACCGTACGGACCTCACTCGGACGCAGTAGCGGATCCACGCACCGCGGCCCTGCACGGGCTGCTGAATCCGCCGTGTGGGTATCGTTCATACCCAGCGTGACGGAACGTTAACCAATTGCGGATGTACGCCCGTTTGGCTCAATGGACGTCCGGTGATCGAATGACCGGACGTCCAGGCTGTGAGCAGGTGCGACTAACCGCCGATGCGCGGCAGGCGGGCGACTCCGGCCAGCTCGGGCGGCAGGCCCACGGCCGTGGCCAGGCAGTCGGTCCAGGCCGCGACGTGCGCGGCGAGGCCGGCCCGGGCCTGCTCGGCGGTCCACCTGGCCCGGCCGGCGGCCGCGGCGGCGCGCTGCACGGCGGGGCCGCCGGGGGCGTCCGCGTCGAGCGGGGGCAGCGGGGACCAGGAGGCGCGCAGCTCCACCGAGGTGCTGGTGCCCTGGTCGGCGAGCTCGCCGAAGCCCGAGGAGGCGCAGCGCGAGACGGTGCCGCCGAGCGCCGTGTGGTTCAGGCCGGACAGCGCCTCGCGCAGCCAGGACCAGGTGACGTCGGCGAGCAGCGGGTCCTCCGCGATCTCCGGCTCGACCTCGGCCTGCAGCAGCGTGACGCAGCGCCAGGAGCCCTGCCACTCCTCATGGCCCTCGGGCTCGTACAGCAGCACGAAGCGGCCGGAGCCGAGCTCGACCTCGCCGTCCTCCCGCTCCTCGGCGATCGAGGCCGACAGCGCGTGGCTGTAGGACGCGAGCCGACGCGGCGCCGGCAAGGGCTCGAACTCCAGACCCGCCCGCGGCCGCAGCGCGCCGATCCCGCCGACCGCCGCCGCGAAGACCTCCGGCAGCGCCGGACCGCCGCCGTCGCGGGGGGCCTGGGCGGCCGGTGCGCGGTGCGGGGTCAGGGGGTGCGGGTGCTGGGCCATGGTCGCAGCGTACGACCGGGTGATGAGCCACGGCGGGTAGGCGCGCCCTACGGAACGTGAAGCGACCTGTGACGGTCCTCACATAATGAACAAGGGCGATCGAGGGATGCGGGCCGGGCCGGGTACGGACCCGGCGCCCGACGCGGGTATCGTGCATTTCGTGAGCAGCACGCAGAACGAAGACAGCAGCACCGCCTCCCCCGCCGCGGACTCCGCCCTCCTGCGCGCCTGCCGCCGGGAAGCCGTCCCGCACACCCCCGTCTGGTTCATGCGCCAGGCCGGGCGTGCGCTGCCCGAGTACCACAAGGCCCGCGCGGGCATCCCGATGCTCGACTCCTGCTTCATGCCGGAGATCGTCGCCGAGATCACCCTGCAGCCGGTGCGCCGCTACGGCGTGGACGCCGCCATCTACTTCAGCGACATCGTGGTGCCGCTCAAGGCGATCGGCCTCGACGTGGAGATCAAGCCGGGCGTCGGGCCGGTCATCGCCGAGCCGGTGCGCAGCGCCGCCGACCTCGATCGGCTGCGGGTGCCGGAGCCGGACGAGCTCGCCCCCGTCGCCGCCGCGGTCGAGCTGCTCACCGCCGAGCTCGGCGCCACCCCGCTGATCGGCTTCGGCGGCGCGCCCTTCACGCTCGCCAGCTACCTGATCGAGGGCGGCCCCTCGAAGGGGCACGAGCTCACCAAGGCCATGATGTACGGCGACCCGGAGCTGTTCACCGCGCTGCTGGACCGGATCGCCGACATCACCTCCGCCTTCCTGCTCACCCAGATCGACGCGGGCGCCTCGGCGATCCAGCTGTTCGACTCCTGGGTCGGCGCCGTCGCCCCGGCCGACTACCGGACGTACGTGCAGCCCGCGTCCGCCAAGGTCTTCGCCGCCGTCGCCTCCCGCGGCGTGCCGCGCATCCACTTCGGCGTCGGCACCGGCGAGCTGCTGCGCGACCTCGGCGAGGCCGGGGCCGACGTGGTCGGCGTCGACTGGCGCGTCCCGCTGGACGAGGCCGCGCGCCGGGTCGGCCCCGGCAAGGCGCTGCAGGGCAACCTCGACCCCGCGGTCCTGTTCGCCCCGCCCGCCGCGCTGGACGCCGCCGTGCAGCGCGTCCTGGACGACGCCGCCGGGCTGCCCGGCCACGTCTTCAACCTCGGCCACGGGGTTCCGCCCAACGCCGATCCGGGCCAGCTGTCCCGGGTCGTCGACTACGTGCACGAACACACCGCCCGGAGCTGACCGTGCAGCGCCTGTTGATCGTCGGCGGCGGGGTCACCGGCCTGTCCGCCGCGCGGGCCGGCCTGGACGCCGGCCTCGCCGTGACGCTGCTCGAGGCCTCCGCGGGCTACGGCGGCAAGCTCGCGCTCGGGCACGTCGCCGGGAGCACCGTGGACCTCGGCGCCGAGTCGATCCTGGCGCGGCGGCCCGAGGGCGTGGCGATGGCCAAGTCGGTCGGGCTCGGCGAGGACCTCGTGCACCCGGCCACCACGGCCGCCGGGGTCTGGAGCCGCGGCGAGCTGCACCCGCTGCCCTCCGGGCAGCTGATGGGCGTCCCCGGCGATCTCAAGGCCCTCGGCGCGAGCGGAGTGCTCGGCTCGCGCGGCCTGGCCCGCGCCCAGGCGGACCGGGTGATGCCGAAGACGCCGGTCGCCGAGGACGTGGCGGTCGGCGAGTACGTGGCCCGCCGGCTCGGCCGCGAGGTGGTGGACCGGCTCGTCGAGCCGCTGCTCGGCGGCGTCTACGCGGGCCACGCCGACCAGCTCTCGCTGCGGGCCACGGTCCCGCAGCTCACCCCGCTGGCCGAGGCCGGCACCCCGCTGAGCACCGGCGTGCGCGAGCTGCTCGCCAAGGGCGCGGCCCAGGCCTCGGCCACCGGCCAGGCGCCGAAGCCGGTCTTCGCCGGAATCCGCGGCGGCGTCGGGCGGCTGCCCGCGGCCATCGCGGCGGACGTCGCCAAGCGCGGCGCCGACCTGCGCACCGACGTCGCGGCCAAGGCGCTGCGCCGCACCGAGGACGGCTGGCGCGCCGAGCTGTCCGACGGGACCTTCGTGGACTGCGACGCCGTCGTGCTGGCCGTCCCGGCGTACGTCGCGGCCGGGCTGCTCGCGGAGCACGCGCCCGCCGCGACCGCGGAGCTGAACGGGATCGAGTACGCCTCGCTCGCGATCGCCACCTTCGCCTTCCACCGCAGCGCCCTGGCCGACGTGCCGCTCGGCTCCGGCTTCCTGGTGCCGCCGGTGGACGGCCGCGCGATCAAGGCCGCGACCTTCTCCAGCGTCAAGTGGCCCTGGCTCGCGCACAACGCCGGGGACCTGGTCGTCATGCGCGCCTCGCTCGGCCGGCACGGCGAGTCCGAGATCCTGGAGCGCGAGGACGGGGACGTGGCCAAGGCCGCGCTCGCCGACCTCGCCGACGCGGTCGGCCTGGCCCCGACCCCGGTGGACCGGCACGTGCAGCGCTGGACGGACGCCCTGCCGCAGTACGCCGTGGGCCACCTCGACCGCGTCGCCCGGATCCGCGCCGCGCTTCCGGCGGGACTCGCCGTGGCCGGCGCCGCGTACGACGGCGTGGGCATCCCGGCGTGCATCGCCTCCGGGAGCTCCGCTGTCAGCATGTTGATCGAAGGGAACGAGGAGAGATGACGGACGACACGACCCCGGCCGAGCGCCCGGTGAGCCGCAAGGCCCGGGAGCTCAACGAGGAGATCCGCTACACCAGCTGGTCGGTCTTCAAGGCGGTCGCCGAGCTCCCCGAGGACGAGGGCCTGCGCGCCGGCTACGCCGAGGAGGTCGAGCAGCTGTTCGCGAAGCTCGCCGCCGACCAGGACGTCGTGGTGCGCGGCAGCTACGACACGGCCGGCCTGCGCGCCGACGCCGACCTGATGATCTGGGCGCACGGCCCCTCGGCCGAGTCGCTGCAGGAGCTGTACTCCTCGTTCCGCAAGACCCTGCTCGGCCAGTGCTGCGAGCCGACCTGGGCCGGCATGGCGCTGCACCGGCCCGCGGAGTTCAACAAGAGCCACATCCCGGCGTACCTGGCCGGCGAGGCGGCGCGCGACTGGGCCTGCGTGTACCCCTTCGTCCGCTCCTACGAGTGGTACCTGCTGCCGGACGAGGAGCGCCGCGCCCTGCTCGCCGAGCACGGCAAGATGTCCCGGGACTACCCGGACGTGCGCGCCAACACCGTGCCCTCCTTCGCGCTCGGCGACTACGAGTGGCTGCTCTGCTTCGAGGCGAACGACCTGCACCGCATCGTGGACCTGATGCGCCACCTCCGCGGTTCCGAGACCCGTCGGCACGTCCGGGTGGAAATCCCGTTCTACACCGGCCGGCGCCGGACGCTCGGCGAGATCGTGCGCGTTCTCCCGTAATCAGGATCCATATTTCGAATTTCAAACGGGCGCCCGCGACAATGCGGGCGCCCGTCGTTGTCCTATTCGGCTAACGAAGAGCGGCTAACCGATGGTGGTGCTCGTCAGCGAGGGCGTCGCTGACGGATAGCCCACGGCGGCGGCGTTGACGCTGATGCCGATGACCGAGAGCACCGCGGTGAACGTCAGGCCCGGGCTGCTGTAGCTCGTGCCGGACAGCGAGCTCACGATGGTGCCGGAGGAGCCCGAGGTCAGGTCGAGGGTGAGCGTGGGCAGGGTGAACGTGGTGCCGGCGCTGATCGGGCCCGGTATGGAGACGGTGATCACGCCGGAGGCCTCGGAGACGCTCGGCTTGCCGGAGCCGTAGTTGCTGCCGCCGGCGAGCGAGGCCGAGTCGTAGGTGGAGTTGCTCGGGACCGGAACCTTGAGCTTGATGCCGTTGATCGACTTGACCGTGTAGCCGTCCGCGCTGGTCGGAACGGTGATCGAGCCGACGGACTCGGTGATGGTCAGGGCCGAGTCGGCCGCGACCGTGCTCGGCGCGGTGGCGCTGACCGAGGCGCTGACGGTGAAGGTGCCCGTCTGGCCGACGGCGCTGGCCTGGCAGTCGTAGGTGACGGCGGTGGTGGCCGCGTCGGCGCTGGTGGCGACGCCGAACGCGGTCACGCCCGCGAGCAGGGCGACGGCCAGCGGCCGCCGCGCGGGGGAGAGGGAGATGGACATGGCTGAATGGCACCTCGTATTGGAGTGTGGGTTTCCATGGGAGGTGAGCCGGCTCAGCCGTCAGCGTACTGCGACCCGATTTCGTGTCTACCGGTCGGTAGCGAACGCGGGGAATATTTTATGTGTTGTTTCCGAAAGCTCACGCGGGAACAAATCGAACAGATTCTTCGCGGCTAAACGGCGGGCTGCTGCTGGGTGATGCAGTGGATGCCGCCGCCGCGCTCGAAGATCGGCCGGGCGTCGACGAACTCGATCGCCCGGCCCGGCAGCAGCTTGCCGAGGATCTCGGCCGCCTGCCGGTCGCGCGGGTCGTCGAAGCCGCAGAGCAGGGCGAAGCCGTTGCCGAGGTAGTGGTTGATGTAGGAGTAGTCGACGAACCCGCCGTCCGCCTCGGTGATCACGGTCGGCGCGGGCAGCTCGACCACCTCGAGGGCGCGGCCCCTGGCGTCGGTCGAGGCGCGCAGCAGGGCGACGTTCTCCCGGCCCACCTCGTGGTCCGGGTGCGCCGGGTCGGGCTGGGTGTGCGCGACGACGACTCCGGGCTGCACGAAGGCGGCGACGATGTCCACGTGGCCGCGGGTGCCGAACTCGCCGTAGTCGCGGGTCAGGCCGCGCGGCAGCCAGAGCACCTTGCCGACGCCGAGGAAGGCCTTCAGCTCGGCCTCGACCTCGTCCTTGGTCCACTCCGGGTTGCGGCCCGGGTCCAGCTGCACGGTCTCGGTGATCAGCACCGTGCCCTCGCCGTCGACGTGGATGCCGCCGCCCTCGTTGACCATCCGGGAGACGAAGCGGCGGGCCCCGGCGAGGTCGACGACCGACTCGGCGATCTCGGCGTCCTTGTCCCACTGCGCCCAGGACTGCGCGCCCCAGCCGTTGAAGATCCAGTCGGCGGCGGCCAGCTCGCCGGGCTTGGTGAGGAACGTGGGCCCGATATCGCGCATCCACGCGTCGTTCAGCGGCCGCTCGACCTTGGTGATCGCCGGATCCAGCCACGCGTCGGCCGAGGCGCGCGCCGCCGGGTCCACCACCATGGTCACCGGCTCGTAGCGCGCGATCGTGTTCGCCACCTGCGACCAGGCGCGGTACGCGTCGGTCGGATCCTCGCCGAGCGTGTAGCCCTCGGTCGGCCAGGCCATCCAGGTGCGCTCGTGGGGCGACCACTCGGCGGGCATCGCGAATCCGAGCTCTGCGGGGGTGGGCATGCTGTCTGGCTCCTTGATCACAGGAAGTAGAGGCGGGAGAGGGGCACGGACTCGGCCGGGGGCGAGCTGACCGGCGCGCCGTCGAGGGTGACCAGGCCGGTCGCCGGGGCCACCTCGACCTGCCCGAGCCGCGCGTTGCGCACCATCGAGGCCGGTCCGATGCCGCGGGTGCCGCGCACGGCGACCCGCCGGCGGCGGGAGGGAAAGCGGTCCGACGCGGCCTCGGCCGCCGCGCCGGAGACGAAGGCCACCGACAGGTCCGCGGCCGTGGCCCCGTGCGCCCCGAACTGCGGGCCGAGCACCAGGGGCTCGCAGCGGTCGGTCGCCGCGTTCGGGTCGCCGACCACGCCGTACGCGGGGAATCCGGCCTTCAGCACCAGTTGCGGCTTCGCGCCGAAGTAGCCGGGGCGCCACAACACGACGTCCGCGAGCTTGCCGATCTCCAGCGAGCCGATCTCGTGCGCGAGGCCGTGCGCGATGGCCGGATTGATCGTCAGCTTGGCGATATAGCGCAGGATCCTGTCATTGTCGTGCGCCGACGGTTCGGCGCCGTCGAGTCCGCCGAGCTCCGCCTTCATCTTGGCCGCGACGGCGAAGGTGCGGCGCACGGTCTCCCCGGCGCGGCCCATCCCCTGCGCGTCGGAGGAGGTGATCGGGATGACGCCGAGGTCGTGCAGCACGTCCTCCGCGCCCATCGTGCCCGCGCGGATCCGGTCCTTGGCCATCTGCGCCTCGCCCGGCAGGTCGGGCTTCAGATCGTGCGCGGAGACGATCATCCCGAAGTGCTCGCCGAGCGCGTCGCGTCCGAAGGGGAGCGTCGGGTTGGTCGAGGACCCGATCACATTGGGCACCCCGGCCAGCCGCAGCACGTTCGGCACATGGCCGCCGCCGCACCCCTCGATGTGGAAGGCGTGGATGGTCCGCCCCTCGAGCACGGCGAGCGTGTCCTCGACCGAAAGACACTCGTTCAGCCCATCCGTGTGCAGCGCGACCTGCACGTCGTACTCCTCGGCGACCCGCAGCGCCGTATCAAGGGCCCGCGCGTGCGCCCCCATGTCCTCGTGCACCTTGAACCCGCTCGCCCCGCCCTCGGCCAGCGCCTCGACCAGCGGATCGGCGTTCGAGGAGGAGCCGCGGGCCAGGAACCCGATGTTCACCGGCCACGCGTCGAAGGCGTTGAACGCGTGCCGCAGCGCCCACGGCGAGTTCACCCCGACGCCCCAGACCGGCCCGAACTCCTGCCCGATGATCGTGGTCACGCCGGATGCGAGCGAGGCCTCCATGATGCGCGGGGACAGCAGATGGACGTGCGTGTCGATGGCCCCGGCCGTGGCGATCATGCCCTCGCCGGACACGATCGTCGTCCCGGTCCCGACAACGACATCGACCCCTGACATCGTGTCCGGGTTGCCCGCGCGCCCGATTGCGTGGATCCGCCCGTCCCGGATGCCGATCGAGGTCTTCCCGATCCCGAGCGCCGCGTCGATCACCAGGACGTTGCTGATCACCAGGTCGCACGTGGAACGCACCGACGCGGCCTTCAGATGCAGGCCGTCCCGCGCGGTCTTGCCGAACCCCGCGAGGAACTCGTCGCCGGGCCGCTGCGAGTCGTATTCGACCTGCGCGATCAGGCCACTGTCACCGAGCACGACCCGGTCCCCGACGCGCGGCCCGTGCACGGAGACGTACTGTTCGGCGTCGAAGGTCATCGCCCGTCCACCTCGGTCTCAGTGCTCAGATACCCGCACGCGACGGCCTTGGCCAGCGCCCGTTCCTTGGCTCCGGGCTCGTCCAAGGGGCCGTCCACCAGCCCCGCGAACCCGATCGCGACCCGCTCCCCGCCGATCGGCACCAGCTCGACGTGTACCGTGGACCCCGGATCGAAGCGCACCGAGGACCCGGCGGGCACCGCGAGATGCCGCCCGTACGCGGCGCCCCGGTCGAAGCGCAGCCGCGGATTGACCTCGAAGAAGTGGAAGTGCGAGGTGACGGAGATCGGCACCGACGCGGTGTTCAGCACGTCCAGCCCCACCACGTCGGCCGCAGCCTCGGCAGGATACTGAGACTCATCCCGCGGCAGGATCGCCCCGGGCGCCGCCGGCTCCCCGTCCCCGCCGATCGGATCCGCGATGACGGCCAGCCGGGTCCCGTCCTCGAACACGGCCTCCACCTGCACCTCGGTCACGATGGCGGCCACCCCCGGCAGCACGTCGGCCGGCCCGAGCACCGCCCGCCCGGCCGCCACGGCCTCGGCCAGCCGAGCCCCGTCCCGCGCCGCCTCGCACACCGTGTCCGCGATCAGCGCCACCGCCTCGGGCACGTTCAGCCGCAGGCCCCGAGCCCGCCGCGCACGCGCGAGCTCGGCCGCCGTGAAGATCAGCAGCCGGTCCCGCTCGGTCGGAGTCAGTCGCATGGGCCCAGTCCACCACACCCCGAACCCCCGGCACAGCGACCCGGGCGATCACCCTGTAGCCGATCCAGCCGTTCGGCTGTCACGCCGTCGCCCACCGCCCCACCGCGCCACGGGGCCGCCGGCTGCGGTGGGGTGGGTGGTCCGGTGCTGCGCCTACTCCGCGTCGCGCGGCTCCAGCGTGAGCGAGATGGAGTTGATGCAGTAGCGCTGGTCGGTCGGCGTCGGGTAGCCCTCGCCCTCGAAGACGTGGCCCAGGTGCGAGCCGCACTGGGCGCAGCGGACCTCGGTGCGGACCATGCCGTGCGAGTTGTCGGAGATCAGTTCGACCGCCTTGGTGTCGGCCGGGTCGTAGAAGGACGGCCAGCCGCAGTGCGAGTGGAACTTCTCAGTCGAGCGGAACAGCTCATTGCCGCACGCCCGGCACCGGTATACGCCCTCTGTCTCGGTGTCCGTGTACTCGCCCTTGTACGGCGCCTCGGTCCCCGCCTTGCGCAGGACCTGGAACTCCTCCTTGGAGAGCTGAGCGCGCCACTCGTCCTCGGACTTCTCAACTTCGTATCCCATGCTTCGAGGTTACGTGACCACGTACCTGGCGAACAGGAAACCGTCCTCCGTCAGCAGGGTGTGCAGGTTCAGCCGGATCGGGACGGGGAACTCGGGGCCGTCCAGGAGGCGGAGGGCGTTGCCCGCTCTGAGCTGGGGGGAGGTGGAGAGGCACAGCTCGTCCAGGCGGCCGGCGGCGGCTACTCCGGCCAGGAGTTTGGGGCCGCCTTCGCACAGCAGGCGGCCTCGGCCGCTGTCGGCCAGGCGGTCCACGGCCTCGGCGAGGTCCACGCGGGTGTGGGGGCCGGCGATGAGGACCTCGCCGGCGGCTCTGGCCTGCTCCAGGCGCTCGGGCGGGGCTTCGGCGGCGGTGACGGTGATGGTGGGGGTCACGGCCTGGGTGTAGAGGGGGGAGTCGAAGTCCACGTCCAGGGACGCGCTGACCACGGCGATCGCGGCGGCGGGGGCTTGGCCGGCGGCGGCTCTCGCCTCGGCGAACTCCTCGCGGGGCACCGCGGGGCGCTGGTAGCCCTCGGTGCGGACCGTGGCGCCGCCCACCAGGACCACGTCGGCCAGGCCCCGCAGCGTGCGCAGGACCTTCAGGTCCGCCGGACCCGACAGGCCTCGGCTGGCCCCCTCCGCCTGCGCCACGCCGTCGACCGAGGTGACCAGGTTCGCGCGCAGCCAGCGGCGGGCGCCGCGCGGGTAGGCGTAGACCGTGGGCAGTTCGGGCTCCGAATCCGCCCTCGATCGGTGGGGTTCGGGGATCAGTTGCCGCATACAACGCATCGTAAGGGCTGGTCGAACGTGAGGCAGCTCACGTGCCATCGTGAGCGAGGTCACGCGGCCACCTGCCATGATCACGATTCGCGCTCGATAAAATTGATCATGTGACGATCGCCGAGCGCGGCTACGCGAACTCCCTCACCGAGCGCCGTCCCGTGGTCTCGGCCGATCGGCTGATAGCCGAGCTGGTGCCGCCGCCGCGGTTCGCGCACGCCCGCTTCGCGAACTACCTCCCGGACCCGGCCGAGCCGACCCAGTCGGCCGCGCGCGACCTGCTGGCCGAGCGCGCCGCGGGCGGCGCGGCCGGGAAGCCGGCCAAGCGGGGGTTGCTGCGGCGCTCCTCGGCGGCCGCGGGCTCCACCGGTCGCGGGGTGTACCTGGACGGCGGTTACGGCGTCGGCAAGACCCACCTGCTCGCCTCCCTCTGGCACGAGACCGAGGGGCCGAAGGTCTACGGCACCTTCGTGGAGTACACGAACCTGGTCGGCGCGCTCGGCTTCGGCCCGACCGTCGCGCATCTGGCCACGCAGCGGCTGGTCTGCATCGACGAGTTCGAGCTCGACGATCCCGGCGACACGGTGCTCGTCTCCACGCTGCTCACCCGGCTCGCCGAGGCCGGGGTGCAGCTCGCGGCCACCTCGAACACCCTGCCGGGCCAGCTCGGCGAGGGCCGCTTCGCCGCGGCCGACTTCCTGCGCGAGATCCAGGGCCTGTCCGCGCGGTTCACGGCCGTGCGCATCGAGGGCAGGGACTACCGCAAGCGCGACGGGGCCACGGCGCCGGACCCGCTGCCCGACCTCGCCGTGCGCGGCTACGCGGAGTCCGTGGGCGAGGCAGGCTTCGCCGACGACTTCGACGCGTTGGTCAAGCACCTCAGCACCCTGCACCCGAGCCGGTACGGAGCGCTGCTCGACGGCGTCGACTCCCTCGGGCTGCTCGGCGTGCGGCCGATCGAGGACCAGAACGCCGCGCTGCGCTTCGTGGTGTTCGTGGACCGGCTCTACGACCGCTCGATACCCGTGCTGGCCTCGGGTGTCGCGGCGGATCGGCTGTTCACCGCGGACCTGCTGGGCGGCGGCTACCGCAAGAAGTACCAGCGGGCGATCAGCCGTCTGATCTCGCTCACGAAGGCCGGCGCGGCCCTCGTCGCGCAGGGCTGATAACCCTGGATGAACCAGCGGTTAACTCGACTCGTCCTGAGAGTGAATCACCGATAACCCGGTGGTGCGTTCTTCGTGCTGGCATGCGAGAATCCGCTCATGGCGCAGAAGCAGGTCAGGCAAGAGAAGAAGTCCAAGAGGCCCGTCAAGGCCAAGGACGACGCGAAGACCGAGAAGGTCGAGAAGACCGCCAAGGCCGATAAGCAGCGGACCAAGGAGATCACCAAGGCGGTCCGCGCCAGGGCCGACAAGGCGGTCGAGGCGACCAAGGCCACCGCCAAGTCCGCGGCGAAGAAGGCCAAGGAGCTCGAGGCCGAGGCCCGCCGTGCCCAGGAGGACTACAAGGCCGCCAAGGCCACCGCCAAGGCCGTGCTGAAGGCCGAGGACACCGAGCTCGCGCCCGAGGAGGCGAAGCAGCTCGTCGAGGAGGTGGCGGCGCAGATCGTCGCCGCCGAGGCCGCCTCCGTCAACGGCGACATACCCGAGACCGGCCTGACCGACGTGCTGCGGCTCAAGCCCGGCGCGCCCGTGGACCTCGCCGCGATCGACACCCGGTCCACGCCCGGCGTCGAGAATCGCGCGCAGGCCGAGGCCCAGCTGCCCGCGCTCGCCGCCCGGGTGGCCGAACTGCAGGAGCGGCTCTACGCGGCCACGGCCGGCGGCGACTCCAAGCGCCGCGTGCTGCTGGTGCTGCAGGGCATGGACACCTCGGGCAAGGGCGGCACGGTGCGCCACGTCGTCGGCCTGCTCGACCCGAACGGCACCCGGATCAAGGCCTTCAAGGCGCCCACCCCCGAGGAGCGCGAGCACGACTTCCTCTGGCGGATCCGCAACCACGCCCCCGAGGCCGGGCAGATCGGCATCTTCGACCGCTCGCACTACGAGGACGTGCTCGTCGCGAAGGTGCGCAAGCTCGCGCTGCCGATGCACATCGGCCGCCGCTACGGCACGATCAACCGCTTCGAGCAGTCCCTGGTCGACGAGGGCGCCGTGGTCGTCAAGTGCTTCCTGCACATCTCGCCCGAGGAGCAGCGCGAGCGGCTGCTGGCCCGGCTCGACAACCCGGCCAAGCACTGGAAGTACAACCCCGGCGACGTGGACGACCGGCTGCTC
>DASTAE010000208.1:0-2949 GCA_035712985.1 Actinospica sp.
GCCCCTTGGTACACCTGCGCGATGTTCGATATCGCCTGCGTCGCGTCATCGTGGGTCTGCTGCACCGCCTGCCCGAACTCCCGCACCATCGACGCGAACTGACGTATCGCGTCCTCGTTCAAGTACGGCCAGTCGATCCCGATGACGTTCAGGAACGTCACCACCGGCCCCGGCAAGTCGTCGGCTGCCATCAAAGCCCCCTTACACCCGTGGAGACCTGACCCCTCGACGAGTTCGGTCTCTGCGATCCGAGCCAGCGTACGCCAGACGGCTTGGCCGGGCCAGCACGGCGCGTGTCCGTGCCGGAACCGAGACGGGGATCACGCCGCCACCCGCGGCGGCCCCGGTGGAAATCACGTCTCCGAACCATCAGGCGTGCTCATCGGCGCGCCGGTCAGCCCCCTTGCGGGAGCGTCCTCAGGACCGCGTCAGGCCGACGGCGGCGGGCGATGCGCACGAGCGCTCTGGTCATGACTGCGAGATCCTCCGTGACCTCCACATCCATCCGGTTGGCCATCGATCGCACAGGGCCGCTGACGCGCTGGGAGAGCACGATGATCGGCCCGTCGTAGGTGGCCTCGCGACGCAGCTTATGGATATTCGCGTCCAGCGCAGCGACGGGATAAGACGCCTGGATGATCTTCTCCAGGAACTCGCGTCCACCGCCCGCCGCGCTTCGCGAATCGGCGATGGAGGCCTCGACGATCGAACGGTCGCAGCCGAAGACGAATACCAGCCCGGGCACGTTGAGGTACTGCTTGACGGCCTCGCACACGGTGCGGATGCTCTCCGGGGGACACCGATCAAGATCATCGACGAACACGACGATCGTGCGGCGCCCGCCGGCCGGGCTCCCGCTCGTCCAGTCGTTCAGGGTCTTGCGCAGCAGGTCCTGCGCGTTGTTGCGCGTGCGCTGGTCGACGGCCAACTGCTCCCAGATCCCATCGACCAGGTGATGCAGGCGCAAGGTGCCGGCCACGCCTCGGACGAGAACCTTGGCCCACGACGCCGCGGCCGATTCACCGGATACGGCACGCGCCAGCCTGCGCAACGACCGCGCGTCCAACTTGTCGAGAACCGACTTGATCAGGCCTTCCAAGCCGTTGCCGCCGGCCATCCAGGCGTTGAACCAGACGACCTCGGTCTGCACGTCCTCGCGAAGCCGCTCGGCCGTCTGCCGCAGCAGGCTGCTCTTACCCATACCCCAGTCGGCGTGCACGGCGAGAGTGAACGGGGCGGCCGCCCGCGAATCGCGCAGCAGCTCGGCCAGTCGGTCCGCCTCCGCCGACCTCCCCAACAGATCCCGCTGGCCGTCCGCCGCGACCGGCTGGTCGCTCAGCAGGGTCAAGGTGATCTCCGCCGCCACTGTCCCCGCCGCCTCCCTGCCGAATGAGCCCTCCGCAGGCACGGTATCCAACGGCAGTGCTTTGAGTCAGTGAGTCGCGCGTCCTCGATGGCGAGGGAAATGAAAAACCGCAGCTCACCGAGCTGCGGTCCTGTTCAGAGAAGTGCCCCCGGCAGGATTCGAACCTGCGCCACCGCCTCCGGAGGGCGGTGCTCTATCCCCTGAGCTACGGGGGCGGCAACGGAGAGAACTGTACCAGTTCCGGGGAACGCGCCGCGCGGGGGTTTGGGCCGGGGTACCTTGGGGCCTGTGACCACCACGCCATCCTCGCCGTCCGATGACACCGTTGACCTGCGCTCTTCCGCCGACTTGGGGCGGCGGCCGCGGGTGCTGGTGGTGGACGACAACGACGTCATCCGGCAGTTGATCGCCGTGAATCTGGAACTCGAGGGGTTCGAGGTGCATCTCGCGGAGGACGGGATGGACTGCCTCGCCCAGCTCGAGTCGCTGCGGCCGGACGCGATCACGCTCGACGTGGTGATGCCGCGGCTCGACGGGTTCGCCACGCTGGCGCGGCTGCGCGGGGCCGCCGCGACGCGCACTCTGCCGGTCGTCATGGTCACGGCGTGCGCGCAGGAGAGCGATCTCGCCCGGGGCAGGGAGCTCGGGGTCCAGGCCTATCTCACCAAGCCCTTCGACCCCGCGGAGTTGGTCCGTACGGTAAGGTCGGCCGTCTTAAGTCGGGCTTCAGCTTTTTCTGCTCCGACCCCTCGCCCAAACGACTCTTACAAATAGACTGTGTGACCATGACCCTAGTGTCCGACCACGAATCCGCAGGCCCGCCGCCCGAAGCCGGCGTCTCGCCGGCCCCTTCGGCCACGGGCACGGGTGAGCCGAGCCTGGCCGAACTCTACCTGCGCACCGCGCACCGCATCCGTCGGCGCTCCGCGCCCTCGTACGACCAGTTCGGCCTCACCGAGGCTCAGGCCAGGGCGCTGCGGGTGATCTCGCGCTACGAGCGGCCGCGGATGGCGGACCTGGCGCAGGCGCTCGAGGTGGTGCCGCGCTCGATCACGTCCATGGTCGACACGCTCGAGTCGGCCGGCTTCGTCGCGCGGCAGAACGACCCCACCGACCGGCGGGCCACGATCGTGGTGCTCACCGACGCCGGGCAGGACGTGCTCAGCCGGGTCGGCCGGATGCGCGCGGAGGCCGCGGAGCAGCTGTTCGGCAAGCTGGGCAAGGCGGAGCAGGGCGAACTGCGCCGCATCCTGGAGATCCTGGACGCGGGGGAGGAGCCGCTGCCGCCGCGCCGCGCCGGGGGCGGTCGGCCGCCGGCTCGGAGGTAGCGGGCGCCGCGGCCGCTGTCCGGGTGCCGGTCAGGATTGGGGTGCGGCCGGGCCGGTCCCGTAGCCTTGGTCCGTGACCCCAGCCGAACTCTCCGCCACCGTGCTCACCGCGATCCGCTCCCTCGCGGACGCCGGGGAGCTTGCCCTGCCCGCCGACGTCCTGGCTTCGCTGGAGGTCACCGTCGAGCGGCCGAAGAACCGCGACCACGGCGACTACGCCACGAACGTCGCGCTGCAGCTGGCGAAGAAGGCCGG
>DASTAE010000209.1:0-14165 GCA_035712985.1 Actinospica sp.
GCTCTGGTTCAACGACGACGACATCCTGAAGGTCTTCAAGACCGTGGTGCCGTCCTTCAACGCGAAGTACCCGCAGGTCAAGCTGAACCTGGTCGGCGTGGACGTGAGCACGAAGCTGGCGCCGACGCTGATCAGCGGCACCGGCGTGCCGGACGGCTCCTTCGCCGCCGACGGCGCGGTGGGCGCACAGGCCAACGAGCTCTACGACCTGAGCAGCCTGATGAAGCCGCACCTCGCGGACACCGTGCAGTACAAGCTCGACGTGAACACCGTGAACGGCAAGCTGGTCGGCATCCCGTGGGACACCGACCCCGGCCTGTTCTTCTACCGCGAGGACATCCTCTCGGCCGCGGGCGTGAACCCGGCGCAGCTCACCTCGTACGAAGCGCTGCTGGACGCGGCCCGGGCGGTCAAGGGCAAGAACCCGAACGCCCAGCCGATCCCGCTGGAGCAGGACCCCGGCCTCGGCATGCAGTGGCTGATGATGCTGGTCAGCCAGCAGCAGGGTTCCGGTCTCACCGATGCGAACGGCAAGCTGACGATCGACACGGACGCCTACCGCAATGCCCTGACCTGGATCAAGACGATCGTGGACGAGGGCCTGGGCGCGCGCTGCAAGTTCGCCAGCACCGCGCAGATCGCGCTGGCCGACAACGGGACGATCAGCATCGTGCCGTGGGCGATCTGGTTCAACTTCCTGGTGCAGACCTCGCTGCCGAAGAGCTCGGGGAAGTGGCGGGTCCAGCAGCTGCCCACCTGGAAGAGCGGCGGCGCCACCTCCGGCGTGATGGGCGGCAGCTCCTTCATCATCCCGCAGAAGGCCGCGCGGCCGCAGCTCGCCTGGCTGTTCTACGAGCACGCGCTCTACAGCGAAGAGGGCGTCACGCAGGTCTTCGGCGAGAACACCGTCTACCCGCCGCGGCCGCGCGGCTGGCCGCCGGGACCGCGCTGCGCACCGCCGTCGCGACCCCGACGACGCACGCGGGGCGGCAC
Organism: Actinospica sp.; assembly: GCA_035712985.1. Classification (GTDB taxonomy): domain Bacteria; phylum Actinomycetota; class Actinomycetes; order Streptomycetales; family Catenulisporaceae; genus Actinospica. Next base: position 994 of record DASTAE010000209.1, read on the forward strand.
GGCGCGGTCCCCGCCGTCGCCGCGGCCGCGACCCTGCAGCGCGAGACCGGCGAGGCCGCGCTCTTCCTCGCCAATCGCGGAGCCGGCCCGACCGAGGTCACGATCGACCACCGGGCCCTCGGCCCCTGCACGCTGCTCGCCGCCCGCACCCTGGCCGCCGACGGTGCCGACCGCGCCTACGGGGAGCTCGTCCCGCTCAAGGAGGCGGACACGCGGGACTGCATCACGACAGCCGTGCTGCCCGCCGAATCGTGGACCGCGCTCGAGCTGGAGGTCGGCGGGACCTGGTGAGAGGCGGGGTTACGGCAAGCGGGACTTCTTGCGCTGCTCGGGCGAGGTACCCGAGCCCGGCTCGATGGCGACCCGCTTGCGGTTGTGCGGACTCGCGAAGACGGTGACCGTCGAACCCTCCTTGTAGCCGCCGGCGCCGACGCGCACGCTCGTCCGATAGACGTCGCGGCCGGGCAGGCTGACGTCGAGCACGTATTCGAAGACGCTCGGCGTCTGCCATCCGAACCCTTGGGTCTGGATCGCCGTGTCAGCGAAATCCCGCTTGAGCACGACGGCGGTTCCGCGTACGCCGCGGCGCTGCAGGCGTCGGTCGCCTTTCTTCACCACGACCATGCTCAGGTACGTCGCGTAGCCGAAGGGACCCCACCACAGGAGCACGTCGAGAGCGACCATCCCCACCCGCACGGCCATCGGGAGCGTGTGATCGTTCAAGGCCGCACCGGCGACAAATATGCCCAACACGCTCATGACGATGAACACGGCCCAGCACACCGCCGATATTCTCGCTACGGTCACGATCAACGCCTCTCAGTCTCCATTGCTGGTGAGCCCATTGTTTCGAGGCCGCGAGCGGGTGGAGTGAGTAGCGCGTACTCAGTTCGGGGCACGCGCGCGCCCGGGCCGGGCGCGCGCGTGCACATCAGGTCGCTAGGGCAGCTTCCACTGCTGGTTGGCGGCGTCGCTGCAGGTGTAGAGGATCAGCTGGGTGCCGGACCCTCCGGCCCCGGCGTCGTCGAGGCACATGCCGGACTTGGGATTGACGAGTTCTCCGTTGGATTGCGCCTGCCAGAGTTGGTTGGCGGAGGCGCTGCACGTGTAGAGCTCGATCTTCGTGCCATTGGTGTACGCGGCACCGGTGATGTCCATGCACTTGCCCTCGGTGCGCAAGGTTCCGTCGGATTCGACGGTCCACTGCTGGTTGGCGGAGCCGGAGCAGGTGTAGACGATGATCGGGTTGCCGTTGGCGGTGCTCGCGCTGGAGTCGTCCACGCACAGGCCGTGATAGCCGGTGATCTCGCCGGTCGCACCGTCGAGGCCGATCTGGACACCGCCGAGGTGGCCGGCGGTGGTGGCCGGGGTGCCGGTGACGGCGGCGAAGGTCATGCCGGAGACAGGTGCCGCGACCTGCTGGATCAGGTAGGAGTGTCCTGAGGTCGCGGGGATGGTGAACTGGCTGGCAGTCGTCGGGGAAACGATGACGGTGGACTCGTTGCCACCGTCGACGACCTCGACGGACTTGCCGGGCCACGGGTTGCGGACCGTCAGGGTACTGCTGGACCCCGCGTTGATGCCGACGGTGCCGATCACCCCGCCGTGCACCTGGACCGAGACCGTGTCGTCGCCCTGGATGTAGTGGGTGCCGTCTGCGTCCCAGCCCGACGGCAGCGCGGGGTCGATGCGCAGGATGCCGTCGTAGTCCTGGACGAGCGATTCGTTGATCGCGAGGGCCACGTTGGCGGACTGCTCGATGTACGGCTCGTCGCCGGTGCCCCAGTCGGCCATGCCGTCGATGTACTTCTGGTACTTCTCGGTGATCGCGGTCAGGTCAGAGGCGACCTGCGCGGGAAGCTGAAGGCGCGCGGCGTCGACCGCGTCGAAGCTCCAGTCCTCGGAGATGACGTTGACCCGGTCGGTGTACGTGCGCTGGGCGAGCGCGAACAGGGAAGAGGTGTCGCCGATCAGGTTGTAGGGCCAGACGGCCTCGAGGTCGTCGTTCTCCGAGTTGTGCACGGTCGCGGTCGGCTGCGAGGACTGGCCGAGCACGTCGGTGCCGCCCGCGTCCGAGGAGGCGGTCAGCAGCTGGGAGTGGGTGGCGGCGTCGGTGCGCGGATAGTCCGGGATCTGGGTCTCGGCCGTCTGCAACTGGGAGACGAGGCTCGCATCGGTCCCGAGAACGTTGGCGGCGGCGACCGTGGCCGGGAACAGCGCCTTCATCGCGTCGATCAGGTTGACCGGGTCCTGGACGTCCCACTGGTTCTCGTGCGCGTTCGCGACCGCGTGCCGCAGCCCGTCGCTGCCCACGGTGGTGTAAGCGAGCAGGAACTCCGACTCCTGCTGCATCAGCGGATAGTTGGTCTGCAGGAACGTCTTGTCGCCGGTATCCAGGTACTGCTGCCAGACCCACAGTCCGATCTCAGCACCCGTGGACACCGTCTCGCCGTTCCACGTCGTCACACTCTGATCGCACGACGGATCGCTGAACGGGCTCGAATCGTTCTGGAAGCCGTTGCCGTTGAACCGCATCGTCTCCGGCACGCAGATGCCGGAGCGGCCGCCCATGTACGTCTTCGTCCATGCCTCGATGTTGGTGAGGTTCGAGGTGTACAGGTTGAACACCGGCGCGTCGAGCGCCGACGCACCGGCGCCGAGGTTCGCCCCGATCTGCCCGCGCAGGTTCCAGAACCAGTACCCGGCCGGATACCAGTCCTGATGGTCCTGATCCCAGTTGAACAGGTCCGCGAGCCCGGCCTGCGAGCCGGGCAGCGAGCCGCGCGATTCGGCCGCCTCCGCGTAGTAATACAGAGTCCTGAGCTTCTCCATGTAGTTCGCGGTGCCGTCCGACGACGACAGCTTCACCAGGCCGAGGTGCGCCCAGTAGTTGTGCCACCAGGCCAGATGCGCCGCCTCCAACGTGGCCGAGCTCACCGTCGCATCCGTCCCGAGCAGCGCGGACGCCGTCGTCGCCGCATTGCCTCCGGCCCAGTGCGGGGCGCCGACGACGACGCGGAAGCTGCCATCGCTGTTCGGATTGAACGTCACCTTCACGGTCTCGGAGTCGACCACCGACGCGCTGACGTTCGTGCCGCCCGCCGTCAACGCGGCCAGCGAACCGAACGTCCCGCCCGAGCCGGTGGTCGCGTGGTTGTCGACCCAGGTCTCAGCGAGCGTTGCGATCTGGCCCGAGGTCGCCGCGGTCGGGGTGCGGCCGGACCAGAGGTTGACCGTCGCGGTCTCAGTGGCCGTAGGGCTCGCGCCGGTCACGTCCACGACCAACTCGTCCTTGTTCGCCGGCACGTAGATCGTCGCCGTCATCCCGCCACCGGACTCGACGAGGGTCCCGTCATACGGATCGAGCACGCCGTGGAAGTTCGCCGCGCTCGTGATCGTCGACAACCCCGGGATCTCCAGCCAACCCGGCGACTTGCGCCCGGGCAGCGTGTCGGCACGGTTGAGCTGAGCGGTGAAGCCGTTCGCCGCCCACACCGCCGCCCCCAACGTGCCGTTGCCCAGCCCCACCGACTCCTTCGGAGTCGGATTCGCGTTTCCCAGGACGACATCCGCCTCGCGAACGAGGTCCGCCGTATCGACGGAGAACGCACCGTTGGACCACGCCGTGGTCGAACCGGCGGCCGAGGCCACCGTCGCGGTGGCGCCCTGCAGCACCGCGATCGGCGCGCACAGGGCGAGGGCGAGCGCGACACGGCTCACCGGGATGGGTACACGCATGCTCATGCCTTTCGGTTGCTTCGTTGCAGATCCGAGAACGAGACGAGCCAAAGATCCTATGATTGAGACGGGTCGCCGGGGGCAGAGTCCGGCCACCTGCCAATGGAGCGTAAGAGCACTGCCAGGGGCCGTCAATACGTCCCATGAATCCTCGGCGGGCTACCGCGACGCTACGTGCGCGCTACGCGACGCTGAGATGCTCCTCTCACTTCCATCATCCACAGAGGGGCTCTATCTCCATGAGCAGTTCCAGGACCTCCCGCACGGTGTCTCGGGTCGCCGGGTTGGCCGTCACCACCGCTCTCGCCGCGGCGGGGGTCTTCGTCGCGGGCAGCGCGCCGGCGCAGGCTTCGTCCGTGTGCAGCGGGACGCAGGTGGATTCGGCTTCGATGACTGATATCCACGGCAGCGGCGCGGTCGGCGGGACGCTGTACCTGTACTACAACTCCTCGACCGGACGTAACTGCGCCTACGCCACCAACGCCACCGGTGCCCGGCACAGCATGATCGTCTGGGTCTCGCGGTGCGCGCCCGGCACCGGCCAGGAGTGGTACAACTGCCAGGACTCCGACAGCCTGACCCAGGGCTCCGACTACGACGCCGGGAACTACATCTCGTACGCCGGGCCGGTGAACACCCTCGGGAGCGCCGCGAAGGTGTGCGTCGAGGCCTACGGCGAGATCGACTACGGCAACGTCATCGCCACCGCCGACCTCGGCGGGCACTGCGGCTGAGCGAACCGCGTCGATGCGGGCGAGGGCCGAAGACGGGATCGGCCCTCGTGCTTCACTGTGACAAACCTTTGATCGACATCCGAGCGCGGCATTGGTGTAGAGTCTCCGCGCGCGCACGGGGCGAGACGCTGAGTCATCGGCGTATACAGAGGTCTGTTCAGGGGGAGACATGGCCCGCACGGCTCGTCCGGTCAATCCGGGGGACGGTCCGATCCAGGCGTTCGCCTTCGATCTTCGCGCGGTGCGTGAGGCGGCGGGCAATCCGACGTACCGTTCGCTGGCCAAGACCGCCGGCTTCAGCGCCACCACCCTCAGCGACGCCGCAGGCGGGGTCAGGCTGCCCAGTCTCGAGGTGACGCTCGCGTACGTGGGCGCCTGCGGCGCCGAGACCGCGCCCTGGCGGCAACGCTGGCAAGCGGTCAACCGGGAACTGGCGACCCGGCGCCCCGGCGGCGCCCAAGAAGAAGGCGCCGAAGAGGGCGACGTCGGGGTCGCCGGCGAGGACGCGCGCCCGAGTGGGAACCCTCCCGAGATCCCCATTGCGCCTGCGGATCCCCGACCTCCCGCGGACGCGTCGCCCGCGGAATCCGCGCCCGCACCCGCGTCCGGCGAACCCGCCACAGGTGTCCGTTCCGCCAAGCGGGTGTCACGCTTCAAGATCGCGGCCCTCGCCCTCGTGGCACTCGCCGTGGCCTTCGCATTCGGGTTCCTCGCTCTTCGTCCCACGGCCGTCACGGCGGCCTCGCCCTCCGCGCGTGCGACGCCGACCGAGCAGTGCCCGGCCACGTCGCCGCCGCCCGCGGGCGGCTTCCTCGGCGAGACCTACGGGCCCGGCGCGAATGTGCGCTCGGGCGCGAGCCTGTCCGCCGACGTCCGCGAGCGGATCCCCTCGGGCTGCACGTTGCGGTTCTCCGGCTACTGCCTGGGCGACGTGGTCAAGGACACCACCGCCGACACGCCCGATCTCCGCTGGTTCATCCTGCCCGGCGAGGGTGTGGTGGCGTCCGCCATCGTGCACGGTAATCCGCCCGCCGGGCAGCCGCCGCGTCAATGCCCTGACAGTGTTCCCGGCCCGAGCTCGATCACGCTGGCCGTCTCGGCCGCCGATTCCGGCGACGGGGTCGTCGGGCTGCGCGCCGCCGGCGGCAATCTGTGGATCGTCGGTTTCGCCGCCTACTACCCGACCGGCCCCGGAGACGGCGGCCCGAGCGCCTGGCACCAGCTCGCACTGACGGAGTCGGCGGGCGGATCCTTCGCCGCGTCACTGCGGATCCCGTCCGCGGCGGACACGCCGCCGCCCGACATCCCGGTCGTCGCCGTCGCGTGCCTCGGCGGCGACGGCCCCACCGGCGTCGTGGCCACCGGCTCCCTGCCGGCCGGCCGGCCCTCGGCGTTGCGCCCCCAGGCGCTCGACGACGCGATGCTGGCCGCGGCCGAGCAGGCCGCGTGCCAGTATCCGGCCGGGGCCTGACACTCCTGCCGCATCGCAGCCGTTCTCCGTGTTCTCCGGTACATCGCGCGCGCTATGCGTCGGCTACTCGAGCGCTACCGCCGATCCGCACAATTCGCCGCAGGCCACTGATTCGTGGCCGGTCCGCGAGGACCGTTCCCGTAGCACAGGGAGAACAGTGAATATCAAACGTCATCTACGCAGGTTCGCCGGCGCGGCCGTGGCGATCCTGCTGCTGAGCCTCGCGAGCGCGCTGAGCGCTCCGATGGCCTCGGCGGCGGCCGGCGGCAACGCGGCCAGCCTCGCCGTCGCCAACCTGGGCAAGAGCGCGGGGTACTGCGCGGACAGCCCGAGCACGAACACCCTCGGGGGCAACCAGTTCGAGACCAGCTGCAGCGGAAACGGCGGCGCCGGCGAGTTCTGGTGCGCCGACTTCGCCGAGTGGGTCTGGCAGAACTCCGGCTTCTACACCGGCGGCCTGACCGCCGCGGCCGGCAGCTTCTACGTCTACGGCGAGAACAACGGCACGCTGCACACCTCGTCCTCCTACGTCCCGCAGCCCGGCGACGCGGTGGTCTACGACTACGCGGGCGGCGGTTCGGCGGACCACGTCGGCATCGTGACGTCCGTCGACTCCAGCGGGAACGTCATCACCGCCAACGGAGACTGGAACGGCATCAGCGGCAGCTCCCAGGCGACGTTCGCGGAGAGCTCCTCGGTGGTCTCCGTGACCATCCCGGCGAGCGAGCGGGCGAGCGGCGACTACGTCGGCGCCGCCGGCATGACGATCTCCGGCTACATCACGCCGGTCGCGAGCGGTTCGGGCAACAACCCGCCGCCCGTCTCCGGGTCGAACCCGTACAGCCCGAACTCCGCGTGCGGCTCCGGCTTCGGCGTGATCGACTCGCACGCGCTGAGCGGCGCGACGGTCTACCTGCTCTACAACAGCGGCAACGGAGACAACTGCGTCGTCACCCTGGCCACCACGCCGACCAGCGCGGTCTCGATGAACGCGACACTCGCGGTGCAAGGCGGAAGTTCAGGGAGTAATCCAGGGACATTCACCTATTACGCCGGTCCGGTGACCGAGCACGCCCCGAGCAGCTGCGTCGAGTGGGGCGGCTCGTACAAGACCAGCTCGTGGACCAGCGGCTGGAGCCACTGCGGCGGCGGAAGCGGCGCCCCGGGGCCGTCCGGCAACAACATCTACACCCCGACCCAGGTCTGCGGCTCCGGCTACGGCGTGATCGACTCGCACGCCCTGTCCGGTGCGACGATCTACCTGCTCTACAACGCCTCGAACGGCGACAACTGCGTCGCGACCCTGGCCACGACGGCCAGCGGCACGGCGTCGATGAACGCGACCCTGGCGGTGCAGGGCGGCAGCTCGGCGAGCAACCCCGGCAGCTTCACCTACTACGCCGGCCCGGTCGTCGAGTACGCCCCGAACAGCTGCGTCCAGTGGGGCGGCTCGTACAAGACCAGCTCGTGGACGAGCTCCTGGAGCCACTGCGGCGCCGGCGGCTCCCCCTCGGGCTCGACCAACCCGTACACCCCGACCCAGGTCTGCGGCTCCGGCTACGGCGTGGTGGACTCCCACCCGCTGTCCGGCGCGACGATCTACCTGCTCTACAACTCCTCGACCGGTGACAACTGCGTGGCCACCATGGCCACCAGCCCGACGAGCGCGGTGTCCATGAACGCCACGCTCGCCGTCGAGGGCGGCAGCTCGACGAGCAACCCCGGCACCTTCACGGACTACGCCGGCCCGGTCGTCGAGCACGCCCCGAGCTCCTGCGTGGAGTGGGGCGGCTCGTACGCCGGCTCGTCCTGGACCAGCGGCTGGAGCCACTGCTAGCCGAATCCGTTCCCTGACGGATTGACCGGGATAGATTGACCGGCGGGCCCAGGCCTTGCCGGTCAATCGCCGTCCCCGTAGAACTACCAACGCGGTTCCGCGTGAATCCCGCAGGCAGGGCGCACCCACATCGCCGACCCTGCCCGAGCGGGCCTTTGGGGGAAGGGATTGGCGTATGGAGTTCGGAATACTGGGGCCGCTGACGGTCCGTGAGGAGAACGGGGCTCGCACGGTCACGGCGGCGAAGCAGCGCGCCATACTCGCGGTGCTGCTGCTGCGCGCCGGCCAGGCGGTTCCGGTGGACAGCCTGACGGAGCTGCTGTGGAACGGCCGTCCGCCGGCCAGCGCCATGCTGAGCCTGCGGAACTACATCATGAGGCTGCGGCGGGCCCTCGGAGCGGCCGGGGAGCGGATCCACAGCCGGGACGGCGGCTATCTGATCGACGTCGCCGAGCACGAGCTCGACCTGCTGAGATTCAACCGCTTGCGCCGGGAGGGGGTCGCGGCGTTCGAACGCGGCGACCTCGCATCGGCGTCCGACTCGCTCACCCGCGCCCTGAGCCAATGGCGCGGCCCGGCCCTGTGCGACGTGGACTCCGATCCGCTCCAGCTGGACGAATGCCCCCGGCTGACGGCGGACCGCGTGGACACGCTGGAGCTGAAACTCGAGGTCGAGCGCGCCATCGGCCGGTACAGCACGTCCCTGGGCGAGCTCCGGGAGTTCGCCTCCGCCTACCCGGAACGCGAATCGCTCGGGGAGCACCTGATCCTCGCCCTGCTCCAGAACGGCCGCAGGACCGAGGCCGACGCGGAGTACGAACGCATCCGGCAGACACTGCGGACGGAGTTCGGGGTGGCGCCGGGAGCGCGGCTGCGGGCACTGCACCAGCGTCTCGCGGGGGCGCGGCCCGCGTCCGCGGAGGCCCCGAACCGGACGCCCCGCGCCCAGCCGGCCGGCGGCCCCGGGAGCACGCCCTTCCAGATCCCCGCCGACCTGGCCGATTTCACCGGTCGCGACCGGGAGACCGCCGCCGTCGTGACCCTGCTCGGCGCGGCCGGTCCGCGAGCGGGAAGAGTCGTCGTCCTCACCGGTCGCGCCGGAATCGGCAAGAGCAGCCTCGCGATCCACATCGCCCACGCCCTGAGCGCGTCGTACCCGGACGGAATCCTCTACACGAGACTGCGCACCGACTGCGGCGAGCCGGTCCCCTCCGGCGAGGCGCTCCTCTCGCTCATCGAGGCCCTGGGACAAGACCCGCGCGCCGTTCCCGACGGGACCGCGGGCCGCAGCGCGCTGCTGCGCAGCCTGCTCGCCGACCGCGAGGTGCTGCTCGTGCTCGACGGAGCGATCGACAGCGCCCAGATCCGCCCGCTGCTCCCGAGCACCCCGCGCAGCGCGGCGCTCGTCACCAGCCGGCTGCGGCTCGACGACCTCGCGGGAGCACGGCACCTCGAACTCGCCCTGTTCTCCCCCGCGGAGTCCGCGCAGCTCATCTGCAGGATCGTCGGGCGGGATCGGATCGTCGCGGAACCGCAGTCCGTGCAGGAGCTCTACCGCGCCTGCGGAAACCTCCCGCTGGCGCTGCGTATCGCGGGCTCCCGGCTGGCGGCCAGGCCGTCCTGGAGCGTGCGCAGTCTGGCCGACCGCCTGGCGGACCAGAGCCGCCGCCTCGACGAACTGCGGACCGGGCAGCTCGACGTGCGGGCCCGCCTGGCCAGCAGCTACCGCTCGCTGCCGATGACCGCCGCCGTCGCGCTCTCCCGCCTGGCCACGATCGACAAGCAGGCGCTGAGCGTGCAGGACGCGGCCGCGCTGCTCGGCGTGCCGCAGCTGAGGGCCGAGCAGGTGCTCGAATGCCTGGTCGACCACAGGTTCCTCGGCACGGCGCGGTCGGGGAGCTACCACTTCCCCGTGCTCATCAGAGAGTTCGCACGCGAGCAGGCGCACCTGCAGGTCCGAACGGCAAGCGCCGTCGACGCGTGACCGCCCGCCCGCCGGGCCCGCCCGGCGCCCCGGCCGGATTAGTCATATGAGTCGCTGACCGGGTGACCGGCCCGGGGCGCCTATCGTCGTTGTGACGATAGAAGGATGTGCATATGCGAATCGGACTTTCCGGCAAGGTATTGATCGCAGTGCTCTTCACGGCCGCCGCGTCGGCGGAACCGCTGCCGGCGCGGGCGGCCACCGCCGGTCCGGGGGACGGGTCGGCCACCAAGAGCGTCACCTACCTCGGGCACAGTTTCGTCGTGCCGAGTTCCTGGCCGGTGATCGACCTGGCGGCCGGGTCCACGACGTGCGTGCGGTACGACCGGCACGCGGTCTACCTGGGAACGGCGCCGGCGAACCAGGACTGCCCGGCGCGGGCCATGGGCAGGACGGAGACGCTCGTCGTCCAGCCGGCGAGCGGGGCCGTGGCGGCCGCGCCGTTCGAGGATCCGACCAGCCACGAGATCGACACGTCCGCCCCCGGGATCTCCGTGACCGCCACCTACGGTTCGAGCCCCGCCGAGGTCAGCGGCATTCTCGCCGCGGCCGGGCTGCCGGTTCCGGCGGCAGGCGACATGAGCGGCGGGCCGGTGCAGGGGCTGCACTCGAATGTCGTCTCCACCGGGTCGGCGAGCTACTCGCGGTTCACCGGCCTGGGCTTCGACGCCTGCTCGGCCCCGGACTCCGGCACCATGAACGCGTGGCGGTCCAGCTCGCCGTACGGGGCGATCGGCATCTACCTCGGCGGCGTCAACATGGGCTGCAGCCAGCCCAATCTGACCGCCGACTGGGTATCCGCGCAGGCCGCGGCGGGTTGGCGGTTCTTCCCGATCTACGTCGGGCCGCAGGCGCCGGGATCTTCGTGCGGATCGTGCAGCGTCATCACCTCCGCCACCGCCCAGGGCACCAGCGCCGCGCAGGACGCCGCGTCGCACGCCGCGAGCCTCGGATTCGGGGCGGGCACGCCGATCATCTACGACATGGAGGCCTACGCGCCGAGCGGCACCGCGAGCGTGCTCGCCTTCATGTCCGCGTGGACCGACGAGCTCCATGCGCTGGGGTACGCATCGGCCGAGTACAGCAGTCTCGACTCCGGCATCAGCGACCAGATCAACGCCGGCTCCGGGATGCCCGACGTGGTCGACTTCGCGGCGTGGGGAAGCGCCCCCGTCACCGGCGATCCGTCGATCCCCGACACCGACTGGGGAAACCACCAGCGCATCCATCAGTACAGCGGAGGCGTGACCCAGTCCTTCGGCGGCTACACCCTCAACCTCGACCAGGACTTCCTCGACGTGCAGGGCTCCTTCACCTCGCCCATGGGAGGCGAGCTCGGCGACGTCACCGGTGACGGCAGATCCGACCTCGTGGCCATCGCGCAGAACGGCGACCTGCTGGTCTACCCGAACCTCGGCGGCGGCGGAACGAACACCTTCGGCTCGCCGACCCGGGCCGGCGGCGGCTGGAACGGCTACACGATCACCGCCGTGACCAACCCCTACGGATCCGGCCGCGCGGGCCTGCTCGCCGTCGCCCCCGACGGGACCCTGCTCTACTACCCCAACACCGGCGGCTCCGGAACGAACACCTTCGGCTCGCCCACGCAGGTCGGCGGCGGCTGGACCGGGTACGCGATCGTCGCCGCGGCCGACATCCACAGCAGCGCCGGACGACCCGGCCTGCTCGCCGTCGCGCCCGACGGGGCACTGCTCTACTACCCGAACACCGGCGGCACGGGCACCGGGACCTTCGGCCCGCAGACCCAGGTGGGCAACGGCTGGAACGGCTGGACCGTGGACGTGGCCGACCTCACCGGCGACGGCAGGCCCGACCTGCTCGGAGTCGACAGCACCGGCACCCTGTATCTGTACCCGAACACCGGCCGGACCACGACCGGCACCTTCGGTCCGCGGACTCAGGTGGGCGGGGGCTGGACCGGTTGGCGGTCCATCGACGTCGTCCCGCATCCGGGCACGGGTACCGGCGCGCCCGCGATCCTGGGCGTCGATCCCGACGGCACGATGTACGAGTATCCGAGCACTGCCGGCGGCGGGACCGTCGCCTTCGGGCGGCCCGCGCAGGTCGGCAGCGGCTGGATCGGCTACACGATCGCCTGAGGGGCCTCGTCGTCCCGGCGAGGACGGATGCGGCCGGCGCCTACCATCCGCTCTCCCACGGGCCGATCGGCTTGAGGCCGACCTGGTCGGCGAGCCATTCGGCCCGCGCGGTGTCCTCGCCGCGCAGGTGAAGGAAGACGGTGTGGTCCGCGGCCGGGATCTCGCTCAGGACATCGCGCGAGTTGATCGCGATCTGGATGCCGGCGTCCTTGGCGCGCTCTTCCAGGTCGAGTTCCGGGACCGCGGGCCAGCTGAACAGCGCCCAGTCGATGGAAGCCCAGCCGGCCCCGATGATCGACAGGAATGCGTCCTCGATCGAACCGACCGGCTTGTCGGACAGGACGAGCGTCACCGGAAGCACTTCGTGCGCCCTCGCGTCGCCGGCGACGATCAGTGCCCGGATCTCCTCGAGGGATTCGGACCGGCGTACGTCGCTCGGCGAGAGCAACGCGTCCGGGAAGGCCGAGGCCATGCGCCGCGCCTCAGCCGGGGTCAGCGCTTGGGCCTCGGCCGAGACCTGGAACCCGTCCAGCGGAATGACCAGGCGCAGAAGTCGCTCGACGACGGCGTGGGCGTCGCGAAGGTCCGCGGTGCGCAGAATCGGGATGGCGCGCGAGGTACTCATGGCGAAGTAGTCTCGCAGATGGGACGGAGATCGATTTCACACCGTCCGACGCGGGCCTCGGGCGGATGCCCCGCTACCGGCGCGATACGGCGCTGCTACATCCCGCTGGCAGCGTGGTTGGGGCGCGCCTGCAGGGCGAACGGGGAACTTCCGGCGCGCGTCCCAGCAGCGACAGACGGAAGGGCAACCAGAGCCATGATATTGAATCGCAGGACCCGGGCGGCGGTCACGGCGCTCGCCATCCTCGGCGGGACCATGGCGGGCGGGGTCGCCGCGGCGGGGCCGGCCGCGGCCGTCGCCGTCTCCGGCTGCCCGACGGACGGGGCGGAGGTGAGCTGGAACTTCTACGACTCCTCCGGCCACCTCGCCGCCATCGGGTACCTGGAGCAGGACACGAACGGCTCGTGCGCGAAGCTGGTGGCCCAGGGGGCCTACTACGGTGAGCGCAAGTGGATGGACGTCGAGATCAACAACGGCTTCGGGACGACGTACATCGTCGACCACGGCTACTACTCCTACTACGCCGGCCCGATCAACGGTCCCGGCTATCCGGTGTGCGCCGAGGCCTACTTCAAGATGGACGATTCGGGCGGCAACCAGATCGTCAGCTACCAGACCAAGATCTACTGCGACTGAGCCTCGCCGAGCCGCCGAGCCCGATGC
>DASTAE010000210.1:0-6610 GCA_035712985.1 Actinospica sp.
TCCGGCACCGATCGGCCGCTGATCAGCTGCTGAACTGCTGTTTCGATGGTCAACATGAACTGAGGATCACATTTTGGTGCCGGGGTCTTCCCCGGCCCCTCCATCCCGCATACGCTGACGCGACCAGCGAGCTTGGAGGAGCAGATGGCCACGACCGACGCCTCCGCGTCGACGCCCTTGGCGCAGCCGGTGTCGGAGACGCTGCGTCGCGCCCGGGGGGCCACCTTCGTGGCCTTCGGCGCGCAGGGCTTCGCGTTCGGCGCGCTGACCAGCGAGGTCGCCAACATCCAGAGCAAGCTGAAGATCGACGACGGCACGCTGTCGATCCTGCTCGCCGTCGTCCCGGTCATCGCGGGCGTCGGTTCGGTGCTCGCGGGCTACCTGGTCGGCAGGTACAGCACGAGCGTGGTGCTGCGTTATTCGCAGATCGTCGTGCTCGTCGCGATCCTGCTCGTCGGCTACACGCCGAGCTTCGTGCTGATGCTGCCGGTGCTGGCCCTGTTCGGCCTGGCCCTCGGCGGCGTGGACGCGACGACCAACATGCAGGCCGTCGCCCTCCAGAAGCGCTACGGCCGCTCGATCATCCTGGCCTTCCACGGCGCCTGGGCCCTCGGCGCCTTCGCCGGTTCGGCCGCTGCCTCGCTGACCGCGAAGTTCGACGGCAAGGTCTATAGCAACCTGTATCTGGGTTCGTTCATCGTCCTGGTGCCGATCCTGCTCGCCTTCGGGCCGCGGCTGCTACGCGGCATCGGCGACGAGACGCTGTCCGCCGAGTCGAAGACCATCAAGATCCCGTGGAAGCCGATGGGCGCGATCTGCACCGTGATCGCCATGGCCTACCTCGGCGACTCCACGGTCTCCAGCGCCGGCGGCGTCTACATGGAGAAGGAGCTGCTGGCCCACGGCTGGCAGTACACGGCCGTCTACGCCGTCTACTCCGTGCCGCTGATGATCGGCCGCTTCTCCGGCGACAAGCTCACCGACCGCTTCGGCGGCGTGCTGATCGCCCGGCTGGCCGCCGTCTGCGCCGTGCTCGGCTTCGTCGTGGTCGGCATCGCCCCCGACGCCTCGGTGGCCCTCGGCGGTTTCGCCGTCGTGGGCCTCGGGATCTCGGTCATGGCCCCGCTCACCTTCGCGGCCGCGGGGCGCCTGGACCCGCACGAGACCGGCATCGCCGTGGCCCGGCTGAACGTCTTCAACTACGTCGGCTTCCTGCTCGGCGCCCCGCTGCTGACCAGTCTCTGGCAGGGCGGCCTGCCCTACCGCCCCGGCTGGGCCATCCCCTGCGCGCTGGCGGTCCTGATGTTCGTCTTCGCGTACGGCTTCGACGAGAGGCGGACCGTCAGCGCGTAGGGGGGCGCACTCAGCCCCGCTTCCAGAAGGGCTTGCGCTCGCCCGCGCCGGGCTGCCCGGCGGGCGGTTCGGCGGCGAGCTCGTCGAGGAGCGTCAGAGCGCTGCCCCAGCGGTCCTCCAGGGCCCGCTTCTCATCGCGCAGGACGGCGATGAGCTCCTCGAGGCCGGTCACCACGGCGCGGGGGGCCGTGTGGCGGACGTGGATCAGCAGGGCGTCCAGGCGGCTGGCGAGGTCGTCCAGCAGATCCACGCGGCGCAAGTGCGGCTCTTCGGCTCCTTCGCGCAGCAGGCGGGCCTCGGCGGCGGCCTGCTCGCGGACGGTGGGGCTGTCGGTGTCGGCGTCGGCCTCCTTCAGGAAGTCGGGCACGTCGAAGTCGAGATCCTCGGCGGACAGGGCCGAGGCGTAGTCCATCTTCGGGGCGGGCGCCGCAGGCATGGACGGGGCAGGCATGGATGGGGCGGAGACCGAGGGCGCAGGGAGCGGCCCTGCGCCGCCGAAGGCGGCCGCGGACCTGGTGAGCACGGGGCCGCCGGGGCCGCCGAGGGCGCCGGGCATCGGACGCTGCGGGATGCCGCGCCGCCTCTCCTCCTCCCAGCCGGCGGGCTGCTCGACGAGCTGCGTCACCTTATGCGGCTTGGCGGAGCCGTCGGCGGCGATCTCGGTGTCGATCGCGACATACGCGGTGAAGCGGCAGAGCACCCCGTGGCGCAGGGAGGTCCGCACGATCTCGCGCTCCAGCGCCTCGCCGCCCTCGACCGCGTAGCGGTCCTCCAGGTCGCGCACGCGGGCGCGGGCCCAGATCGCGGCGACCTCGTGACGGCCCGGGGCCACGACCGCGGGCACGGTGCGGGTCCACGGCTCGCCCTCGGCGGTCAGGCCGCTGACGGTCAGCGCACCGCCTGCAGCACCCTGATAGCGGCCCGAGCGCACCAGCGGCACGCCGGGGAACAGGGCGCTGACCCGGCTCGGGGTCGCGGTGCCGGGGATCGCGCTCAGCCCCTCGGCCTCCTCGATCCGCAGGTCCGTGACGGTCGGCGAGCCGATCCGGCGGTGGATGCGGTCCATCGCCTCGTCCAGCCGGTCCTCGGACTCGACGAGCTCGCAGCGTCCGCCGCCGATGGCGGCCAGCCGGCCGAGGAATCCGGCGTTGACGGCCTGGTCGATGCCGACGCTGTGCACGCGCACCCCGGACAGCTCGCCGCTGACTTGCGCGAGGATCTGGTCCTCGTTGCCGACCTGGCCGTCCGTGACGAGCACGATGACCCGGTCGCGCCGCTCGCCCTCGACCACCGCGGCGGCCTTCGCCAGCGCGGCGGCCGCCTCTCGCAGCGGCTCCAGGAGTTCGGTGCCGCCCTCGGCCTCGGCCTTGGCGAGGTGCTCGACGGCGCGGAAGCGGTTGCGGTTCGTCGCGGGCACCAGGCCGTCCGGCAGCAGGGCCGGGCGCTCGATGGTGTGGTCGAACAGCAGGACGCTGAATCGGTCGCCGTCGGTGAGGGTGTCGACGATGCGGGCCGCGGCGCGGCGCGCGGCGACCATCTTCCAGCCGGTCATGCTGCCGGAGCGGTCGAGCAGCAGGACGAGGTCCTTCGGCCGCGGACGAGCCGCCGCCGCAGGCTCGGGCGGCATGACGATGAGCTGGTAGGTGCCCCCGCCCTCCGCCTGCGCGTCGGCATCGACATCGGCATCGACATCGGGCACCAGGACGAGGGAGTCCGCGGCCGCGGTGTAGTCGAGGCGCAGGATGAAGTCGCGGTCCAAGCGCTCGCCGGGCTGGATCCGCAGCACGCCCTCCTCGCCCTCGACGACCGCGTGCAGGCTCGAGGCGACCCGTGCGAGCTCGAGCCCGGCCGGGTCGATCCGCGCCTCGATGGACAGGTCCACCGGGTTCGGGAAGCCGGGCAGCAGGGTCGGCGGCGTGATCCGGGAGGCATCCGGCACGGCGTCGGTGTCGGGGGCGGTGCCGCTGCCCGTGCTCGGGCCCGGCAGCGGCGTGCCGGGGATGTAGCGGGGCGCGACGACGAGCGGGAAGCGGAACTCGGCCTGCCCGTCCGCGAGCGGCAGCGGACCGGCGAGCGTGAGCTCGATGACCGCCTCCTCGCCGGGCAGGATATTGCCGACGCGCAGGGTGAAGACGTCGGGCCGCTCCTCCTCGGCGATGCTCGCGCGCCGCCCCTCGGCGATCGCGGTGTCGTACGCCTCGCGGGCCGCGCCGCGCTCCTGCAGCTCCGCCTGCACGACGCGGCCGGCGACCGTCATCTTCAGCGCGGTCACGGCGGCGCGGTCGGGCAGCGGGAATATGTACGTGGCCTCCAGCGGCGCGTCGAAGGTGTTGCGGTAGCCCTGGGTCATCCGGACCGCGGAACTCAGACCCGTGATATCAGCGCGCAGCTCGAGGCGGTGCAGCGGCAGGTTTCCGCGCTCGGTGCTCAGTGCGCCGAAGCCCGCGTTCTCCTCGGGTGTCGCGACGGCCGTGACCTCGGCCAGCGGTTCGATGCGCGTGATGATGCCCATGGATCATTCTCCTCGTGTCGTCAGTCCGCGTTCGGCGAGCAGTGCGAGCAGCGGCGCGGCGGCGGTGCGGATCGCCGCGAGGTCCGCCGCCCCGGGCTGGGCGGGCAGGGTCAGGGTCACGTCCTCCGTCAGCGGGATCAGGTAGCGGATCTCGGCGGCCGGCGGCTCCGGCTCGGCGGCGGCCGCCGCCGCGGGGCGGGCCGCCCAGAAGCGCGCGGGCGGGGCCGGCTCCCGCGCCAGCAGCTCCTCGGCGAGCGCGGAGCCCTCCAGATCCGCGATCCGGCGCAGCTTCTCCTCCGTGGCCCCGGCGAGCTCGCGCTGCACCTCGGCGAGCGAGAGCCCGCGCGCCTGCAGCCGCTTGACCGCCACGAGCTGGAGCAGGTGCCGCTCCCCATAGCGGGCCGAGTGCCCCGGGCCGATCGCCGGCCGGTCCACCAGGCCCTTCGTGCCATACCAGCGGATCGCCCGGCCGTTCGCCTCGCGCACGTCATCGGACCGCAGCGCCTGCTGAGCGCGCCGGGCCAGTTCGTCGAGGGTCCACCGGGGTTCGTCCACGCAACCATCGTGACACTGTCATATGACAGTGTCAACTCTTTCTCATCCAAGCCCCGGCCTTCATGAGGACGGTTCCAAGAAAGCGCTCCTAACGTCGGTTCCAGGACGGCGATCGACCGGGAAGGAACGGGAGGCACGCGATGGGATGGGGCGGCGGACCGGGCGGCGGAGGCGGACCCGGCGGACCCGGCGGCGGGCCGGGCGGCTTCGGCGGCGGTTTCGGTATGGGCGGACCGCCCCCGCCCCGCGGCATGGGCGGCCGGGTCCCCGGCGGCGAGGCCTGCTGCCTGGGACCCGCCACCTGCTGCGGCCCCGCGCTGCTGCTCGTCGGCCCGGGGCTGCTGTTCCTGGCGCTGCGGCACCCGGTGCGGGCGGCGCGCCGGCTGCGCGGCGAGATGGACGCGGCGCGGGCCGCGGATCACGGCGGGAGGTGACCGGTTCGAGCGAAGAGGGCGATGCCCGGCTGACACAGAAGACTGACTCCGGCCCCGGAGAACCGAGCCCCTCGGTTCCGGGGCCGAAGCCATCCGATCCCGCTAGAGTCGTGACCATGGAATCCCCGGACCGAGCGGCGCTTCTCGCCCACCTGACCGCCTCGGGGATCGCGGGCCGCGTCGCGACCCCGCGGGAGAACAACCTGCTGCACTACCGGCTGCTGGCCGACCGTGATCCGTACTACCTGCTGGGCCTGGACCCGTCGCGGGACTGGACCAGCGAATCCGTGCTCGAACTCATGGCGGAGAAGGTCGGCGTGAGTCCGGACCCGGCGCACCGCGTGGGATCGGACACCATCGACCCCGAACTGACCGTGGCCGCGCTCGAGCGCTACGCGGATCGGCTGGCCGCCGCGGCGCTGCGCCGCGAGACCGTCTACTTCGCCTCGGGGCATCCGAGGCAGCTCGCCGACCTCTACCAGCGCTTCGCCGACGCCCTGCGTGAGCACGGCTGCGCGATACTGCGCGCCGGCGAGGGCTGGGGCTACGACGCCACCACCCGCTATGGCACGAAGCACCTGACGATCGGCTACTCGGCCTCGTTCGGCCCCGACGGCACCGGCGACGTCGCGGCGCTGGAGGACGCGGGCGGCCCGGTGCACAGCCACGCCGCGCGCCCGATCCGGGCCACCTTCGCCGCGCTGGCCGCCGCGGGCACGCCGCTGCCCGATCTCGTCGTCGCGGACCACGGCTGGTGCGGCGGCGCCGGGCAGGCCGGGGTGGACGCGATCGGCTTCGCCGACTGCAACGATCCGGCGTTGTTCGTGGGCGAATACGAGGGGGTCGTGCAGGTCTCGGTGCCGCTGGACGACGGCCTCGCGCCCGACGCGTACGCGCCGCTCGGGGACTACGTGCTGGCCCGTATCGCTGCAACGTGCACCGTGCCAGAATCCTGAGGCACCCTCGGCGCCGGCCGTTCGGCGCCGAAATCAGGGCCCTCATCGGCGTCCAGTGTTGCCTATTTGCCCGTATTGCGCCGGAAACGCCGAACTTTGGCTTCGGCGAAAACTCCCTTTTTCTGCGCTAAGGCCTCCCCTTCCACACCGGTCCCAACTACGCTTAGAAACGAAGCGCACACACAGACGGGACGGTGCCGGGGCGCGTGGGAGGCGCCTGCCCGCTCGTGTCCACCCGCGCCTTCCTACGATGACGCCGAGAGCGTGGAGCCTCTATGACCGAATCTGACGCAGCACGCACCAACCGTCCGATCCTCGCGGCCGACATCGACCTGAGCGACATGGCCTTCCTCACGGTGGCCGAGGTCGCCGGGGTGATGCGGGTCTCGAAGATGACGGTGTACCGGATGGTGCACTCCGGAGAACTGCCCGCGGTGCGGGTCGGCCGCTCGTTCCGGGTGCCCGCCAAGGCGGTGCGCGAATACCTCTCGGCCGCCTACGTCGAGAGTCAGTGAACCAAGCCCGGCGAGTGTCTCTCTCCCCACGCTCTCCCCGCGAACTCGCCCCCGTTTTCCCAGCAGCGGCTGCGGGCAGGTACCCTGGTTCCCTGTTCTATGTCCGCAGCACCTGCTGCTCAATGTGAAGAAGTGAGCGAGGGACCCGACGTGGGCTCTGTCATCAAGAAGCGTCGCAAGCGTATGGCCAAGAAGAAGCACCGCAAGCTGCTCAAGAAGACGCGCATCCAGCGTCGCAACAAGAAGTAGCCGGCCGCTCCTCGGCGCACGATGACGTCCGCGTCC
>DASTAE010000211.1:0-46596 GCA_035712985.1 Actinospica sp.
CCGTCGGCTGGCCCAGCAGGTCGTTCAGCGCCTCGCGCTGGGTCTCGTTGCGCAGGCCGGAGGAGGTCAGGAGCAGTCTCAGAGTCACGCGGCGAGCCAACCATGATCGGCGGTCGGAGGCAACGGGAAGCACCAGGGTCCCGTCTCCGCGCGCAGGGCCGCGACACGGCCGCGGCGTGCACTCCGCAGGCCGTGTTCACCTGGCCGGACGGAGGGCCGGCGGGTTCGGTGTCGCGGGCGGGAAGATCCCCCGGAATCGGGTTGTTCAAATTTGAAGACGGGTGTACCGTCGCTAGCGAGTTCAAATTTGAAGCCGAGTGTCGTCAGGAGCAGACCATGGCGAACGAGATTCCCGCTGCCACCATCCGCACGCGTGTCACGATCCCGCTGCGCTTCCCCGACGGGTACAGCGTGACGGCCGAGGCCGTGACCTTCCACGGGCTGGTGGACGGGGCCGAGCACCTCGCGCTGCTGCTGGGCGAGCGGTCCTCGGGGACGGCGCCGCTGGTGCGGATGCACTCGGAGTGCCTGACCGGGGACGTGTTCGGATCCGCCCGGTGCGACTGCGGGCCGCAGTTGCGCGAGGCCGTGGAGCGGATCGAGAACGCCGGCGGGGTGCTGCTCTACCTGCGGCAGGAGGGGCGCGGGATCGGGCTGTACAACAAGCTCGACGCGTACGCGCTGCAGGACGCGGGCCTGGACACCTACCAGGCGAACCTGGCCCTCGGGCTGCCGGAGGACGGGCGGGACTACACCGCCGCCGCGCAGATGCTCGCGGCGCTCGGCGTCACCGAGCTGGACCTGCTGAGCAACAACCCCGACAAGGCCCGGCAGCTGCGCGACCTCGGCGTGAAGATCGCCGAGACCGTGCCGACCGGGGTGCACGCCACGCCGAGCAACCTGCGCTACCTGAGCGCCAAGGTCGAGCACACGCACCACACCATCGCCCTCGGCGAGTCGGCCGAGTGCGTGGCGAGCCGTAGCTGAGGTCGGGCGGGTGATCCTGCCCGGCGGGATCGGAGAAGGGAAGTAGGCTGAGGGTCGTGGCTGAGCAGCGGGTGCAGTGGCTGTCCGAGGACGAGATGAAGGCCTGGCTGGCGTTCTTCGCCGCCGCGGCGCTGGTGGACCGCAAGCTGGACCAGCAGCTCAAGGACGAGTCCGGGCTCACGCACGTGCAGTACGAGATCCTGTCCCGGCTCAGCGACGCGCCGAACCGGGAGCTGCGGATGACCGAGCTCGCCGACACGCTCTTCACCACGCAGAGCGGCACGACGTATCAGATCTCTCAGTTGGAGAAGGCCGGGTACGTCCGGCGGCGGGAGTGCCGCGGCGGGCCGCGCGGGGTGTGGGCGGTGCTCACCGACGCGGGCTACGAGGTGCTGAAGCAGGCCGCGCCCGGCCACGTGCGGGCCGTGCGCGACCTGCTGATCGACGTGCTGAGCCCGGCCGAGGTGGAGGCCGTGGCCACCGGGCTCGGCCGGGTCAGGGATCGGATACTCGCGCAGGGCCAGTGCCCGACGGTGCCCGCGGGCTGAGCGGCGCGGCCTAGCGGCGGGTGCCCAGGGCCCGGCTGCGCCAGTAGGTGAAGGTGGCCGTGGCGTCGCCGGCGAGGGCCCAGGGGTTGCTCGTGGCCAGGTCGCCGATGGCCTCGAAGATCGGGGCCGCCTGCTCGACCCGGTTGCCGAAACACAGGCCGTGGGCCAGGAAGTGCAGGTCGGCGGTGTCCTGGGCGTAGGCGCGGCTGCGCCGGTGGAACCAGCGGTCCATGGCGACGTCCAGGTCGTACAGGGCGCCCTCGTCGATCCACATGTCGTTGAGCGCGAGGTCGGCCGCGTTCGGGCGGCCGCGGCTGTACTTGAACTCCTCGACCCGGGCCGCCAGCGGCAGGACCGCGAGCGGCGAGCCGAGCGGGGCCCGCTGCGCGCATTCGCGGGCGAAGTTCTGCACCATGCTCGCCGAGCCGTGGTAGCGGCTCGAGAAGTACCGCAGCACCTGGTGGCAGGCCTCGCGGTTGAAGGGGTCGCGCTGCTGCATCTCCCCCCACCACGCGTCGATCTCGCGCTGACCGCCCGGGTAGAGCCGGGCGATCGTCAGCAGTGAGACCACCGGCACCGGGTCGCTCGGCGCGGCCTTGGCGGCGGCGATGCAGGCGTCGACCGTGGAGTCGAGCCGCATCGTCGCCACCGAGCCGTCGCGCGCGGCGACCCGGAACACCCGGACCACCTCGACCTCGGCGCGCAGCACCAGCGCGTCCACGCTGTCGGGCTGCGCGACCTGCCAGGTCTCGACGCACTTGCCGCCGGCCGCCGCGTCCGCCAGCACCCGGATGCGGTGCGTGCGGCGGTCCCAGTCGGCACCGGTGCGCTCGAGCAGCTCGCGCAGCCCGACCCAGCGGCCGATGCCGACGTCCTCCACCGCGGTCCGCAGATCGCGGTCGCGCAGGCAGATGTCGAAGACGGGTTTGAATCCCCGGCCCAGCGGCGGCACGTCTATCCCCCCTTACAGGTCCGTGGCCAGCACGTCGTCGGGAGAGCCGGAGCGGGTCGCGGCGGCCAGGATCCCGTCGTGCTCGGCCTCGTCCTCGTTCTGCATGGTCTCCAGCGACACCTCGAGCCGCTCGGTGCGGTAGTACGAGCTGCCCTTCTGCCAGAACCAGACCAGCGGAATGACGCCGATCGCCAGCGCGCCGAGGCCGATGACCTTCGTCTCCGTGTTCAGCGTCGGCAGCACCTGGTAGAAGACCCAGGCCATGAACACGGCGCCGAGGCCGGGCCAGAGGCCGATGAAGACCGCGTTGCCCACGGACTTCAGCAGCACCTTGCGGTAGGCGACGATCACCGCGACGGCGGCGAGGCTGTAGTAGACGCAGATCTGCAGGCCGATCGCGCTGAACGCGTCGCTCATGATGGTGCCGAGCGAGCCGACCTTGTTGGAGAGCACGAACAGCACCAGGCTGACGACGCCGACGACGCCGAGCGCGACCAGCGGGGTCTGCCGGCGCTCGTGCACCCGGCCGAGCACCCGCGGCAGCGTGTGGTCGCGGCCCATGGCGAACAGCGAGCGGCTGACCTGGATCAGCGTGGTCTCGAGGGTGGCCACCGTGGAGAGCATCACCGCGATGATCATGATCTTGCCGCCGGCGCCGGGCCAGATCTCCTGGCCGAGCGTGGCGAGCACGTTCGCCGGGTTGTTGCCGATCTGGTCGGCGGTGAGGTTCATGTTGACGTCGACCGTGAACAGCAGGAACAGGACCAGCGAGAGCACGACGCCGATCAGGCTGCTGGAGCCGGTGGTGCGCCAGGCCCGCTTGGTCTCCTCGCTGAGGTTGCAGGTGACGTCCCAGCCCCAGTAGTAGAAGGCGGCGATCAGCGCGCCGGCCGCGAAGCCGCTGGTGCCGTGGAAGGAGCCGAAGCTGAACCAGTGCCAGGAGAAGTGCGTCACGTGGCCGCTGCGGAAGAGCGCGACGAGGCCGAAGACCAGCAGGATGCCGACCTCGACGCCCGTCATGATCCACTGGGCGTGCGCGGTGATCCGGACCCCGAGGCCGACGAGCGCGAGCATCACCAGGAACCAGATCGAGCCGACGATCAGCGTGTCGGTGGTGCTCGCGGCGGCCGAGGCGGAGAACAGCGAGAGGGTCGCGGTTCCGGCGGGCAGCGAGCCGATCACCATGAAGATGAGCGCGGAGACGACCAGCGCCCAGCCCGCGATGAAGCCGAGGGCCGGGTGCAGCGCGCGGGCCACCCAGGAGTAGCTGGCTCCGGCGTTCACGTCGACGCGGGTCAGATAGCCGAAGGCCAGCGCGATGCCGAGCATCGGTATACCGCAGTAGAGCAGCGCGGCCGGACCGGCGAACGCGACGGCGCCGATCAGCGAGGCCGTGGTGCCCGCGATCGAGTACGCGGGCGCGCTGCCCGCCACGGCCATGACCGTGGAGTC
Organism: Actinospica sp.; assembly: GCA_035712985.1. Lineage (GTDB taxonomy): Bacteria > Actinomycetota > Actinomycetes > Streptomycetales > Catenulisporaceae > Actinospica. The sequence goes on from DASTAE010000211.1 coordinate 3,940, forward strand.
GAAGCGGCCGAGTGTCTCCGCGCGCAGCCGCTGGCCGCCGCTCGCACCGGGGACCGCGGTCCGATGGCTGGTGGACGTCATGTGGTGTTGCTCCTCGCTCGTCACTCGGCACTCCGGGGCGGTGCACGTTTCGGAAGCGCAGAGTATGGCCGGGATGGTACACGTGCCTATGGTGCGGGAATACAAGTGCTACCGGAGGAACCCGGGCTCGCGGCTACGAGCCCGATGACCGCGGAGGTGACGGCTCGGGCCTGCGAGAACCGGTGGTACACCGGTTGATGAGGCCAAACCGTACACGGCGATCCCGAGGGCGCGAAACCGCATGCCGGAACGCCGGGGATCCGGTATCCGAGATCGAAATACGGCGTGCAGACATCCTGCCCGCGAAACGGCCCCACGGCCCAAATCCTTCGGCGGAGAGCCTTTGCCCGCGAATTTTCTCCAACAGGGCCCGAAGTCCGTCTGCTTAATCGTTATACATACCTGAGAGTAACCAGCGGTCGGTTCCGCCGCGGGGCGAGCAGGGACAGCCTTTACCACCGGTTCCTTGCCGCGGGTTCCGGCGCGCGGTACGAACTGATCAGCCGCCCACGCGAACAAGGAGTCTGACATGGAGTACCGCGGAACCCGGCGCCCGATGAGAGCGCTCACAGCACTGCTTCTCCTCGGCACCACGGGGCTTTTCGGCGCCTCGCTCGGCGCGGTTCCCGCGCGCGCGGCCGCCGCGGGATCGCAGTGGTTCGACGACGCGGCCGATTCCGTGCTCACCGTGGAGAACGGCGGATACGTGGACGGGTACGGCCGGCAGGTCGTGCTGCGCGGCTTCAACGTGTCCGGCGAGGCCAAGCTCGCCGAGGACGGCGGCCTGCCCTTCGCGAGCGTGGCGGACGCGCAGAAGTCGGCGGCGGCGATGCGCAACCTGACCGGCGCGGACTCCGTTCGCTTCCTGATCACCTGGGCGTACATCGAACCGGAGCCCGGCCAGATCGACTACGCCTATCTCGACGAAGTGGTCGCGCAGATGCAGGCCTTCCTCGACGAGGGCGTCTACGTCTTCGTGGACTTCCACGAGGACCTGTATTCGCGCTACATCTTCAACTCCGGCAGTTGGTACACCGGCGACGGCGCGCCGAGCTGGGTCATCGCGGACGGCGCCTATCCGACGGAGAACTGCGGCGCGTGCGTGAACTGGGGGCAGAACATCACGTCCAACGCCGCCGTGCAGGACGCGACGTACGACTTCTGGCATAACAGGACCCTGACGACATCCGCGGGCCAGATCTCGGTGCAGAGCGAGTTCCTGGCCACGGCGAAGACCTCGCTGGCCTACCTGAAGTCGCAGCTCAGCGCCGCCGAGTTCGACCACGTGCTGGGCGTCGACCCGTACAACGAGCCGTACGCGGGCAAGTACGACTCCGGGCAGACCAGCGCGACCTGGGAGAGCGGCGTGCTCTGGCCGTTCTTCCAGAGGTTCCGCGCCCAGATGGACGCCGCGGGCTGGCAGGCGAAACCCGCGCTGATCGAGCCGAACGTCTTCTGGAACACGGACATCTCCTTCGAGCAGCAGGCCGGCGGCCTGTCGAACATCGGCTCGATCGGCACCCGGTACGTGTTCAACTCGCACTTCTACGACGCGGCCGCGATCTCCGGCGTGCTGATGTGGGGCCACGCGTCGGACGGCCAGTACATGTCCGAGTTCAACACCATCCGAGGCAACGCGGCGGCGCTCGGCACGTCGGCGATGGTCAGCGAGTTCGGCAGCACCGTGACCGGCTACACCTCGGACAAGAGCCCGAGCGTCCTGAAGGCGATGTATCAGGCCCTGGACTCGGGCGTGGACGGCGCGAACTGGTGGACCGACGCAGCGGCCTCCGGCTCGGTGCTGTCGGGCACCGAGTGGCAGTGGGACATCTACAACGGCCGGCACCACGAGCTGATGAATGGCAACACGAGCAAGGTCGAGACCGGCGGCGACGCGTGGAACGGCGAGGACTACTCGGTCGTCGACATGGACAGCTCGGGCAACGTCGGCCTGCGCTACTCCGCGCAACTGCTCGACCGGCTCTACCCGGAGGCCGTCGCCGGGACGACGCTCGCCTTCACCTACGAGGACCGTTCGCCGGACGGCTCGTCGGTGATGACGTGGAACCCGGTGCCGTCCTCGCTGCCGGTCGTCTCGGCGCTCGTCGGCAGCGGGCAGTACGGCGTGCTGGTGTGGAAGTCGAACGGGGGCAGCGCTCCGACGCAGATCAACCTCCCGCTGTCGTTCACGGCGGCGAACACGACCGTCGTGTCCGACCTCGGCGCCGCCCTCGACCCGCCGGCCTACTCCCCCACGGGCCACGTCGCGAACGCCGCCGTCACGCTCGCCGCGCTACCGGGAGGCGGCGGCGCCGAGCGTCTGCTGCTGTCGGACTCGGGCGCTTCCGGGACCGTGCACTACGCCCTGATCACCAACGGCTCGACGAGCGCGACGGCCGCGCAGTTGGCGAGCGCCCAGCAGGAGCTGGCGAGCTGGGTCTCGGGTCAGGGCTTTTAGCCGACGCTCGCGTGGGTGAGGAGCGCGATGGGCATCGTGCGGCGGATCGTGAAGCCGAGCTTCTCGTAGAGCCGGACGGCGTTCTCGTTGGAGGCCGCGGCGTGCAGGAAAGGGGTCTCGCCGCGGCCGAGGATCCCGGCGGCCACCGCGCGCACGAGGCGGGCGGCGAGGCCCTGGCCGCGATGGGCCGGGTCGGTGCAGACGGCGCTGATCTCGGTCCAGCCGCTCGGGCGCATGCGCTCGCCGGCCATCGCGACGAGGACGCCCTCGCGGCGGATGCCGAGGTAGGTGCCGAGCTCGATCGTGCGCTGCCGGAAGGGGCCCGGGTCGGTGCGCGCGATCAGGTCGAGGATCTCGGGGACGTCGTCGGGGCCGAGGAGGACGGCCTCCGGATCTGGCTCGGGATCGACGATTCCGCCGCCCTCCAGCTGCAGGCCGCTCAGCATCCTGATCAGCTCCCAGTTCTCGGGCCACGCGGTGACGCCGGGGACGACGAACGGGATGCCGGGCTCCAGCAGGTGCACGGCGTCGTCCCAGGCCCGAGGGTCCTCCGGGTCATCGAGGGCTGCGAAGGTCGCGACGGCGGTCTCGTAGCGCACGGCGCGGCCGTGGCGGCGCGCGAACCTCAGGTGGTGGCCGTCGAGGGAGGAAGCGACGGGACGGTCCAGCACGTGGACCTCGGAGGCGTGGGTCATGCGATCAGTCTCCACGCGCGGTTCGCAGACCGTCCATCAGGAGGTTGAGCAGCCGCGCCGCCTGGCCGGCCGCCTCGGGGAGCGGGCACATGTAGAAGATCCCGACCGTGCTCACCACGACGTCCTCCGCCTCGACGTCGGCGCGCAGGGTCCCGGCGGCGGCGCCCGCGTCGAGGATCTCGCGGACGGCGGCCGAAAGCTCCTCGCGCACCTCGGACTTCGTGATCGCGCCGGAGGCGACGAGCGAGCGCAGCGCGTCGCCCATCCCCTTCTTGGTCGCGACGTAGTCGGCGAATCCGTCCATCCACGTGCGCAGCGCCCGGTCCGGGGGCAGTTCGGCGAGCAGTTCCCCGGCGGTCTCGCACAACCGGGCGCGCTCGGCGCGGTAGACCGCCTCGACGAGGGCCTCGCGGGTGGGGAAGTGCCGGTAGAGCGTGCCGATGCCGACGCCCGCGTCCCGGGCGACCGCCTCGAGGGAGACCTTGCCCTCACCGGCGTTGAAGGCCGCGCGGGCCACCTCGATCAGCCGCTGCCGGTTGCGCTGGGCGTCCGCGCGCACGGCGCCGCCTCGCTGGGTGTCCGCCATAAAGCGGAGGCACCTCCGTTTCTGCTAGGGTGAGCGTACCGGAGGTTCCTCCGGTTCTCTGCACCACGATACCTCCGGACGGGAGCGGAAACGTGAGCATCAAGGACACGGCACGGGGCACGCGCGAGCCGGGCGGCGCCGGCGTGCTGGCGGGCCACCGGGTGGCCCGGATCGGCTTCGGCGCGATGCAGCTGACCGAGCGGCTGGACCGGCCGCCGGTGAGCCGCGCGAGCGCGGTCGCCATCCTGCGCGCGGCGATCGAGCTGGGCGTGAACCACATCGACACGGCCGAGTTCTACGGAACCCGGGCCGCCAACGCCAACGACCTGATTCGCGACGCGCTGCGGCCGTACCCCGAGAACCTCGTGCTGGCCACGAAGGTCGGCGCCGAGCGCGACGCGGACGGCAGGCTCGTCCCCGCGCAGCGGCCCGACCAGGTGCGCGCGAGCGTCGAGGCGAACCTCGCGCGCCTCGGCACGGAGCGGCTCGGCCTGGTGAACATGCGGCGCCTGGACATGCCGCCCGGCATCCCGGCCGAGGGCGACCAGATCGTCGACCTCGACAGCCAGTTGGCCGAGCTCATCGCGCTGCGCGACGAGGGAAAGATCGACGGCATCGGACTGAGCAGCGTGGGCGCGCAGACGCTGACGAAGGCGCTGCCGGCCGGGATCGCGTGCGTGCAGAACCTGCACAGCCTCGTCGACCGCACGCACGACGACGTGCTCGAGGTCTGCCGCGCGCACGGCGTGGCCTGGGTTCCGTTCTGCCCGCTCGGCTCCGCGTTCCCGGACTGGCCCAAGGTGGTCGACCGGCCGGGCGTGCGCGCCGTGGCCGAGGAGCTCGGCGTGACGCCCGCGCAGGTCGGCCTGGCCTGGCACCTCGCGCGCTACGAGCGCACCCTGCTGATCGCCGGCACCGCGAACCCGGACCATCTGGCCGAGAACCTCGCGGCCGGCGAGGTCGAGTTGGACGCGGAGCAGCTGCGGCGGCTCGAAGAGTCCTGACATATCGAGGTGCGGACCGGTCTTGACGGGCTCTGGATCACGGTGACAGGCTCGGTCCCATGTCGCGCAACGGCACCCTCCTGGCGGGTCGATTCCACATCGACCTCAAGCGGGTCTCCAGCGCCATCTGTCCGCGCTAGCCCTTCGCGCGACCCCCTCACCCCTCTCCCTCGCCTCACCATGCCCACCCGAGGAAGATCACTCATGTCCAGACTCGTATTCTCCCTGCTTGCCTCAGCCTCCCTGGCGGTGGCCGCGGCCGGCCCCGCGCGGGCCGCGACCACCCCGGACGGCCCGCCCCCGCTGACCGTGCTGACCTCGGCGGACACCCCCTCGAACGAAGACCTCTTCATCACCCCGACCGGCGGCACCGCCAGGTACGCCAACGGTCCCGAGATCGTGGACCGGCACGGCAAGGTCGTCTGGTTCCACGCCGCGCCGCAGGGTCAGACCGCCGCGGACTTCCTGGTCCAGCGCTATGACGGGCAGCCCGTGCTCACCTGGTGGCAGGGCACCGGACTCGGCGGCCTGTCCGACGGCACCGACTACATCTACGACACGCACTACCGGCAGATCGCCGCGATCCACGCGGGCTACGGGCTGACCACCGACGGCCACGAGTTCCTGATCACGCCGTCGAACACCGCGCTGGTCTTCTCATACGAGACGGCGACGGCCGACCTCACCTCGATCGGCGGACCGGCCGACCAGACCGTCGTGGACAGCGTGATCCAGGACATCGACATCCGCAGCGGCAGGGTTCTGTGGTCCTGGAACAGCGCGGACCACGTGCCCTACGCGCAGAGCGAGCAGCCGCTGCCGGCCTCGGCCTCGACCCCCTGGGACTGGTTCCACCTCAACGCGGCGCACTTCGACACCGACGGCGACCTGCTCGTCGACGCGCGCAACACCTGGACCGCGTACGAGGTGGACCCGCGCTCGGGCGCGATCGTCTGGCAGCTCGGCGGCAAGGCGTCGTCGTTCACCGAGAAGGCCGCGCCCGGGCAGTCGCTGGACGACGCGGGCGAGATCTTCGCGTGGCAGCACGATCCCGAGGCGGTCGGGCACGGCGAGTACACCGTGTTCGACGACGAATCCTCCGGCACGCCCGAGTTCGGCGTGAGCCGCGTCGTGACGATCAAGGTCGATCCGCGCACGCGGACGGCCACGCTGGTGAGGTCGGTGGACCAGCCGGAGGGCCTGGTCGCCGCCTCGCAGGGCGACGCGCAGACGACGCCGGGCGGAAACCTCGTCGTCGGCTGGGGCTCGCTGCCCTACGTGTCGGTGTTCGGGCGCGGCGGACAGCTGCTGCTCAACGCCGAGTTCCCGGCCGGGGTGAACACGTACCGGGCCTTCGCGTTCCCGTGGCCGCAGCGCGCCCAGGCGTTCCCCGGATCGCCATGAAACTTGTACTTCTCGTTTACTTGAACTCTTCGCCTTTAGCTGGATAGGGTGGCCGCATGACCGCATCCCGGATTCGGACCACCGCCGAGGAGTTGCGCGGGGCCGGCCTGCGGGTGACGGCCGCCCGGGTCGCGCTGCTGGAGACCGTCCGCGACGGCGCCCATCTCGACGCAGACTCGATCGCCGCGGGCGTGCGCGAGCGCGTCGGGCACATATCCGTGCAGGCCGTCTACGAGGCGCTGCACGCGCTCACCGCGGCGGGCCTGATCCGGCGGATCGAGCCGGCCGGCAGCCCGGCTCGCTTCGAGGGCCGGATCGGCGACAACCACCACCACGTCGTCTGCCGTTCCTGCGGCCTGGTCGAGGACGTGGACTGCGCCACCGGCGCGGTCCCCTGCCTCACCGCCTCCGAAAGCCACGGCTTCGCCATCGACGAGGCCGAGGTCGTCTACTGGGGCCTGTGCCCCGGCTGCCAGGCCGCCCGCAGTACCTGAGAAACGCACAACCGCATCCGGAGAGGTATCCACCATGTCCGAGAACGTCGAAGCAGGAAAATGCCCGGTCAACCACGGGCGCGCGCTTGAGCCGGTCCGCGGCGGCGGCAACCGCCAGTGGTGGCCCGAGCAGCTGAACCTCAAGATCCTGGCGAAGAACCCGGCCGAGGCCAACCCGCTCGGCGCCGACTTCGACTACGCCGCCGCCTTCAACGCGCTGGACCTCGCCGCCGTGAAGCAGGACATCGCCGCGGTGCTCACCGACTCCAAGGACTGGTGGCCGGCGGACTTCGGCAACTACGGCCCCTTCATGATCCGGCTCGCCTGGCACGCCGCCGGCACCTACCGGATCAGCGACGGCCGCGGCGGCGCGGGCGCCGGGCAGCAGCGCTTCGCCCCGCTCAACAGCTGGCCGGACAACGTCAACCTGGACAAGGGCCGCCGGCTGCTGTGGCCGGTGAAGAAGAAGTACGGCCAGTCCATCTCCTGGGCCGACCTGTTCGTCCTGGTCGGCAACGTGGCCCTGGAGCAGATGGGCTTCACCACCTTCGGCTTCGCCGGCGGCCGCGCCGACGTGTGGGAGCCGGACGAGGACGTCTACTGGGGCCCGGAGCAGGTGTGGCTCGAGGACCAGCGCTACACCGGCGACCGCGAGCTCGAGGACCCGCTCGGCGCCGTGCAGATGGGCCTGATCTACGTCAACCCGGAGGGCCCCAACGGCAACCCGGACCCGCTGGCCGCGGCCCGCGACATCCGCGAGACCTTCCGCCGGATGGCGATGAACGACGAGGAGACCGTCGCGCTGATCGCCGGCGGCCACACCTTCGGCAAGACGCACGGCGCGGGACCGGCCGACCACGTCGGCGCCGAGCCCGAGGCCGCGCCGATCGAGCAGCAGGGCCTCGGCTGGAAGTCCAGCTTCGGCACCGGTGTCGGCGCCGACGCGATCGGCTCCGGCCTGGAGGTCACCTGGACCACCACGCCGACGCGGTGGAGCAACAACTTCTTCGAGAACCTCTTCGGCTACGAGTGGGAGCTGACCGAGTCCCCGGCTGGCGCCAAGCAGTGGAAGCCGAAGGACGGCGCGGGCGCGGGCACCGTCCCGGCGGCGCACGACGCGGCGAAGAAGATCGCGCCGAACATGCTGACCACCGACCTGGCGCTGCGCTTCGACCCGATCTACGAGCCGATCTCCCGGCGCTTCCTCGAGAACCCGGAGCAGTTCGCGGATGCCTTCGCCCGCGCCTGGTACAAGCTGACGCACCGTGACCTCGGCCCGGTCGCGCGCTACCTCGGCCCGGAGGTCCCGAGCGAGGTGCTGCTCTGGCAGGACCCGCTGCCCGCCGCCACCCACGAGCCGCTCGGCGCGGCCGACGTCGCGGCGCTCAAGGAGCAGGTGCTCGCCTCCGACCTGACGGTCGCCCAGCTGGTCTCGGCCGCCTGGGCCTCGGCCTCGAGCTTCCGCGGCAGCGACAAGCGCGGCGGCGCCAACGGCGCCCGGGTGCGCCTGGAGCCGCAGAAGAACTGGGAGGTCAACAACCCGGACAGCCTCGCCGAGGTGCTGCGCGTCCTCGAGGGGATCAAGTCCGGCTTCGGCAAGCCGGTCTCGCTGGCCGACCTGATCGTCATCGCGGGCAACGCCGCGGTGGAGAAGGCCGCCAAGGACGCGGGCGTCGAGGTCGAGGTGCCGTTCCACGGCGGCCGGGTCGACGCGCTGCAGGAGCAGACGGACGTCGAGTCCTTCGCGGCGCTCGAGCCCAAGGCCGACGGCTTCCGCAACTACAACGGCAAGGGCAACCGGCTCCCGGCCGAGTACCTGCTGCTGGACAAGGCGAACCTGCTCACGCTGACCGCCCCCGAGCTGACCGTGCTGGTCGGCGGCCTGCGCGTGCTGGGCGCCAACTACGACGGCTCCGCGCTGGGCGTCTTCACCGACACCCCCGGCAAGCTGACGAACGACTTCTTCGTCAACCTGCTCGACCTGGACACCACCTGGGCCCCGGTCTCGGACGACTCGACGGTCTTCGAGGGCAGCGTCAACGGCGCCGCCAAGTGGACCGGCACCCGCGCCGACCTGGTGTTCGGCTCGAACTCCGAGCTGCGCGCGGTGGCCGAGGTCTACGCGAGCGACGACGCGAAGAAGAAGTTCGTGCACGACTTCGTCGCCGCCTGGGCCAAGGTCGCCGACCTGGACCGCTTCGACCTGGTCTGAGCAGTCGGCTGCTAGGTAACCAGCCACAGCCCCCGGGCCGGCCCCTTCTCCTCAAAGGGGTCGGCCCGGTTCTGTGCTATGCGGACGCTGCTATGAGGGCATCGTCCACTGCTGGGTCCACAGGCCGTTGCAGTCGTAGATCTGCAGCTGCGTCCCCTGCGTGGTCACGCCGCTCGGGTCGTCCAGGCAGCGGCCGGACTGCGGGTTGTACAGCGAGCCGTCCGAGCGGGAGACCCACTGCTGCCCGCCGACTCCGTTGCAGTCCCAGAGTTCGACCTTGCTGAAGTTCGCCGTGCCGTCCCCGACGATGTCGAGGCACTTGCCGTAGGCGCGGATCGTGCCGTCGGCCAGGGCGCTCCACTGCTGTCCGGGAACACCGTTGCAGGCGTAGAGCTGCACGGCGTTGCCGCCGGCGTCCGTGTTCTTGTCGTCGTCCACGCACTCGCCGGTCGAGCCCGGGCCGGTGATCGCCCCGGCCTTGGTCACGTGGATGTTCTCCCACGAGGCGGTCGCGTTGTAGTCCCGCACGCCGACGGAACCCTGCGAGAACGAGCAGTCGTTGATATGCAGATATACAGGGTTCGAATACGTTCCGGCCGGCGTGCCCTGGACCGTGATGTCGCAGCCGGTCACGCCGACCGTCAGGTGGTACCACGCGCCGGTGGCCAGGCCGCCGGGGATCGTGGCCGTGGCCAGCTGGGTCCAGCCGTACGACTCCTTGCCGATGACCACGCTCGAGGAGGTGACGCCCACGTAGTACGCGTCCTCGCTGTCGGTGCCCGCGGTCGGATCGGTGGAGCGCAGCAGGAATCCGGCGTTCCCGTTCGCGCCGACGCTGTTGAGTCGCACATCCCCGGCGAGGTTGTCATTCGTCCAGCCGGTCGAGCCGGTGATCGACTTGTTCCCGCCGGTGCCGCCCGCGGACTCGCTGTACACACCACCCGAGGTGCCGAACGATCCGCCGTACTGGTCCCAGCCGCCGTCGCCGCCGCTGAAGTCGGCGTTGTCCGGCAGCACGCCCGCGTTGGCCGAGCCGGTGAGCTCCTCGCAGTTGTACGGGCCGGCCGCGCCCGCCGCGCTGTAGCGCAGGGCCGTGCCGTCGGCAGAGACGAGCAGGTCGGGGCTGTAGTTCATCCCGCACTGGCTGGAGTTGCCGCCCGCGGTCGGCACGGCGATCGGCGAGGGCATCCAGGACCAGTTGCCGCTGCCGCCGTCGGTGTTGACGAGAACGACCTCCCCGCTCTCGGGAGTCCCGCCCGCCGACCGGACCTCGCTGTGGCCGGAGAGCAGCAGTTCGCCGTCCGGGCCGCCCTTCGGACTCCACGTCAGGACCGGTGTGCCCTCCAGATAGCGGCCGTCACCGGTCTCTGCCATGGTGCCGGTGTCGGTGGCCCCGGAACCCCAGGTGTCGCCGTCGGTCGAGGTCTTGTAGTGCACCGAGCAGTTGGCCGGACCGCAGAGCTCGTACGTCATCACGTACTGGCCGGTGGGTACGACCTTGGCGATCGTGACCATCCCCGGCCGGTCCGCCTGGATGGTGCTCGCCACGTCCTTGACCTCGCCCGGCGCGAACTTCGTCGAGCCATCGAGGTTGGCGCTCCAGGTGTCGCCGCCGTCGGTGGAGACCATGTGGCCGAGGAACTGGCTGTACGTCGCGTTCTGCCGCTCGTCCGAGAAGTACATGACCATGGTGCCGGAGCTGTCGAGGCCGACGAACGGCTCCCAGATGCCGTCGCCGTCGGCGCCCGGCGAGGTCTGGATGACGCCGACGGACGTCCAGGTGGCGCCGTGGTCGAAGCTGCGCCACTCGCGGAAGCTCACCCCCGCGCGGTTGGCGGGCAACGTGGCGCCGACCAGCATCAGCGTACCGGCCGGGTAGTTGCCGATCTGCTGCGGATACTCGAACAGGAAAGGCTGGTACGAGTAGACGTCCCCGGCGACGGTGCTGAGCGTGGACCAGCTGGCTCCGTCGTCGGTGCTCTTCTTGATGACGTAGTCGCTCTGGGTGCCGTTCGTGTTCCAGTGCTCGAAGGTGGACAGCAGCGCGCCGTTGGACGAGCCGCTGTGCGCGAGGCGGATCATCCGGACGTAGGCCATGCCCTCGGTGCTCGAGGACGGGGCGTACAGCACGTTGCCGCTGACGTTGGCGTGGGCGGGCGCGAGCTGCGGGCCGAGGAGCGCGGCGAGCAGCGCGACGAGGAAGGTGACAGTCTTCTTCATGGGCTCCGGATCTAGTCCTTTCCGACTCCGGCGGAGATGCCGGCGACGATGTGCCGCTGCAGGATGACGAAGACGACCAGCAGCGGCGCGGTGCCGAGAACCACGGCGGGCAGCAGTTGGGACGGGGAGTACGTGTGCGCGCCGATGGTGTTGTAGACGTCGAGCGTGATGGTCTGCTTGTCGTCGGAGCTGAGCATGACGAGCGGGATGATCAGGTCGTTCCAGATCGCGAGGGTCAGGGTGATGATGAGGGTCGCGCTGGCCGGACGGAGCAGCGGCAGCACGACGTGCCAGTAGGTACGCAGGGGGCCGGCCCCGTCGATCGCCGCCGCCTCCTCCAGCTCGGCCGGGACCGAGCGCAGGAAGCTGGTGAAGAAGAGCACGGCGAAGGGCAGGCTGACCGCCGCCTCGGAGAGGATCACCGAGGTGAAGGTGTTGAGCAGATGCAGGTTGCGCATCAGGATGTACAGCGGGGTGATCATCACGAAGACCGGGATGGTCAGCCCCGCGACGAAGAACTGGTAGACGACCTTCGTCCAGCGCCGGGTGAGCCGGGCCAGCGGCCAGGCGCAGAGCGAGCCGGTGAGCAGGACGAGGATCGCCGCGCAGCCCGTGATGAGCACGGTGTTGAACACACTGCGCCCGTAGTCCATCGCGGAGAACGCGCTGGAGTAGTTGCTCCAGGCCAGGTGCGTCGAGAGCCCGAGCGGATGCGCGGTGGCGTCCGCGTCGGACTGCAACGAGACCTTGACCATCAGCAGAATCGGGGCCACCAGCACAAAGGTCACGAGCAGCAGCCCCGCTGATGACAGCCGACTGCGAACCGCCCGACGCCGGCCGGTTCCGGCACGCCGGGTGGGCCTGTTATCTGACCCCTCGGCGGCGCGCTTCTCGTCGATCAGGGCGGTCATGCCGCGACCTCCCGCCGACGCAGCACCGTCGTCACCAGGATGCTCGCGATGACGGTGATCACGAGCAGCAGCACGGCCACCGCGGTCGCGTAGGCGAACTGGAAGTTCTGGAAGCCGTCGCTGTAGATGACGAAGCTGAGTGTCTGGGTGCTGTTGCCCGGACCGCCGTTCGTCATGATGAACGGCAGGTCGAACACCCGCAGCGAACCGATCGTGGACAGGGTCACGTTCACCGTCAACGAGGGCGCGAGCAGCCGCCAGTCGACGTGCCTGAAGCGCTTCCAGCCGGTCGCGCCGTCGAGCGAGGCCGCCTCCAGCACCGACTTCGGAATGGCCAGGTAGTTGGACAGGAAGATCGTGGCCGTGTAGCCGAGGTACATCCACATGTAGGAGCCGGCGATCGCCATCAGCGCGGTGGACGGGTTGCCGAGCCAGGACTGCTCAAGCGAGTGCAGTCCGAGCCCGCCGAGCACCGTGTTCAGCGGCCCGCCGATCGGCGAGTAGATGAACTGCCACAGGTACGAGACGGCGACCAGCGCCATCATCGCGGGCAGCAGCATCCCGGTGCGCGCGATCGTGCGGACCTTCGGCGAGGCGAACAGCCAGGCCGCGACGGCCAGGCCGAGCGCGTTCTGCACCACGACGACGACCACGGTGTAGATCAGGGTGTTCTTGAGCGCCGCGGTGACCTGCGGATCGTGCAGCAGCGCGCGGTAGTTGGCGAGTCCGATGAAGGACCCGCCGCGCAGGCCGTGCGCGTCGGTGAGGCTCAGTTGCACGGCCTGAACGGTCGGATAGATCACGAACAGTGCGTAGAGCAGCGTGGCCGGCAGCATCAGCAGGACGGCCGAGCGACTCGTGAGTTTCATCGCGGGCTCACTTGGCAGGGGTCTTCGGGATCTGCTGGTCGAGCGCCGACAGCAGCGAGGAGTCGGACATCGACGGGTTGCTGAACAGGGCGCTGAGCTCCGGCTTGTACTTGGTCTCGGCGTCCGGGTCGGCGATGAACTCGATCTGCGAGGGGCTGGTGTCCCCGGCCTTGAACGCGGCGGCGACCGGGGCGGCCTGCGGGACCTGCGGGCTCGGCACGTCCTCGAGCGTGGTGAAGCAGCTCTCCGCGGTGAGGTAGCCGGTGTCCTCGGCGGGCGAGGCCATGAAGTCGACGTACTCCTTGGCGGCCGCCTGCTGCGGCGACTGCGAGTTCACCGACCAGCCGGAGCCGATGAAGGTGAAGGTCTTGGGCGTGCTGCCCGCGGCGCCGCCCGGGAAGGGGTTGAGCGAGAAGTCGAAGCTCGCGGTGGACTTGTAGTGGCTGAGGTCCCAGCCGCCGTCGACGAAGAACGCGTACTTGCCGGAGGCGAAAGCGGCCGGCCCCTGTACGAAGGGGTCGATGCCGTTCATCGTCTTGCCGTCCACGTAGCCGGAGTTCAGCAGCTGCTTGAGCTTGTCGACCACCGGGCTCCAGGCGGCGGCCCAGGTGGCGCCGCCGCTGTCGTACTTCGAGCCCCAGGAGGTGTCGATCAGGTTCGCGGCCAACGCGAGGGAGACCTGCTCGGCGTCCCAGCCCTGCAGGTTCGGGATCTCGATGCCGCCGTCGCCCTTGGACTTGAGGATCTGCAGATCGGCCAGCAGCTCGGGCCAGGACTTCGGGACGCCGCTGATCCCGTCCTTCCTCAGCAGGTCGAGGTTGGCGTAGAGGCCGATCGGGATGTTCTGCTGCACGAAGGCGTAGGTCTTGCCGCCGACCTGGCCGAAGGGCGCGATCTGCGGGAGCATCCGGGAGACCCAGGACTGGTCGCTGAGGTCGGACAGGAAGCCCTGCTGCACCCAGGTCGTCTCGTAGTACCGGTTGACCATCAGCACGTCGGCGGCGGTCCCGGCGGCGAGGCGGGTGTTGTTGTAGGCCTCGTACTCGGTGTTGGCGACGTACTTGTAGTTGATCGTGATGTTCGGGTGCGCCTTCTCGAAGGCGGCGTTGATCGTGGGTATGTCCGCGATCTCGCTGCCGCTCCCCTCGAAGCCGACGACGTTCAGTGTGATCTTCCCGTCGGCCGAACCGCCTGATCCGGTCGAGGAGGAGCACGCGCCGAGCGTCACTGCCGCGGCGCAGGCGAGCGCGATCGACGCCGCCAGAGTTCGAGTGCGGATACGGGTCTTTGCCATGATGGTCTCCCTCATTGGAGTTCGTAGGCAGCGGTGCGGGTCTGGATGGCGCGGATGCGGGCGACGTCGAGCTTCAGGCCGCGGTCGAAGCGGTAGACGCCGTTCTGTTCCTGGAAGACGTCGGTGAGCTGCGTATAGCAGTAGCCGAACATCTTCGGGTTATCGAGGAGCGCGTCGACGAGGCCGGCGAAGCGCTCGTACCACTCCTGCTCGCTGGCCGGCCCCGTGCCGTATCCCCAGCCCTCGGCGTCGGCGGACCAGAGGATCCCGCCGAACTCGCTGCAGAAGTAGGGCTGGCCCGCGTAGGGCAGCGACCAGGTCGTGCCGTCCGGGTCCGTGTTGACGTAGGGCGCGCCCTCGGCCAGGCCGGCCATCGCCTTGGCGAAGACCTCGGGGTTCTGCTCGTAGTTGTGCGAGTCGTAGACGTCCGTGACCGCCACGCGGTGCGCGTAGCCGGAGGCGTCGAGCACCGGCCGGGAGCGGTCGGCGGCCTTCGTCGCGAGGAAGAGGCCGAGCGTCACGTCGTCGAGCGTCGTGATCCGGTCGAGCATCGGCTGCGCGGTCTCGTTGAGCGGGCACCAGCCGATGATCGACGGGTGCGAGTGGTCGCGCTCCAGCACCTCGAGCCACTGCGTTATATAGGACGCGGTCGGCAGCTGCGGCTCGTCCCCCGCGCCCGCGCGCGCGCCCCAGTCGCCGAACTCGCCCCAGACCAGGTAGCCGAGCCGGTCGGCATGGTAGAGGAAGCGCTCCTCGAAGACCTTCTGGTGCAGCCGCGCGCCGTTGAATCCGGCGTCGAGCGCGAGGGTGATGTCGCGGACGAGCGAGGCCTCGTCGGGCGCGGTCATCAGGCCGTCGGGGTACCAGCCCTGGTCCAGCACGAGCCGCTGGAAGACGCGCGAGCCGTTGAGCAGCACCGCCTGGCCGTCGATCGCGACGCTGCGCAGGCCGGCGTAGCTCTCCAGCGCGTCCACGGTCTCGCCCTGCCCGCCGAGGAGCTCCAGGCGCAGATCGTAGAGGTGCGGATCCTCCGGCCGCCAGACCCGCCTGCGCTCCTGCGGCACCGGCAGGACCAGCAGCGGGGCGGCGTCCTGCCCGATCGACGCCTCCGCGCTCGCGACGTCCCCTGTGGCGTCCGAGAGCGTGGCGCGCACGCGGTGCCCGGCGGCCGTGCGGGAGACCGGGAGCTGGATCAGGAATCTGCTTCCCGGCAGGTCCGGGGTCGTGCGGGCGCGCAGCAGGTGCAGGTCGGGGACCGGCTCGAGCCAGACCGTCTGCCAGATGCCCGTGCTGCGCGGATAGAAGGCCTCGTACGGCTCGAAGCGCGCGCTCTGCTTGCCGCGCGCCTGGCTGCCGCGGTGGCTGTCCCTGGCCCGGACGGTGATCTCGAAGTCCCGGCCCGGCTCGACGAGCGCGGTGATGTCGAGGGTGAATCCGCTGAAGCCGCCGCGGTGACGGCCGGCCTCGACGCCGTCGATCCACACCGTGGCGTCGTGGTCCACGGCCTGGAAGTGCAGCAGGAACCTCTGCCCGGCCCAGTCCCGCGGCACCGAGGCGGTCCGCCGGTACCAGACGGCCTCGAGGAAGTCCCGGGTCCCGACGCCGGACAACGCGCTCTCGGGAGCGAAGGGCACGGTGATCTCGTCGCGCAGCGGCCGGCGCAGCAGCCCGCGCTCCGCGCCCGAGTCGGCCTGGTCGATCTCGAAGCCCCAGCGCCCGTTGAGGCAGAGCCACGGCCCGCGGACGAACTGCGGGCGCGGATACTCCGCCCGCGGAACCTCCGCGGCGCCGTCTTGCAACGTTGCAATATTCACGCGGAGGAGTATCGCGCGGGCTCTTTCATCGTTGCAATACGCGTGAGATAACGAAACCGTCACGACGCCGGGGCGGGGCCCTCAGCTGCGGCCTTGCGTGCTCTCCCGGACGACGAGGCGGTACGGGGCCTCGATCTGGACGGTCTCGGAGGGGTGCGAGCCCTCGCCGTCGCCCTCGATCCGGGCGATCAGCTGCCGCACGGCCGAGCGGGCGATCGCCGCCTTGTCGGGCGAGATCGTGGTCAGCGTCGGGGTGGCGTAGCGGCCGTCCTCGATATCGTCGAAGCCGACGATAGCGAGGTCTTCGGGCACGGACAGACCGCGCGCGAGGGCCACCCGCAGCGCGCCGAGCGCGAGCAGGTCGGAGAAGCAGAACACGGCGTCAGGCGGCTCGGGCAGGTCGAGCAGCCGCTCCATCGCGATCGCGCCGTCCTCCCGGTGATAGTGGCTGACCTCGATCATCAGCTCCTCGCGCGGCTCGGCCCCGGCCTCGGCGAGCGCCTCGCGGTAGCCGATGGTGCGCAGCTTCGCCGTGCCGGTGCTCTCGTGCTGCACCCCGATGGCGGCGATCCGCCGATGTCCTCGCGAAAAGAGATGCGCGGTCGCCTCGCGCGCGGCCCGGACGTTGTCGATGGCGACGTGGTCCACGCCGGCCGCGAACAGCCGCTCGCCGAGCAGCAGCACCGGGGCCGAGGTCCGGCGGATCTCGAGCTCCTCCTCGGTCAGCGAGAGCGGGCTCACGATCATGCCGTCGAAGTTCAGGCCGCGGGTGTCGTCGGTGACCAGTTCGCGCTCGCGCCGCTCGTCGCCGTCGGTCTGGTCGATCAGCACCGTGTAGCCGGCCGCGCGGGCCTCGTGGATGATCAGCCTGGCCAGCTCGGCGAAGTAGGGCACGTCGAGCTCGGGCACGACCAGCGCGAGCATCCGGGAGCGGCCCAGCTTGAGGTTCCTGGCCAGCAGGTTCGGCCGGTATCCGAGCTCGTCGATGGCCGCCTGCACCCGGGTCCGGGTCTCGTCGGCCACGTAGACGTAGTCGTTGACGACGTTTGATACCGTGCGGACGGACACTCCCGCCCGCAGGGCGACGTCCTTGAGCGTCGGCGCCGGCATCGGCCCCTCCCTTCGTTTCGGTACCCAGCTTAGTGTGCATCGTTGCAAGGTTCTGCGTGCCGTCCCACCCCTCGAACGGTGAAACGTATGACGTCCGATGCATGAGAGGATGCCGGGGCCATGGATGCGATAGACAGCGCCGCCCCTGTCCCCGTGCCCGATCCCGATCCTTCGAGAGCCCGCATCGCGCCGCGCGCGTGGATCATGTGGGCCGCCGCCGTCACCGTCTACTTCGTCGCGGTCTTCAACCGCAGCAGCCTCGGCGTCGCCGGCCCGGACGCCGAGCACCGCTTCGCGATCAACGCCGCGTCGCTGTCCACCTTCTCGATGCTGCAGATGCTCGTCTACGCGGCGATGCAGATACCCGTCGGCCTGCTCGTCGACCGCTTCGGGCCGCGCCGGCTGCTGGTCGCCGGCCTCGGCGTGATGTGCCTGGCGCAGGCCGCGTTCGCCGCCGTCGGCTCCTTCGAGCTCGCGCTGGTCGCGCGCGGGCTGCTCGGCTGCGGCGACGCGATGGTGTTCATCAGCGTGCTGCGGATCGTCGCCGCCTGGTTCCCGGGCCGCCGGGTCGCCCTGCTCACGCAGCTGACCGCACTCGCCGGGGGCGCCGGCGGCATCGCGAGCGCCTGGCCGCTGTCCTGGGCGCTGCGCACGCTCGGCTGGAGCGGCACGTTCCTCGGCGTGGCCGCGATCGGCGCGGTCGTCCTCGTGCTGCCGCTCGGCGTCGTGCGCGACACCCCGGACGGCCACCGCCGCGCCGCGCGGCGCGCGGAGCGGATCCGCGACCAGATGCGCGCCGCCTGGCACCGCCCGCAGACGCGGCTCGGCCTCTGGATCCACTTCACCACCGGCTTCCCCGCGGCCGTGTTCAGCCTGCTGTGGGGCTACCCCTTCCTGGTGCAGGGGGAAGGCGTGGGCTCGGGCCTCGCCAGCGCCCTGCTGACGCTGCTGATCTGCGCGAACATGGCCTGCTGCTTCGCGTTCGGGGTGCTGCTCACCCGGCGGCCCGACCTGCGCGTGCCGCTGGCCCTCACCGTCATCGGCGGCACCGCGATCGCGCTCGCGGCGGTGCTCGCGTGGCCGGGCCGGGCGCCGCTGTGGCTGCTCACCGTGCTGATATGCGCGTACGCGAGCAACGGCGCCGGCTCGATGATCGGCTTCGACGTCGCGCGCAGCGCGAACCCGCCGGAGCAGCTCGGCACCGCCTCCGGCATGGTCAACATCGGCGCGTTCCTGGCCACCGCGATCACCCTGGTGGCCACCGGATTCCTGGTGGACGCGACGAACGCCGAGCACGCCGCTTCGGCCGCCGCGGCGCTCGGCGGCTTCAAGGACGCGTTCGCCTTCCCCTTCGTGCTGCTGGCCTTCGGCACCTTCCAGATCCTGCGGATCTCGCGGTCCATCGGCCGGAGCAGTAGCACTATTACGTCTACCAGTGGACTGTCACTCTCTTGGTCCTACCAGCGGGGAGCGCCCGTCCGCCAGGATTGAACGGTGAACAGGACGCTACTCGTGCAGACCCTCGCGCGCGGGCCGCTGACGGCCCGCGACCGCATCAGCGTGCTCACCCGCTTCGAACACCCCTCGCGCGGTTCGGTGCGCTGCCCGGCGGCGCCCGCGTTCGCCGCCGACCTGGCCGAGCGGCTGCGGCCGGGCGCGGCCGGCGCGCCGGGCCGCGGCGTCGCCCTCGACACGGACGTCGACGCCTCGCGGCACACCCGCGCCACGATCACCGCCGCGGTCAGCTACCTGGACCGCGACGGCCACGCGACCGGACTCGCCGCGGCGCTGCCCGCCGACGACTCGGCCGCCCTCGACGCCGTGCTGCGCGGCCTGTGCGAATGGACCTCCGTGATGCACACGCGGCAGGTTCTAGTCGCCGAGCAGCCGAGTTGCGCGCCGTCGAGCGCCGCGACGGCGCTGTGCCCGCACCGGACCATCGCGCACGCCTCGGTGCTCGAATACGTCGGGCGCGGGGACGCCCTCGTGCTCGTCGCCGACCGGGAGAGCGGGCTCGCCGAGCAGTTGGCGGCGGACGCGCGCGGCGCGGGCGGTCGCGCGGAGATCGTGCGCGAGGCCGCGACGGCCGCGCTCGGCGACGTGGACCCGAACGCCCTGTCCTTCGTCATCGTGCCGGGCACCCGGATCGAAGTGGCCGGGCCGATCCTGCGCGGGCTGCGCGAGCGCTTCCCCCGGCTGCGCGGCCAGCACCCGGACGCCTTCTGCCACGGGCGCACGGACTGGTACGAGACCGTCCGCTCGGTCGCCGGCGCCAGCGAGCGCGTGTTCGTGCTCAGCGATCCGGCCGAGCCGACCGACCCGACGGTCCTCGAGGTGGTGGACGCGCTCGGCGTGCCCTGCGTCCGCGTCACCGATCCCGTCGACCTGCGGCCCGCGCAGCTCGACCACCGCGCGATCGGCCTGATCCCGGTGGGCTCGGCGACCGCCGACAAGCGCGTGGCCGAGGCGGTCGAGCTGCTCGGCGGGCTCGGCCCGCTCTCCGCGCGCCGCCGCTCGACCCGGACCGAGGCGCTGCGGCCCTCCTCGGTGAGTCAGGGTACGAACCTTTACTATTTCTGACGGCGCCCCAACCGATCCGTCCGGCGTACGTCTCTCCCCTCGCATCACCCACTGCGAAGAGGGGACAGACATGTCCGTATTCGGATCGAGGGGACGGCTGCTCGCCGTGACGCCGCTGCTGGCGCTGGGGATCGCGGTCCCGGCCGGCGCCACGGCCTCGGCGGCGGCGTCGGCGCAGGCCGGCCCGGAGTCGCCCGCGTCCATCGCCCGGGAGGTTCAGGACGGGACCCTGCTGCGGACGCACGGGGTCCGCCGCGTCTGCGGGCCCTGCGACGCCGAGGTGGTGACCGCCGCCGAGGGCGGCGGCACCCCGATCAGCTCGGCCGTGCCCGCCGGCTACGGGCCGTCCGGACTGGCCGCCGCGTACCACCTGCCGACGGCCGCGCCCACGAGCACCGCGACGATCGCCATCATCGACGCGGGCGTGGACGGCCACCTGGCGAGCGACCTCGCGACCTACCGCAGGCAGTACAAGCTGCCCGCGTGCACCGTCGCATCCGGCTGCCTGACGCTGGAGGACTACACCGGCGGCAGGCAGCCCGCGCCGCAGAAGGGCGGGCAGGGCGCCGCGCTCGAGGAGGAGGTCGCCGTCGAGACCTCGCTCGACCTGGACATGGCCTCGGCCGCGTGCGGATCCTGCCACCTGCTGGAGATCTCCGTGCCCTGGCAGGACGGCGAGGACGACAACGATGTCAGCACCGGCGACTTCGCGCAGGCCGTGAACACCGCCGTCGCCGCGCACGCCTCGGTGGTCAGCATCAGCTACGGCTACACCGCCGACGTGACGAACACGTCCGGCTCCGACCTCGCCGCCTTCCGGCACAAGGGGGTCGCGATCACCGTGTCCACCGGCGACAGCGGCTTCAACGGCGGCATCCACCAGACCTGGCCCGCCAACCTGCCGACGGCCGTCGCGGTCGGCGGCGTGACCATGCCGACGAAGGCCGGCGGCAAGGCCACCGCGTGGTTCGACGGCGGCAGCGGCTGCGAGACCCGCTTCAAGGCGGCGAACGGGCAGCCGAGCGCCGTGACCGCGCTCTGCGGCGGGCATCGCGCGGCGGCCGACGTCTCGGCCGAGGCGGACCCGAACACCGGCGTGGCCGTGTACGACACCTATGCACCGAGCACCGGCCAGCCGGCCGACTGGACCATCGTCGGCGGCACCAGCGCGTCAGCCCCCTACATCGGCGGCCTGTACGCGCGGGCCGGGCACCTGGCGTCGGTCGAGGGCCCGAACACCCTCTACGCCGCGCCCGCCGCCGACTTCACCGACATCACCAGCGGCACCAACGAGGCGCTGCTGACCTGCGCCTCGTACCCCGGCATCAGCAAGAAGCTCTGCGACGCGGGCACCGGCTGGGACGGGCCGACCGGCATCGGCGTCCCCGACGGGCTCGGCGCCTTCTAGACCGAGGAGGAACCCCATCATGTTCAGGATGAAGACCCGCACGGCCGTCGCCGCGGCCATCGCGGCGGCGGGCCTGGCGGTCGCGCTGCCCGCGAGCGCGTCCGGCGGAGCGCCGATCCGGCCGTGCACGATCAACGACGTGTCCTTCTACTTCGGCGGCTACAGCGCCGGCCTCGGGCAGCGCACGTTCGACCTGACGCTGCTCGCGCACGACGGCGTCAACTGCTCGCTCAGTGACACCCCGCTGATCACGCTCGCCGGGCCGCCGTCGCAGAAGAAGAAGATACCGGTGACGATCAACGGCCGCGGCGGCACGCTGATCCTTCGCCCGAACAGCCCGCTGCACGCGCGGTTCTACTACGCGATTCCGGATACCCCGGCGCACACACTGGACGTCACGACGCTGACGCTGGCGATGCCGGACAAGACCTCGCGCGTGACGGACTTCCTGTTCCCCGGCACCACGCAGATCTATTCGGGCGGGGTCTCGATCTCCTCGTGGACCACGGGGATCGGTCTGGGCGAAGGCGAGCAGTCGTTCTAGCGCACCCGGTCGTAATCGGCGCGTCGCGCGCGCGAAACAGCCGGTTGAGTACCGTGAAGGATGATGACTCATGATCTCGTGATCCGATCGGCCGCCGTCCACACCCCGCGGGGCCCGGTGCCCGCGGCGGTCGTCGTGGACGGCGGCCTGATCACCTCCGTCCTCCCGGTCGCCGCGGAGGTCGAGGCCCTGCGTTCGGTCGAGCTGGCGGCCGGCGAGGTGCTGATCCCCGGTATCGTCGACACGCACGTGCACGTCAACGAGCCGGGGCGCACCGAGTGGGAGGGCTTCGCCACCGCGACGGCCGCGGCCGCGGCGGGCGGCGTGACCACGATCATCGACATGCCGCTGAACAGCATTCCTCCGACGATCACGCCGGAGGCGCTGGCCGTGAAGCGCGCCGCGGCGGACGGGGTCTGCGCGGTGGACGTGGGTTTCTGGGGCGGAGCCGTGCCGCAGAACCTCGGGTCGCTCGCGGCGCTGCACGAGGCCGGGGTCTTCGGCTTCAAGTCCTTCCTCTCCCCCTCCGGCGTGCCGGAGTTCGAGCATCTCTCCACCGCGCAGCTGATGGCCGCGGCCGCGGAGATCGCCGCGTTCGACGGCCTGCTGATCGTGCACGCCGAGGACCCGTCCGTCCTCGACGCGACCTCCGACCTGCCGGTCGGCCACGGCTACGGGAGCTTCCTCGCCAGCCGCCCCGACTCCGCCGAGGTCGCGGCCATCGAGAACGTCCTCGCGGCGGCCCGCTCGACCGGCGCGCGCGTGCACATCCTGCACCTGTCCTCGGCCCGCGCGCTGCCGACGATCGCCGCCGCGCGCGCCGACGGGGTCCGGATCACGGTCGAGACCTGCCCGCACTACCTGGCCTTCGCCGAGGCGGAGATCCCGAGCGGGGCCACGCAGTTCAAGTGCTGCCCGCCGATCCGCTCGGCCGAGAACCGCGACCTGCTCTGGCAGGGCCTGCGGGACGGCGTGATCGACATCATCGCCTCCGACCACTCCCCCGCGACCGCGGACCTCAAGTTCGCGGGCGACGGCGACTTCGCCCAGGCCTGGGGCGGAATCGCGGGCCTGCAGGTCGCGCTGCCGGCGGTCTGGACGGCGGCCGCGTCGCGCGGCATCCCGCTCGAATCGGTGCTCGGATGGATGAGCCGGAACACGTCCGAGTTCGTCGGCCTCGCGGACCGCGGCCGGATCGAGCCGGGCGCGCGCGCCGACCTGGTGGCCTTCGCCCCCGACGAGCCGGTCCACGTCGCGGCGACCGAGCTCCGGCACCGCAATCCGGTCAGCGCGTACGACGGCGCCAAGCTGATCGGCGCCGTGCGACGGACGTGGCTGAGCGGCGACGAGGTGGTCTCCGAGCCTCGCGGCAGCCTGCTGACGCGCCCCTAGCTTCCGCGGTACGTCGAGTACGCAAACGGGCTGAGCAGCAACGGCACGTGGTAGTGCGCCGCGGCGTCCGCGATCTCGACGACGACCACGACCTCCGGGTAGAACGCGTCAGTGCCCTGCCGCGCGAAGTACGCGCCGGTCTCGAAGGTGACCCGGTAGCGGCCGACCTCGACGAGCTCGGGACCGAGGGTGTTGATCCGGCCGTCGCCGTCGGTCGCGCCGGTCCCGATCATCTCCCAGCCCACGTCGATCCGCCGCTCCAGCGTGACCGCGACACCCTCTGCCGGGACTCCGCGAGCCGCGTCCAGCACGTGGGTGGTGACATGGCTCCGCATCGTTCAGGCCTCTCCCTCGATCAGCTTCGCCAGCCGCAGCAGCGCGATCTCGCGCAGCTCGCTCGCGACGATCCGCAGCTCGGCAGCGTCGTCGAGCGCCATCCGACGCTCCTGCTCGGCCAGGATCCCAGCCCGCGTACGTCCGGCCGCGCGGATCAGGAAGACGCGGCCGAAGCGCTCCTCGTACGCGGCGTTCCCGGCGGCGATCCGCGCAGCCAGTTCGGCGTCGGCGGCATCAGGGGCCTGCTGCTCGGCGCGCGAGAACGCCGCGGAACGTCCGTTGCCCTTCGGCCGGTCGCCGATCCTCGGATGGTCCGCCAACGCGAGTTCGAGCTCGGCGTCGGTCAGCGGGTCGGCCGCGTGCCGCGCGTGCTCCAGCAGCCCGGCCGAGGACGCGAACGGCGCACCGGCCGCGACCTCGTCGATCCAGCGCGGCACGGCCAGGCAGGACCGCAGCAGCTCACGGAGTTCGGCCGAGTCCGGCGCGTCGAGTATCACCACAGCTCAGACACTAGCCTCAAGGCTCACTTCCGGGCGCGCGGACTCGCGGTCGGCGAGGCGCAGGACGGCGCCGTGCATGGCCTCGATCGCGAGCTCGACGTCCTCCTGGAGCACGGACTCCTCGGGATGGTGGCTCACGCCGCCCGCGCAGCGCAGGAAGAGCATCCCGACGCGGGTCAGCGCGGCCAGCGCCATCGCGTCGTGGCCCGCCGGGGAGAACAGGCTGAGCGGCTGGGTGTCGCCGGTGCCGATCACGGCCTGCACGAGTGCGTCCTTCATCGTCTGGTCGCAGTGCACTGTCTCGGCGCTGTGCGTCTCCTCGACGCTCGCCTCGAGGCCGCGTCGCCCGCACAGGTTCTCGACCTCCGCGAGCACGACGGCCAGCCCGTCGTCGCGCATCTCATCGGACGCCGCGCGCACGTCCAGGCTGAAGGTCGCCGAGCCCGCGACGACGTTCACGGCTCCCGGCAGCACGCCGACGCGCCCGACCGTGGCGATCAGACCGAGCCCCGGCGCCAGCGTCTCGACGGCCACGATCGCCTCGCTGGCTCCCGCGAGCGCGTCCCGCCGCAGCGCGTAGGGCGTCCCGGCGTGCGCGGCCCGACCGGTGATCGTGACCTGCATCCGCCGGGCCCCGGCGATCGAGTCGACGATCCCGAGCGCCCGGCCGCGGTCTTCCAGGACCGGTCCCTGCTCGATATGCGCCTCGAGGTATCCGACCACCTCACGCGGGTCGCGCGCGGCGCGTCCGATCGCCGTGCGGTCGAGCCCGAAGGCGGCGAAGGCCTCGCCGAGACTCACCCCGTCGGCATCCGTACGGTCCCACCACGCGGCGTCCCAGGTCCCCGCGACGGCCCGGCTGCCGAGCAGGGTGGCGCCGAACCGGGTGCCCTCCTCGTCGCCGAAGCCGATGACCTCGAGGGCGAACGGAAGCTCCGCGCCGCCGCGCCGGATCCGCGCGGCGACCTCGATCGCGATCATCACGCCGAGGATGCCGTCGTAGCGGCCGGCCCGGGGAACGGAGTCGAGGTGCGAGCCGAGCAGCAGAGCGGGCGCCCCCGGCTCGGGCCCCTCGAGGCGCCCGCAGACGTTGCCCGCCGCGTCCTGCCAGGTCGCGAGCCCGGCCTCGGCCATCCACTCCGCGACCGTCGCGTTCGCAGCCTTGTGCTCGACGGTCAGGTAGGTGCGCTCGATGAGCCCGTCGGGCAGCGCGGAGATCGCGGCCAGCTCGTCGCAGCGTTCGAGTACGGTCCGCGCGTCGCTCATATCGCCGTCCCCTGATATATTTCGCGCGCGGCGCCGACTCCGCCGCCGGCCACCACGCTCGCCCCGACCCCGGAGAGCACCTGTTCGAGGGCTGCCAAGGTGGTGAGAACGGCATCCTTGCGCGCGTTGTAGCCCATCGTTCCGATGCGCCAGATCCGGCCGCGCAGCGGGCCGAACGACGTGCCGATCTCGATGCCGAAGTCCTCCAGCATCCCGGTGCGCACCGCCGCGTCGCCGGCGCCGTCCGGGATCAGCACTCCGACGACGTTGTTCATCCGATGCCCCTGGTCGCCGAAGACCTCGAGGCCGAGCCCGCGCACGCCGGCCGCCATCGCGGAACCGTGCAGCTCGTGGCGATGCACCGCCTCCTTCATCCCCTCCTCGACCAGCAGCGCCGCGCACTCGCGCGCACCGTAGAGCGCGCTGGTCGCCTCGGTGTGGTGGTTCAGTCGGCGCGGGCCCCAGTAGTCGAAGACCATCGCCAGGTCGAAGTAGTTCGAGCCGATCCGCAACTCGTTCGCCTCGTCGCCGTCCTCGCGCAGACCGGCCTCGATCTGCCGTCGCCGGTTGACGACCTCGACCGCGCGCGGGGAGAAGGTGGCCGGCGCCGTGCCCGAGGGGCCGCCCAGGCATTTCTGCAGCCCGGCCGTCGCGGCGTCGACGCCCCAGGAGTCGGCGGTGAACTGATTCCCGCCGAGACTCGCGGTCACGTCGGCGTACAGCAGCGCGTCGTACTCCGCGCACACCGCGCCGAGACCGTCGAGCGGCTGGAGCATCGTGGTCGAGGTGTCCCCGTGCACCATCGCGAGCAGTCGTGGCCTGATACGGCGCACGGCCTCGGCGACGACGTCGAGTTCGAACACCGTCCCCCAGGGCACCTCGATCGTGTGCACCTCGGCTCCCGCGCGGGACGCTATCTCGGCGAGCAGGTGTCCGAAGCGCCCGAAGACCGGCACGAGGACCCGCTCGCCGGGCGCGACGAGCGAGACGATCGCCGCCTCGATCCCGGCCCGCGAGGTGCCGTCCACCAGCAGCGTCTGCTCGTTCTCGGTCTCGAAGACCTGCCGGTAGAGCGCGGAGGTCTCGGCCATGTAGCCGGTCATCGCCGGGTCGTACTGGCCGATCAGCTGCGCGGACAGCGCGCGCAGCACGCGTGGGTGGGCGTTGACCGGCCCCGGTCCCATCAGCAGCCGCGGCGGCGGGTCGAGCGGACTCGGCGGGCGCGTCATAGTTCCTCCCCTAGCTTCACGAGATGCACATCAGAACCCTGTGGTCCGAGCAGGCTGAGGCCGACCGGCGCGCCGTCGCCCTCCAGCAGCGGGGCCGAGAGCGCGGGGCGGCCGAGGATCGGCGCGAGGCAGGTGAGCCTGATCGTCGCCGCGCGCACGGCGTCCAGTTCCGCCGCGTCGGCCGTCCGCGGCGGCGCGGCGGTCGGGGTGGTCGGCAGCAGCAGCACCGCGTCCCCGAGCACGGCCTCCGCCTCGGCACGCAAGCCGCTCAGCGCCGACCGCGCCTCGGCCTCCTGATCCGCGGTCACCGTCGCCGCCCACGCGAAGCGCGCCGCGATATCGGCCCCGAGCGCGTCAGGATGCGCACTCACCCACTCCCCGTGCGCGCGCCACGCCTCGGCGGCCTGCGCCGTCCGGAACGCGGGGAGAGCGGCGTCGATGTCCGGCAGCCGAACCGCGCGAAGATCCAGCCCCTTGATCCGCTCCTCGAACGCCCGCCGCACCCCGGCGTCGGCGGACTCGACCAACTCCCGGCAGACCACGAATTCGCCGCCCGCCGCGCCGCCGTCGGCGGTCCGGGCCAGGTCGGCCAGCAGGTCCGGCGATCGCGTCAGCCATCCGACCGTGTCGAAGCTCGGGGCGAGCGGCAGCAGACCCTCGCGGCTCACCGCCCCGTGAGTCGTCCGCAGCCCCCACAGCCCCTGCCACGACGCCGGGACACGGACCGATCCCGCGGTGTCCGTCCCCAGCCCGATGCTCGCCTCGCCCGACGCGACCGCCGACGCGGGGCCGCTCGACGAGCCGCCGGGCATCCCCAGCGGCGCGTTCGGGTTCGGCGGCGCCCCGTAGTGGGCGTTCGCGCCCATGATGCTGTACGCGAACTCGTCCGTCCGCGCGATGCCCCGGATCGAGGCCCCCAGATCCAGCAGCCGCCGCACGGCCGCGGCATGCGCCGACGCGACCGGGGACTGTTCCAGATACGCGGGGTTCCCCGCCCCCACCGCGTGCCCCTCGACGGCGAACAGGTCTTTCACCGCGACGGTCCCACCCGCCAACGGTCCGGCACCCGACCCCGTGACCAGCAGCGGAGCGCCGACGACGCGCCATATCGAGGAGTCCATGCCGTCGAAGCTAGGCCCGCCGCGTTACCCCCACGTCACGTGCGCTTGAAACTCCCGTTTCACCTGGCTCCAAAACCGCGAAACGCGTGTTTCACGCGCGCGGCGTGGCAGACTGGTGTCCATGCCCGAATTGCCGGAGGTCGAGGCGCTCGCCGCCTTTCTGGACGGGAAGCTGGCCGGCCGGACAGTGGCCGCGGCGACGGCCGCCTCCTTCCAGACGATGAAGACCTACGATCCGCCGCTGTCCGCGATCGAGGGGCTCGCGTTCGACGGCGTGGGGCGGCGCGGGAAGTTCCTCGACTTCCGGCTCGGCGGGCTGCACCTCGTCATCCACCTGTCCCGCGCGGGCTGGATCCGCTGGAAGGACGAGCTGCCGGGCACGCCGGTGCGCCCCGGCAAGGGCCCGCTGGCCCTGCGGCTGCGGCTGGCCGAGCCGGAGCACGCGGGCTTCGACGTCACCGAGGCGGGCACGCAGAAGCGGCTCGCGATCTCGCTGGTCCGCGACCCGGCCGAGGTCCCCGGCGTGGCCCGGCTCGGCATCGAGCCGCTCTCCCCCGAGTTCACCGCCGAGGTCCTGCGCGATCTGCTGCGCGACGAGCGGCGCCAGATCAAGGGCGTGCTGCGCGACCAGGGCACGATCGCGGGCATCGGAAACGCGTACTCCGACGAGATCCTGCACGCCGCGAAGATGTCCCCGTTCAAGATCGCCGCGAAGCTGACCCCGGCCGAAGTCGACGACCTGCACGCCGTCGCGGTGACCACGCTCACCGAGGCCGTCGAGCGCTCGCGCGGGCTGCCGCTGACCGAGCTGAAGGGCGAGAAGAAGTCCGGCCT
Source organism: Actinospica sp. (assembly GCA_035712985.1). GTDB lineage: Bacteria > Actinomycetota > Actinomycetes > Streptomycetales > Catenulisporaceae > Actinospica. The sequence continues at coordinate 32,302 of DASTAE010000211.1, forward strand.
GCGCGTGCACGGCCGCAAGGGCGAACCGTGTCCCGTCTGCGGGGACACGATCCGCGAGGTCTCCTTCAGCGATTCCGCGCTGCAGTACTGCCCGACCTGCCAGACCGGCGGCAAGCCGCTGGCCGACCGGCGCCTGTCCCGCCTGCTGAAGTAGCACGCGGCGCCGCTCGTGAAGGCGCGGTGAAGACGACCCGCCCGCCCCCGGCAGCGCGCAGCCCGCTTCCTAGCATCACCCCATGAACGACTCCGGGGACCTGCGGCGAATCCGTGTCCTGATCATCGTGTTCGTCATCGGCCTGATCCTGAGCGGCGCCACGGCCTTCCCGCTCGGCATCGAGGCCCGCGCGCTGGACCGCGTGCTGCACGGTCCCGCGTGGCCGATCGCGCGGCACCTGACGTTCCTCACCTCGTGGATCGACGAGGTCAGCTCGGGCCTCACCGACGCCTACGCCCGGCATCCGTACCTCGCCTACGGCACGGACTGGCTCGCCTTCGGGCACCTCGCGATCGCGGTCGCGTTCTGGGGCCCGTACCGCGAGCCGGTGCGCAACATCTGGGTGCTGAAGTTCGGCCTGATCTCCTGCGTCGGCGTCGTCCCGCTCGCCCTGATCTGCGCGCCGCTGCGGCAGATCCCGCCGTGGTGGATCGCCGTGGACAGCAGCTTCGGCGTCCTCGGCGCGATCCCGCTCCACCTCGCCTACCGGCTCACCCGCCGGCTGGAGCTCGCCGCCGGTTCAGGCCTGGAGCTTGCCGCTGAGCCGGTCCATCCGGGGCCAGTGCACGTCGTGGGCCCAGCGCAGGCGCTCGAAGATCCAGATCAGCCGGGCCGAGGGGTCGATCTGGCCGGGTAGCACGCCGTGCCGGGCCGAGGTGGGGTCGGCGTGGTGGGAGTTGTGCCAGCTCTCGCCGAAGGAGAGGATCGCCAGCGGCCAGAAGTTGGTGGCCTTGTCGCGGCAGTTGAAGGGGCGCTTGCCGACGACGTGGCAGACGGAGTTCACCGACCAGGTGATGTGGTGCAGCAGCGCCATCCGCATCATGCCGGCCCAGAAGAAGGCCTCCAGCGCGCCCTGCCAGCCGCCGGTCGCCAGCCAGCCGACGGCCGCGGGGCCGAGCAGCGAGACGGCGGTGATCGGGCCGAACAGGCGGCCGACCAGCCGCAGGTCCCTGTCCTCGGCGATGTCGGGGGCGAAGCGGGCCCGGTTGCTCAGCTGCCGGCGCAGCATCCAGCCGATGTGCGCGTGGATCAGGCCTTTGAGAAGGGCGCGCGCGTCGTTGCCGTAGCGCCACGGGGAGTGCGGGTCGCCCTCGCGGTCGGAGAAGGCGTGGTGCCTGCGGTGGTTGGCGACCCACTGCACCGGCGAGCCCTCGACGGCCAGCGATCCGGCGACGGCGAGCGCGATGCGCAGCGGGCGCTTGGCCTTGAAGGCGCGGTGGGTGAAGCAGCGGTGGAAGCCGACCGTGACCCCGAGCCCTGATACGACGTAGCAGCCCGCCGCCAGGCCCAGGTCGAGCGGCGTGACCCCCCAGCCCCAGGCGAAGGGCACGACGACGACCAGGCACAGCATCGGCCCGATCACGAAGACCCACATCGCGATCGAGGCCGCGAGGTTCTGCGGGGCGTCCAGCAGCGGTTTCGGGGCCGAGGCCGGCACCGCGGCGAGATCCTCGCCCTCGGGCAGTTCGGCGGGCGCGGCGGCGAGCGACATGGCGCGGCATCCTTGCTGGCTCAGGGGGCTGAGCCTCAAGTGTCGGACACCGCGCGGGACGCGCGTGTGAACGGCGTGACGCGAAGATCGGCCGACTCGGTGAACAGCGGGAACGTGACCGGCGTACGGGCGGCCGAGGGCGCCCGGTTCCCCTAGGATCCGTACGGCGGGTACCGCGGCGGAAAGGGCAGGGGCAGCCTCGATGAACGGCACGGCGGGGTGGATGACGCGCGAGCGGATCCTCGAGATAGCGCGCTTCGCCGCGGTCGGCCTCGGCACCTTCGTGCTGGACGAGGGCTGCCTGATCCTCATGCGCTCCCAGACCCGGTTGCCGCTCGGCATCGACACCGGCATCGCGTACACGATCGCCGCGCTGGTGAACTTCGTACTCAGCCGCCAGTGGGTGTTCGAGCAGGCGGCCGACGGCGCGAAGCCGCGGACCGCCCTCGTGCGCTACGTCATCGTGATCGTGATCGGCCTGCTCGTCACGGCGGCCCTGGTCCCCGCGCTGCAGGCGGGCGGCGTCGACTACCGGCTCGGCAAGGTGCTGGTCTCCGGTCTGGTCGGCATCGCGAATTATTTCGCATTCCCGTTGTGGGTCTTCAAGGGCGCCGAGGAGCCGGCGGCCGCCTAGCAGCCGATTTTAGAAAGTCATTACCGCGCGACGACTCCAGCACGGAACCGTAACGCATTCATGACAAAAGCGGGAGCAGATCAGGTTCCCTTCAGCGTTCTCTCATCGTCTAGGGTGATCGTGGCCATCGACCCCGATGCGCCGGGAACGTGAACGGAGCCGGAGTCTTGTCGCAAACCGCGGGGATGCTCGCGCCGGAGGGCCCGGGCGCGGGACCGTCCGCGCAGACCCCGGTGGAGAACGAGGACGAGTTCGGGTCGAACGGGCGCAGCCGGCGCCGGCGCCTGGCCATCCTCGCGGTGTGGGGCGGGCTCTGGGCGCTGTACTTCAGCATCTCGGGCGGCTTCTCCTGGCACTACTTCGTGCAGGGCAGCACGCTGCTGTTCCACGGCGCGGCCGCCGGGCAGCCGGCCGGCGGGCTCGACCTCTACGCGAACTACCCGCAGCTGCAGATCGGCCCGGTCACCTTCGCGCTCGCCGAGGTGCTGCGGCAGCTCGGCGGCGGCAACGGCGTGCACGCCGCCGAGGCCTTCATGACCGTGCTCGGCCTGGTGGTGCTCTACTGCCTCGAGCGGATCGCCGAGGCGATGCGGCCCGAGCTGACCCACACCGCGCGGCTCGACCGGACGATGCTCTTCGGCGGCGGCATCTTCATGATCGGCTGGACCGACCTGAGCGTCGGCATCGGCCACCTGGACGACGCCCTCGCGCTCACCCTGGTCACCCTCGCGGTGTGGGCGCTGACCGCGAACATCCCGACGCTCGCCGGGCTCTGCCTCGGCCTGTCGGTGGACTCGAAGCCCTGGGCGCTGGTCTTCCTGGCGCTGATCCTGACCGTGCCGACGTTCATGCGCACGCATGTGGCGGTGTGGACCTTCGCGACCGTGCTCGTGGTCTGGCTGCCCTTCGTGATCGCGGACCCGCACATGCTGACCGCGGCCTCGGCGTTCACCATCCCGAACGAGCCGTCCTCCTCGCTGCGCGCCCTCGGCGTGGCCGACGCGGGCACCCCGAAGTGGGACCGGATGGCGCAGATCGGGCTCGGCTGCCTGCTCGGCGGGATCGCCGTGTGGCGGCGGCGCTGGCCCGCGATCATCCTGCTCGGCGTCGGGGCGCGGATAGTCCTGGACCCCGGCGTGTACGCGTACTACACCTCCGGGGTCCTGCTCGGCGCCCTCATGTGGGACACCCTCGGCCTGCGCAAACCGTGGCCGCTGTGGACGATCGTCACCGGCTCGGCGCTCGCGATCACGCCGATCTTCCTCTCGAACGCGACCGTCCTGGGGCAGATACGCCTGTGGCTGGTCATCCTGTTCAGCGCGGCGGTGCTGCTCACCCCCGCCTATGAGATAGGCCCGCTCGCCCGCCGCGGGCTCGGCCGCCGCCGGAAGGTGGGATCGCGCCGGGCCACCTGAGTGGCCCGACGCGTCCGAGGACGGACCGATCAGCCCGCCGCGATCAGCGCCTCGACCTCGGCCACGCTCGTGTAGTGCGAGGCGTCGCCCTCCAGCGAGTAGCTGCGCTGTCCGTCGATTCCCACCGGAACGTCCCCGGCCGCCGTGACGCGGTGCAGCCGGCGCGGCTGGTCGTCGTAGTTGTCGATCGCGTAGTGCTGGGTGATCCGGTTGTCGAAGAGCACCAGCTCGTTCGGCGACCAGCGCCAGCGCAGCACGTTCTCCGGCCGCGTGACGTAGGCCTGGAAGATGTCGAGGATCTTGCGGGACTCGCCCGCCGAGAGCCCGAGGATCCGCTGCGCGAAGCCACCGATGAACAGGCCGCGCTCGCCGGTCAGCGGGTGCACGCGCACGAACGGGTGCACGGTCTCGAACTTGATCGACTGGAAGACCTTGCGGTGCTCCGCGTGGTTCGCATTGCGCGCCTCGTCGGGCACGGCGTAGTCGTAGACGTTCGTGTGCACGGCGTGCAGAGTGTCGGCGAAGGCGCGCAGCGGCTCGGGCAGGTCCCGGTAGGCCGCGGCCGAGTTGGCGATCAGCGTCTCGCCGCCATAGGGCGGGATCGTGATGCTGCGCAGTGTGCTGAGCTGCGGCGGGTTCACGACGAAGGTGACGTCCGTGTGCCAGTGGTTGGCCCGGCCGCCGCGCTCGCTGTCCACGGGCAGGATGTTCGGCGCGCCCTCGATCGACGGCACGGTCGGGTGTGCCGTGGTCAGGTCGCCGAAGTAGCGGACGAAGCGCTGCTGGCCCTCGTCGTCGAGATCGGCGGCGTCGAAGACGAGCGCCTTGTGCTCGTTGAGCGCGGACCGGATCGCGGCCACGGTGTCGGGGCCGAGCTCCTCGGCGATGTCGACGCCGGAGACCCGGGCGCCGATCCGTGCGGTGACCTTCTGGACATCGAGCCGGGTGATGGTGGCTACAGACATGGTGGTGCCTTCTTTCCAGACGTTTTCTAGACGGTGGCGAGTTCGAGGCCGTAGCGGCCGCGGAGGGTCTGGCCGGGGACGTACTCGGTGCGGAACAGGCCGCGGGCGCGCAGGATCGGCACGACGTGGTCGACGAACAGGTCCAGGCCGGAGGGCAGCACCGGCGGCATGATGTTGAAGCCGTCCGCCGCGCCGCCGGTGAACCAGGACTCGATCTCGTCGGCGATCTGCTCGGGGGTGCCGGCGAAGGTGCGGTGGCCGCGTCCGCCACCGAGCCGGCCGATCAGCTCGCGGACGGTGAGCTTGTCGCGCCTGGCCAGTTCCACGATGAGCTCGTAGCGGCTCTGCGCGCCGTTGATCAGCGCCGGAGGCGGCAGATCGTCCGGGATGCGCGCGTCCAGGGCGAGCTGTTCGAGCGGGAGTTGGAGCAGCAGCGCGAGCTGCAGTCGGCCGTGCTCGTAGGTGATCAGCTCCTCGAGCTCGGCGTCCCGCTCCCGCGCCTCGGCCTCGGTCGATCCGATGACGGGGACCAGGCCCGGCAGGATCTTGATGTGCTCGGGGTGGCGGCCGGCGGCCGCGGTGCGCGCCTTGAGGTCCGCGTAGAAGGCCCTCGCCTCGGCGAGGGTCTGCTGCGCAGTGAACACGGCCTCGGCGTACCGGGCGGCGAAGTCCTTGCCGTCATGCGAGGATCCGGCCTGGACCAGCAGCGGAGCGCCCTGCGGCGAGCGCGGGACGTTGAGAGCGCCCTCGACGGAGTAGAACCTCCCGCGGTGCTCGGGCGGGCGCACCTTCCGCTGGTCGCCCCAGACGCCGAACTCCTTGTCGCCGACGAAGACGTCCTCGGCCCAGCTGTCCCAGAGCTTGAGGGCGACCTCGGTGAACTCGGCCGCGCGCTCGTACCGCTCGGCGTGCGCCGGGGCGTCCTCGAGGCCGAAGTTGCGCGCGGCGGCCGGTCCCGCGGTGGTCACGATGTTCCAGCCGGCCCGGCCCGCGCTCACGTGGTCCAGCGAGGCGAAGCGGCGGGCCAGGTTGTAGGGGTCGTTGTACGTCGTGGACGCGGTCGCGATCAGCCCGACGTGCTCGGTGACCGTGGCCAGCACGGTCAGCAGCGTCAGCGGCTCGATCACCCCGGCGGGCCGGTGCGACACGTCGCCCCACAGCGCCGGGCTGTCGGCGAGGAACAGCGAGTCGAAGGTGCCGCGCTCGGCGGTGCGGGCGAGGGCCTTGTAGTGCTCGAGGTCCGTGTCGGCTCGCGGATCGCTCTCGGGCAGCCGCCAGGAGGCCTCGTGGTGCCCGGTGCTCATCAGGAACGCGTTCAGGTGCAGCTCGCGGGTCATGAGGCCACCTTTTCCAGAACCGGTTCGCGCTCGACGCCGAGCGCCGTGAGGAGTTCGTCGCGGTAGGCGGCGAGCCGCTCGTCGCGCGCCGGGCGCGGGTGCGGGAGGTCGATCGGCAGGTCGAGGCTGAAGCGGCCGTCCTCGAGCACCAGGACCCGGTCGGCGAGCAGCACCGCCTCGTCCACGTCGTGCGTGACCAGCAGCACCGTCGGCCGGTGCCTGGTCCACAGCTCGCGCAGCAGCGTGTGCATCTTGATCCTGGTCAGCGCGTCGAGCGCGCCGAAGGGCTCGTCGGCCAGCAGCAGTTCGGGCTCCCTCGCGAGCGACCTGGCCAGCGCGGCGCGCTGGGCCTCGCCGCCGGAGAGCTGGTTCGGCCAGGCGTCCTCCCGTCCGGCGAGCCCGACCTCGGCGAGCGCGGCGCGGGCCCGGCCGGTCGCCGCGCGGGGAAGGCCGAGCAGCACGTTGGCCAGCACGCGGCGCCAGGGCAGCAGCCGGGAGTCCTGGAAGACCACGGACACCCGCTCCGGCGCCCGGATCTCGCCGCCGCCCTCGACCTCGAAGTCGATGCCCGCGATCGCCCGCAGCAGCGTGGACTTCCCGGAGCCGCTGCGCCCGACCAGCGCCACGAACTGCCCGCGCGGGACCTCGAGATCCACCCCGTCCAGCACGGTGCGCTCGCCGAAGCCGCGGGTCAGGGCACGCACACTCAGTCCGCCAGCGTCTTGCGCCATGACAGGACCCTCCTTTCGATGAGCCGGACGACCAGGTCGGAGGCGAAGCCCCAGATCCCGTAGACGACCAGGCCGAGCACGACGCTGTCGATCAGCCCGTACGTGGCCTGCTGGTACATCAGGTAGCCGAGTCCGCTGGTCGCGTTGACCTCCTCGACCACGACGAGCGCCAGCCACGCGCTCGTCACCCCGAGCCGCAGCCCGGTGAAGAAGCCGGGCAGCGCGCCGGGCACCACGACCTGCCGCAGGAACTCCCAGCGGCTCAGGCCCAGCGTCTCGGCGAGCTCGACGTAGCGCTGATCGATCGCGCTGAGGCCCGCGGACAGGTTGATGTAGATCGGGATGTAGACGGCGATGGCGATGATCGAGATCTTGAAGGTCTCGCCGATGCCGAGCCAGAGGATGAACAGCGGGATCATGCCGAGGATCGGCAGCGCCCGGTTCACCTGCACGTTCCCGTCGATCACCGCCGCGCCGACCCGGCTGAGCCCGGCCAGCAGCGCCAGCGCGACCCCCGCGACCAGCCCGATCGCGAAGCCCTCGGCAGCGCGCTGCAGCGAGATCGCGAGGTCGGGCCCGAGCGTGCCGGACCGCCACAGCTGCCGGCCGGTGTCCACGACGGACCAGGGCGCGGGCAGCACCCGCGGGTCGAGCCGCCCGGCCGCGCTGGCCAGCGACCAGAGGCCGACGAGCAGCAGCGGCCCGATCCCGCGGGTGAACGGGATCCGCTTGCCGGGTCCGAGGCGTCTTACCCGGCGCCGGGTGTCGATTGCGATGTCGGCCATCATCAGCTCCGGTAGGTGGCCGGGACGGCGGCAGCGGCCAGGGACTCGAACCGCCGGTCGAACAGCTGCGTCGGATCGAAGGACTTGATGAAGCCGCCCTGCGCCAGCAGCTCGACCGTCTGCTTCTCCCAGGCGATCGCGGCGTCCCAGCTGGCCGGGAACCAGGGTTTCGGGCTCAGCTGCACGACCCGCTTGGCCTGCGCGGCCGAGATGTTCTGCGTCTTGACGTAGAAGTCCTGCTCCCACGCGGCCGGGTTCTCGTACACCCAGACGGTCGCCTTGGCCCACAGCGGCACGAACGCCGCGACGGCCGCGGCCTTCCCCGCGTCCTGCAGCACGGACTGCGGCGCCCAGAGCAGGGTCAGGAAGTCGACGACCTCCGTGTCGATCGCGTGCGCGCCGTCCTTGCCGTAGCTGTTGAGGTAGTTCGGCAGCTGCGATACCGGCAGCGGCGCGATGTCCACCTGCCCGGCCTCGAGCGCGACCAGGAACTGATCACTCGTCAGATTGACGAGATTCACGTCCTTGTACGAGATCCCGGCCTTCCGCAGGGCCCGCAGCAGCACGACGCCCTGCGCCTGACCCTGCGAGAACGCGAGGCTCTTCCCGCGGAAGTCGCCGACGGACTCGATCGTGCTGCGCGGCTTGGTCGCGAACACGTAGGTCGGCGTGCGGGTCTGGTTGATCGCGACGATCCGCGTCTCATAGCCCTGGTTGTGCGCCTCGATCGGCGGGATCCCGGCGTTGATGCCGACGTCCAGCGAGCCGGCCCGGAACGCCGCGAGCACGTCGGGGCCGGCGCCGAGGTTCGGCCAGCTCGACACCGGGAACGGCAGTTGCCTGGCAAGCCCGGACAGCTGGAGCTGCAACTGCTCGGCGCCGAGCGCGGACGCGATGTTCAGGCTCGTGCCCGAGGGCACCGTCTTCGGCAGCGCCGCGTCGGCCGCCAGCGTGGTGCCGCCGCCCGGGTTCGGCGCGGCGCAGGCACTCAGGCCCAGCGCGGCGCCGGTGGCGAGCACCGAGCGCAGCAGCAGTCTTCGATCGATACGGGAGTCGGAGAGGGAAGACACGTGGGATTCCTTATTCTTCGGTAGCCGAGCAGCCGCCATCGCCGCGCCGCACGAATACAGTGAGGGCGTTTCAGGGCAGGCTGAAATTGATGCTTAATTCATTCACTGCTGAGGAGATCCGCCGCGAGAACGCGGCGCGGGTGAATCCGGTCGGCTACCGGCGACAGAAGGAGCGGCCCACGCGCATGAGGTCGATGACCCGGCGCTTGACCAGGTTGACGTGGTGTCGGTCCATGCTTCCCATGGTCACCGGAACCGACCTCCGGTGTCAACATTCCAATCTTCTGAATTAATCGCAGTGAGCGGATTCCGATAGAGCGCGTCGAGCAGCACCGCGCCGCCCGCGGTTTCCAATACCCGCCCCGGAAAACTCGTCGGCATCAATACACTGTCGATATCGCAGATCGTCCGCACCCGCTCCCGCGCGGCGGCGCGCAACGCGTCCAGCGCGCGCGGCAGGCAGGGCAGCGTCGGATCCGTGACGACGACCCGCTCCGGCCCGAACGCGTCCATCAGCAGCGCCACGGCCCGGCCGACCTGCCGCGATCGATCGACGAACAGGTCCAGCGCGGCGTCGTTCCCGTCCCTGGCGGCCTCGAACAGGGTCCTGATATCCGCGGCACCGGCGATCCCCCGCTCGGCCGCGATCCGCGTCAACGTCTGCTCGGACACCGCCGCCTCGAGGCAGCCGGCCCGCCCGCACGGGCACGGCTCGCGGCTCCCCTCCACCGGCAGGTGCCCGATCGCCCCGGCCTGGGCCCGCGCCCCGTAGTGCGCCTCCCCGCGGGTGGCGAACGCGGCGTCGACCACGTTGCCCACGAACACGTGCAGCACGCTTCCGACCCGCCGCGCCTGCCCGAACAGCACCTCCGCGTGCAGCAGCGCCCGGGAATGGCCGTCCACGTACACCGGCAGCCCGGTGCGCTCCCTGAGCAGATCCCGCAGCGGCACCAGCCACCACCCGAGCCGCGGATGGTCCATCACGACCCCGGCCTCCGGATCGACCCAGCCCCCGGTGGCCACGCCGACGCCGAGCAGCCTGCCGCCCTGCGCGGCGTGCAGCTCCCCGATCCCCCGAGCCGCGGCCTCCACGATCCTGCGCGGCTCGATCCGCGCGCCCTCCGCCTGCGCCTCATGCGGGATCCGCCGACGAGCGAGCACCCGCCCGCGCAGATCGAGAAGCGCGACCGTCGTCTGCCGCACCGCGACGTGCACGGCGGCCGCGACGTGGCGCGTCACATCCACGTCGACCGGCATATGCGGCCGCCCGGCCCCGTTCGAACGCACCTGATCGGGCAGCTCACGCAGCAGACCGAGCTCGGTCAACTCGTTGCAGTGCCCGGTCACCGAGGCGGGCGAAAGCCCCGTGACCCGCGCGATCGAACTGCGCGCGATGGGCCCGTCGTCGAGCACCGCGCGCAGCACGGCGCCCGCGCTCACCCCGCGGCGGTCGCTTTCGGCCACGCGCAGGCGTAAGTCAGGGGTGGTAGAGCTCGGCACTGGAGGGTCTCCGGCTGTGATGGACGAAGCTGCGGGATCTGCTGGCCACGGGCGGCGAACCTCAGCCCGAACAGAGCGCGCTTTCCACGCGGGCGTAGTCGACGTGCCTGCGGCAGGTCAGACTCTTCTCCATGCTCGGGACGCTAAAGGGCCCGGCCACGGGCTGTCAACGCGCGTCCACGATGCGGTGCGGGCGGATCGCCTCAGGTCCCGCAGTGCGCCCAGGACCCGCTGCTCCACGAGTGTCCCTGGTAGCTGCCGCCGAAGATCACGCACTTGCCGGACGCGGCCTCCTTCACCGGCCCCGCGTAGTACGTGTAGCTCCCGGAGTCGCTCCCCGTGGTGCCGCCCTGGACCTGGAGCGAAGCCCCCATCGCGACCTTGCCGTAGACGGTCGTCGCCAGCGTGACCACACAGTTCTCGCCGGTGGAGTTGCTGTAGTAGAGGTACACCGTCGCGCCGCTGAGGCCGCTCCCGGACGAGGCCACCGACTGGTACCCGCTCCCGCAGGCCTGAGCGGCCGTGTACGGATTCGGCGAACCGGAGGGCGCGGCCGACGAGGTCGCGGGCGCGGCCGAACTCGTGGTGGCCGACGCCGAGGTCTGCTGCGCCGCACTCCCGCTCGTCGCGCCCGCGCCCGCCGCCGGACTCGAACTCGCGTCCGTCGCACCGGACGACGCCGACGCACCGACCGAGGCCGTCGCGGACGCGGGCGCGGTCGTCGCCCCCGACCCCGACGCGCTCGCCGAACCACCCGCCGAAGCCGAGCCGCCGGCCGCCGACGTGGTTCCCCCGACGGCACTCCGACCGCCCGACGCGTCCGCCGACGCATTCGAACCAGGCCGCAGCACGAAGTAGCCCCCGACGCCGAGCCCGAGTACGACAACCGTCGCGATCGCCGCCACCAGCGCCCCGTGCCGTCGCCGACCGCCGTCCTCCTGCGCCCGCGGCCGGTCGGCCGCCGAGCCGGTGAAGATCGTGGGCTCCGCATCGACCGGAGGCAGGATCGGCGGCGGCGGAAGCACCTGGAACGCGTGATTCATCTCCGTCGGCTCGTCGGCCCCCGGCTCGGTCTCGTCGATCAGCGAGGGGTCCGGCAGGGTCCGCGCCGCGGCGAGAGTCCGCTCGTGGATCTGGGCCGCGAGCAGTTGCGGCCACTGCACCGCGTCGTCCGGCGACCAGGCCCGCGCGTCAGCCGCGGCCTGCGCCATCGCGACCACGCCGGCGGCGTTGGGTCGCTGCAGCGGGTCCTTCGCCATGCAGCGCAGCACGAGGTCGCGCAGCCCGGCGGGCAGCGCGACCTCGTCCAGGCCGCTCAGGTCCGGCTCCTCGTACACGACGCGGAACAGCACCTCCGCCGTCCCGCCCTCGCCGAACGGCAGCTTCCCGGTGGCCGCGAAGTACAGCAGCACGCCGAGCGAGAACATGTCGGAGGCCGGGGTCACGTCGCCGGTCTTGGCCTGCTCGGGCGCCATGTAGCTCGGCGTGCCGACGTTCATGCCGGTCGCGGTGAGCTGGCTGAGGTCCGAGGCGTGCGCGACGCCGAAGTCGATGATCTTCGCGCCGCCGGTGTTCAGGATCACGTTGGAGGGCTTGACGTCCCGGTGCACGATCCCCGCCTGATGCACGGCGACGAGCGCGTTCGCGAGATCGTGGGCGAGCCGCCAGACCGAGGGCGCGGGCAGCGGCGCGCCGAGCTTCACCGCGTCGGCGAGCGCCACGCCCGGGACGAACTCCGTGACCATCCACGGCTGCGGCGCCTCGGCGTCACCCTGGACGAGCGCCGCCGCGTACGGCGAGCGCACCCGCCCGACGGTCTCCAGCTCGCGCGCGAACCGCCGCCGGAAATCGGTGTCGTCGGCCAGATCGGGCCGGATCACCTTCACCGCGACCCACGCCCCGCCGCGTGCCGAGCCGAAGCCCGGATGCTGCGCCCAGCCGAGGTAGACGCGCCCCATGCCGCCGATGCCGAGCAGCGCGTGTATTCGGAACCGGCCGACCGTCGCGGGATCCTGCGGCCGCAGCGGCCGTGCCCCGAGCCCCGCGAAATCCACGCCGCCCGCCGAGTAATCCCCCGCGCCGCCCGCCATCACTCGAACCCTCCGCCGTACCGCCCGTATCGGCCCGCCACCCTACCGCAGCGCCGCCCCGCCGGGCGCTGCGCGCTAGGCGAAGGAACGCGGCTCGAAGCTGAGACCCCCGCGCTCCGCCATCCGCAGCACCCGATTGCCGTATCGCGGCGGCCGACGGAGGTGGAGCGTGAAGCCCGACGCGGCGAATCGAAGCTCCAACCCCTCGCCGACCAGCGTCCACCCCGGCGACTCGTAGCGATACCGCGGCTCCGACCGAATCAGATTCGTCATCGTCATCGGCTTCCACACGCCGCGCAACTCGCCGCCGATCGACCAGACGTCGTGAAACACCAGCGTCGCCGGCGACACCCAGAACCTGACCCCTTCCCAGGGACTGCCCTGCACCCGTCGCACGATGTAGTCGATGTCGAGATGCAGCTCCTCGGCCGGCGGCGCGTCATCGTCGACGTCGTCCCGCTCGAGCAACTCCTCCGGAGCCAGGTCGTCGGGCGGTCCCTCGTCCCCGGTGACGGCGATGGCATGGATCTGACACAGATCCCACGACAGCGCCTCGAAATCGCGATGGCTCCAGGTCGCCTTACCGAGGCCCGATTCAGAGTGCGCATCCGCCATACCCATGACCTATGCCTGTACCGCCACGTTGCTGATCGCGTGGCGCACCAAGCGGATCAGCACCGCCTTGACCGAGTCCCTGTCCCGCGCGTCGCAGGGCAGGACCGGGACGTGCGAGGGGACGGCGAGGGCCTCGCGGACGTCCTCTACCGCGTGGGGCTGGGCGCCGTGGAAGGCGTTGACGCCGATCACGTAGGGGAGCCTGGCGTCGTCGAAGTAGTCGATGGCTGAGAAGCAGTCGGCCAGGCGGCGCGTGTCGACCAGGACCACCGCGCCGATGGCGCCTCGGCAGAGGTCGTCCCACATGAACCAGAAGCGGTTCTGGCCGGGGGTGCCGAACAGGTAGAGGATCAGGTCCTGGTCGAGGCTGATGCGGCCGAAGTCCATGGCCACGGTGGTGGCGACCTTGTCCGGGATGACGGTCAGGTCGTCGACGCCGTGGCTCGCCGCAGTCATCACGGCCTCGGTGGTGAGCGGATCGATCTCGGAGACCGCCCCGACGAAGGTGGTCTTGCCGACGCCGAAGCCGCCGGCCACCACGATCTTCGCCGAGGTGAACCGCACCTCAGAGGTTCTCGAGTCCACTGAGCACCCTTTCCAGCAGCTGTATGTCGGGCACCGCGTCCGCGTCGGTGGGTTCGACGACCACAAGTCCGTAATCCGCCAGGTCGCCGACGATCACGCCGGCCACGCCGAGCGGCACGCCGAGCAGGGCGGCGATCTCGGCCACCGACCTGACCTCGACGCAGATCCCGCACACGGCCTCGTACTCCGGCACCAGCGTGTGCATGACCTCCCTACCCCGGCTCGTCGTGGCCACCAGCGCCTCCAGCGGCAGGTGCCCGGGCGACCCCGTCCGGCCTCCGGTGACCGCGTACGGGCGCACGAAGGGACGGGAGCCGTCTGAGTTCACCCTACGTCTCCCCTCACCACGTTCGCGTCATCGGTCACGGTTCAACGCTTCGGCAGCGCCGCCTGCAGTTCCTCGCGCACCGCGGGCGTGAGCACGTCTCCGGTGCGCTCGACGACCAGGGTCATCTGATACCCCACCAGGCCCATGTCGCACTCCGGGGCGGCCATGACCGCGAACACGGAGCCGTCGCTGATCTGCATGATGAACAGGAAGCCGCGCTTCATCTCGACGATGGTCTGGGTGACCGTCCCGGCCTCGAAGATCTTCGCCGCGCCCACGGTGAGGCTGGACAGGCCGCAGGCCACCGCCGCCAGCTGGTCGGCGCGGTCCCTGGCCAGGCCGTCGGAGAAGGCGAGCACCAGGCCGTCCGCCGAGAGCACGATGGCGTGCGCCACCTTCGGCACCTGGTCCACGAAGTTGTTGATCAGCCAGTTGAGATCCTTCGCGGCCTGGCTCAGCTCTTCCATGCGGCACTCCTCGGCTCAGATCGGGTCAAGGTCACGGCCGGCCTCCGGCGGACGGGTCACGGCGCAG
>DASTAE010000212.1:0-17323 GCA_035712985.1 Actinospica sp.
TGGCCGAGGCGGTGGCCGGCGGACTGACGAGGGCCGACGCGTCGCTCCGGGTGCGCACGATCCCGATCGCCGACGGCGGGGACGGCACCGTGGACGCGGCGGTCTCGGCCGGCTTCGAGCGGCGCGTCGTCACCGTGCGCGGCCCGCTCGGCGCTCCGGTCGAGGCGGCCTTCGCCGTGTCGAAGAGCACCGCGGTCGTCGAGTTGTCCGAGGCCAGCGGCCTGCGCAGGCTGCCGCCCGGCGTCTTCGACCCGCTGCACTCCTCGACCTACGGAACCGGCGAGGTGATCAGGGCCGCCCTGGACGCCGGGGCGCGCACGGTCATCCTCGGCGTCGGCGGCAGCGCGAGCACCGACGGCGGCGCCGGCATGCTCGCGGCCCTCGGCGCCCGCTTCGTGGACAGCGCGGGCCACGTGCTGGACGGCAACGGCGCCGCGCTCACCGAACTCGCCACCGTGGACCTCTCGGGCCTCGACGAGCGGATCGCGCAGACCGAGGTCATCCTGGCCACCGACGTGGACAATCCGCTGCTCGGCACCTTCGGCGCCGCCGCCGTCTACGGCCCGCAGAAGGGCGCCGCCCCCGAGGACGTGCTCGCCCTGGAGACCGGGCTCGGCCGCCTCGTCGACGTGCTGACCAAGCAGCTCGGCGAGCACGCCGTCGCCGCGGCCGCCCAGCCCGGGGCCGGCGCGGCCGGAGGTGTGGGCTACGGCGCGATCGTCGGCCTCGGCGCCACCGTGCGCCCCGGCATCGAGCTGATGCTCGAGCTCCTCGGCGTCGAGCAGGCGGTGCGCGGAGCCAAGCTCGTCGTCACCGGCGAGGGCTCCCTCGACGAGCAGAGCCTGCGCGGCAAGGCCCCGGTCGGCGTAGCGCGGCTGGCCGCCCTGCACGGCGTCCCGGTGGTGGCGGTCTGCGGGCGCCTGCTGCTGACCCGGGATCAGCTGCGCCAGGCGGGCATCCGGGAAGCCTTCGCGCTGGCCGAGATCGAGCCCGATCCGGCCCGCAGCATGGCCGAGGCCGGCCGCCTGCTCGGAGAACTGGCCCCCCGCCTGATCGGAGCCGTGGGCCTTGGCTGACGGCGGCGGCGTGCGCATTCGCTACGCGGCCCTGGTGGCCCGGATCGCGCCGTGGGTGGGCCCGGCCTTCGTCGCGATGGCGATCGTCCTGCTGCCCTGGATCGTCTACCTGCGCCTGACCCTGCCCACCCAGCAGATCGCCAGCCACTACCGGACCGCGTGGGTCGGCTTCGACTTCATCCTCTTCTCGCAGCTGGCGCGCACCGGCATCTACGCCTTCCGCAAGCGCGAGCGCGAACAGGTCCGCCTGCACGCGGCCGTCTGCGCCACGCTGCTCACGGTCGACGCGTGGTTCGACGTCACCACCAGCCCGAAGAGCGACCTCCCGGTCTCGATCGCCCTGGCCGTCCTCATCGAACTGCCGCTCGCGTTCGTCTGCTGGCAGCTGGCCAGGCACTACCGCGGCTCCCGCGCGCCCCGCGGCTCCGCGACGCCCGACGCGTAGGGCTCCTACAGCGGCGACGGGTTCCGGGAGGCGTCGTCCGCGACCGGGTTGGGCTTGGCGCCGCTGAAGCGGCGGTCGCGGTCGGCGTAGACCTCGATGGCGTTCCAGAGGTGGGTGCGATCGAAGTCGGGCCAGAGGGTGTCCAGGAAGACCATCTCGGCGTAGGCGGCCTTCCAGAGCATGAAGTTGCTGGTCCGCTGCTCGCCGGAGGACCGCAGGAACAGGTCGACGTCGGGCATGTCGGGCTCGTCGAGGTACCTGGCGAACAGCTTCTCGTCGATGCGGTTGGGGTTGACCCGGCCCGCCGCCACGTCCTTCGCCAGCGCCGCCGCCGCGTCGGCGATCTCGGCCCGGCCGCCGTAGTTGACGCACATGTTCAGGGTGAAGCGGTCGTTGTACCGCGTGCGCTCCTCGGCCATCTCCAGCTCGTCGATGACCGACTTCCACAGCCGGGGGCGGCGCCCCGACCAGCGGATGCGGACGCCGAGCTCGTCCATCTCGTCGATGCGGCGGCGGATGGTGAGGCGGTTGAAGCCCATCAGCCAGCGGACCTCGTCCGGGGACCTGCGCCAGTTCTCCGTCGAGAACGCGTAGGCGGAGATGTGGGTCACGCCGATCTGGACGGCGCCCTCGACCACGTCGAACAGGGACTTCTCGCCGACCTCGTGGCCCTCGGTGCGCGAGAGCCCGCGCTGCTTGGCCCAGCGGCCGTTGCCATCCATCACGATGGCGACGTGCCTGGGCACGAGCTCGGCCGGGATCTTCGGGGGCAGCGCGCCGTCCTTGTGCGGCTTCGGCTCCCGGTAGCTGCGGGGGCCGGACGGGCGCGCCGCGGCCTCGGGGCCCGGCTGGTTCGACTTCCTGAGCAGTGCCATCCGTCGTCTCTCGTTCTCGCCTACAGGTGTTCGGTCTAGCGCTCGACCAGCCGCAGCGACCGGAGCCCGCGCTCCAGGTGCCACTGCAGGTACGCGGCGACCAGGCCGCTGGCCTCGCGCCGGTGCCGCGGCTCGCTCGCGTCGGCGATCGCCCACTCGCCGGCCAGCAGGGCGCCGAGCAGGTCCACGGTCGCCTGCTGCGGCACCGCGGTGCCGCCCGGCTTGCAGCTCGGGCACACCACGCCGCCGGCCGGCAGCGAGAAGAACCGCCACGGTATCCCGTCCTCGGGCTCGTTCCCGCAGCCCGCGCAGTCCCGGAAGGACGGCGCGTACCCGGCGATCGCCAGCGAGCGCAGGATGAACGCGTCGAGCACCAGGCCAGGCGCGTGGTCCCCGCCGGTCAGCGCGCGCAGCCCGCCGAGCAGCAGCAGGTACTGCTGCAGCGCCTGCTCGCCCTCCTCGGTCAGCCGCTCCGCGGTCTCCAGCATCGCGGTGCCAGCCGTGTACCGCGGGTAGTCCCCGACGATCGACCCGCCGTACGGGGCGATCGTCTCGGCCTGCGTCACCATGCCGAGCGCGCGGTTCTCCTTCTCGAAGGTCTGGAAGTCCACGTGCGCGAACGGCTCGAGCCGCGCGCCGAACTTCGAGGTCGTCCGGCGCACGCCCTTGGCCACCAGGCGCAGCCTGCCGCGTTCCCGGGTGAGCATCGTGATGACGCGGTCCGCCTCGCCCAGCTTCTGGGCGCGCAGCACGATCCCGTCGTCACGATGGAGGCTCACCTGCTCATTCTCGCAGACGCGGCACGGTGGACGGAGCCGCTCGGCCGCGCCTGCACAACACCTTCACTTCACCTCGGCCGCCCGGCTCAGGACCGCGGCGTGCCCTGCTCGACCATCGCGATCAGGCCCTGGGTGTGCGCCGGGGTCATCCCGAGCTCGGCGCCGGTCGTCGCGATCACCCGACGCTCCAGGTCGGTCAGCGGCCCGTCGGCCAGCGCGGTCCGCGCCCCGGCGCGCAGCAGGTTCTCCTTGCCCTGGTCGGCCAGCTGCCCGCCCAGCGCGCCCATCAGGCCACTGAGATCTCCGGGGACCACGTCGAGGTCCGCGGCCAGCGACTCGTCGGTGTACCCGGGCAGGCCCGCGCCCTGCACCTCGTGCACCGCGGCGGCCCGCGCCTCCGGCGACATCATCGAGCCCGCGCGCAGCACGTGCACGATCAACCCGCGCACGCCGTCCAGCAGCTGCCCGGACAGCTGCGCGGTGGTCGGCCGGCTCAGCACCGTCGTCTGGAACATACCCTTGCACGTCTCGCAGCGCACGTGCTCGTTCAGCCTGCCGCTGATCGGGAACAGCGGGATGAAGTACAGCGTGAACCACCGGCGGCCCACGCGGTGCTGGTAGGCCCGGTCCGCGCCGCACTGCGGGCACAGGAAGGTCCCGTTCGCGAGAACCTTATAGAAGATCTTGAGCTGCCAGAAGATGAGCAAGAAACCGCCCCGTCCGTATCCATTCGCGGAAATCACAGGACGGCGGCGGCACGCACCGCGAGGCACGCGCCACCGCCGTCGGCAGGCGAATGGTAGTACTAAATCAGCGCAGCGCGCGGTTCACCGCGGAGACCACGGCCTTGAGCGAGGCGGTGACGATGTTCGCGTCCACGCCCACGCCCCACAGCACCTGCCCGTTGACCGCGCACTCCACGTACGCCGCGGCGCTCGCGTCCCCGCCCGCCGAGAGCGCGTGCTCGGCGTAGTCCAGGAAGCGCAGGTCCACGTCCAGCTGCTGCGTCAGGGCATTGACGAAGGCGTCGATCGGACCGTTGCCCGCGGACACCACCGTGGTCGGCGTCCCGTCGATGACGACGTCGACGCTCATGCCGTCCTTGCCGTCCAGCGTCGAGTCCGAGCGGTACCCGGCGAGCTGGAAACGGCCCCAGGGCTCGTCCGGCGTCGGCAGGTACTCGTTGGCGAACGCCGACCAGATCGCCTCCGGCGAGACCTCGCCGCCCTCGGAGTCCGTCTTCGCCTGGATGATCCCGGAGAACTCGATCTGCAGCCGGCGCGGCAGGTCCAGCTGGTGGTCGTTCTTCAGCACGTAGGCCACGCCGCCCTTGCCGGACTGCGAGTTGACCCGGATCACGGCCTCGTAGGTGCGGCCGACGTCCTTCGGGTCGATCGGCAGGTACGGCACCGCCCACGGGATCTCGTCCACGGTCACGCCCGCCGCCTCGGCGTCGCGCTCCAGGTGCTCGAAGCCCTTCTTGATCGCGTCCTGGTGCGAGCCGGAGAACGCGGTGTAGACCAGGTCGCCGCCGTAGGGGTGGCGCGGGTGCACCGGCAGCTGGTTGCAGTACTCGACGGTGCGCCGCACCTCGTCGATGTCGGAGAAGTCGATCCGCGGGTCGATGCCCTGCGAGAACAGGTTCAGGCCCAGGGTGACCAGGCAGACGTTGCCGGTGCGCTCGCCGTTGCCGAACAGGCAGCCCTCGATCCGGTCCGCGCCGGCCATGTAGCCCAGCTCGGCGGCGGCCACCGCGGTGCCGCGGTCGTTGTGCGGGTGCAGCGAGAGCACGATCCCGTCGCGGTACTTCAGGTTCCGGTGCATCCACTCGATCGAGTCGGCGTACACGTTCGGCGTCGCCATCTCGACGGTCGCCGGCAGGTTGATGATCACCTTGCGCTCAGGCGTCGGCTTCCACACGTCGTTCACCGCGTCGCAGACCTCGACGGCGAACTCCAGCTCGGTGCCGGTGTAGGACTCGGGGGAGTACTCGAAGTAGATCTCCGTCTCCGGGTACTGATCCGCGAACTTCTTGCACAGCTGCGCGCCGTTCACCGCGATCTGCTTGATCCCGGCCATGTCCTCCTGGAACACCACGCGCCGCTGCAGCGTGGAGGTGGAGTTGTACAGGTGCACGATCGCCTGCTTCGCCCCGGCCACGGCCTCGAACGTCCGCTCGATCAGGTGCTCGCGAGCCTGGGTCAGCACCTGGATCACGACGTCGTCCGGGATCCGGTTCTCCTCGATGATCTGCCGGACGAAGTCGAAGTCGGTCTGCGAGGCGGCCGGGAATCCGACCTCGATCTCCTTGTAGCCCATGGCCACCAGCAGCTCGAACATCTTGAGCTTGCGGGCCGGGCTCATCGGGTCGATCAGCGCCTGGTTGCCGTCGCGCAGGTCCACGGCGCACCAGCGCGGCGCCCGGTCGATCACCTTCGCGGGCCAGGTGCGATCCGCCAGTGCGATCGGCGCGAAGGGGGCGTACTTGGAGATCGGCATCTTGCTCGGTCGCTGGGCGGCCACCACGTCGTACTGGCCTGCGACGGATACGACGGGGTTCTGCACGGTCATGTGTCTCGGTTCTCCGTCCGAACGGATGAGGGAGGGAGACCGGCGAGCCTGCGTGTGCCCAGGGCTTCGAGAAAAGCGCAGCACCGTCTCCGCGACGAGGGTGCCGGTCTGGATGGTTACAGACCCTCGCCGCGGCAGATAAGAAGCCGCCGTCCGTGCATAGTGGGACTCACTCTAGCAGACCTGCGCGAGCGCCCTGGATCGAGCGGGCGCAGGGCGGATTTCCGCGGTCGGCGCTCCGGCCGTGCGGCTTTCGGGTGTGATTTCCGCGAGTCTGCCGCCGTACGGCGCCGGAACGCGGTGTGATGTTCCCCGTGCGCACCCTGTTCGCCCCCGCGAGTGGCCCCGCCCTGCGGTCCTGGCGGCTGACCCGGGTGCAGACCGCGAGCTGCGGCGCGGAGGGGGAGGAGATCCCGGCCGAGCTGCTGGCGCAGATCCAGGTCTGCCAGAACGCCGCCGACCTCGCCGACCGGCCCGGGGACCCGCCGGCCAGCCGCGCCGAACTGCGCTCGCTGCTGGCCCCGCCCTATCGCGGCCGCCGCTTCGTGCACCTGGCGCACGACCACTACGGCCGGCTGCTCGGCTTCGCGCGGCTCGGCGTGTACAGCGCGTTCCACCTGGAGCTGGCGCACGGCGCGCTCACCGTCCACCCGGCCGCGCGCCGGCACGGCGTCGGCTCCGCGCTGCTCGGCGCCCTGGCCGCGTCCGCGAAGGCGAACGGCCGCGGCCGGCTCGTCCTCGACGGCCCGCGCAACGCCGCGACCGACGGCTTCGCGCGCAGCTGGGGCCTGACCGTCGGCGGCTGCGACCTGCGCTCCCGGCTGGACCTGAACTCGGCCGCGCTGCACGCCAAGCTCGCGACCGTGCTCCCCGGCCAACGCCACACGGCGCATGGCAACCTGCTGCCGATGCGCTGGGCCGGCGCGTGCCCGGAGTACCTGCTCGACGCCCTGATCGACACCCTCGACTCCCTGCACGCCGACCCCGACGACCCGGCCGTCACCCCGTTCACCGAGGCCGAGGTCAGGCACCGCGAGCGCTCCGCCTGGTCCGCCGGCCTGCGCGAGTACACCGCCTGCCTCCTGGACCCGGCGACCGGCCGCATGGCGGCCCTGTCCACCGCCCACACCGCCGACGGCGTACGCGGCGAGCAGAACGAGACCGTCGTCGTCCCCGAATACCGCGGCCGGGGCCTGGCGATCCGCGTCAAGGCCTACCTCGTCAGCGAACTGCTCACCGCCGAGCCGAACCTGCGCGTGCTCGACACCTACAACGCCGTCGGCAACAAGCGGATACTCGCCGTGAACCGCAGCCTCGGCTTCGAGCCCGTGGACACGCACGCGGCGTGGACTATGGCGCTTTAGATGGTGACCAGCCCCCATCCACGCGCATCGCCTGCCCGCTGATCGCCTGGGCCGCGTCCGAGGCGAGGAAGGCCACGAGCGCCGCCACGTCCTCCGGTTTCGTCGTGCGCTGGACGGCCTGCCGGGAGCGGACCTCTCGGAAGAACTCCCTCGTCAGCGCGCGGCGGGCGCCGGGGGTGTCGGTGAGGCGGGTCCACGATCAGGACCCTGTGCCCGCTGTCGGCCAGCGCCTTCGCGATCGCCCAGCCCATTCCGGAGGCGCCGCCGGTGACCACGGCGACGCGCTCCTGCGTCCGTGCCAACGACTCCGTCATACCTCTTGCTTACTCGCCGACTACTCGACGGTCACGCTCTTCGCGAGATTGCGAGGCTTGTCGATGTCCCGGCCGAGCGCGAGCGCCGCGTGGTAGGCGAAGATCTGCATCGGGATGCCGAGCAGGATCGGGTCGAGTTCCGGCTCGCTGCGCGGCACCAGGATCACGTCCTGCGCGAGCTTCGGGTCCGGGGCGGTGTGGCCGATCATCAGGATCCTGCCCTGCCGCGCGCGGATCTCGCCGAGGGTGCTGAGGTTCTTCTCCAGCAGCTCGTCGTCCGGCACGACGGCCACGGTCGGCAGCTCCGGGCCGATCAGCGCGAGCGGGCCGTGCTTGAGCTCGCTCGCCGGGTAGGCCTCGGCGTGGATGTACGACAGCTCCTTGAGCTTCTGCGCGCCCTCGCGGGCCGCCGGGAATCCGCGCACGCGGCCGACGAACATCAGGCTCTCGTGCTTCGCGTACTCCCGGGCGAGCGCGGCGATGTGCTCCTCCTCCTCGAGGATGCGCTCGATCCTCCCTGGCAGCGCGCGCAGGGCCGAGGTGATGCGCTTGCCGTCGGCGGGGGAGAGGTCGTGCACGCGGCCGAAGTGCAGCGCGATCAGCGCGAAGGCCACGGCCGTGCACGTGAAGCTCTTGGTCGAGGTCACCGAGATCTCCGGCCCCGCGTGCAGGTAGACGCCGCCCGAGCAGGCGCGCGCGATGGCGCTGCCGACGGTGTTGACCACGCCGAGCGTCGTGCCGCCCTTGCGGTTGATCTCGTGCACGGCCGCGAGCGTGTCGTAGGTCTCGCCGGACTGGCTGACCGCGATGTAGAGCGTGTCCGACTCGATCACCGGATTGCGGTAGCGGAACTCGGAGGCCGGCTCGGCGTGCGCGGGGATCCGGGCCAGCTCCTCGATCAGCTGCGCGCCGATCTCGCCCGCGTAGTACGCCGAGCCGCAGCCGAGGATCTTCACCCGCTTGAAGTCGCGGGCCTCGCGCGCCGAGAGGTTCAGGCCGCCGAGGTGCGCGGTCGAGAAGCGCTCGTCGAGGCGGCCGGAGAGGGTGCGCAGAATCGCCGCGGGCTGCTCGTGGATCTCCTTGCCGAGGAAGTGCGCGTGGCCCCCGGTGTCGTAGTCGGCCGCGGCGGCCTCGGCGGTCGAGGGCTGCTTGGCGACGGCCCGCGCGTCCAGCGTGAAGGTGGAGAACCCGCCCGCGCGCACGACGGCCAGCTCGCCGTCGTCGAGGTGCACGATCTGCCGCGTGTAGCGGACCACGGCCGCCACGTCGGAGGCCGCGAACATCTCCTTCTCGCCGATGCCGAGCACGACCGGGCTGCCGTTGCGCGCCACGACGACCACGCCGGGCTGCTCGCCGTCCACGACCGCGATGCCGTACGTGCCGACGACCTGGTTCAGCGCGCCGCGGACCGCGTCCTCGAGCGCCAGGCCCGCGGCCGACTGCTCCGCGATCAGGTGCACGAGCACCTCGGAGTCGGTCTCGGAGGTGAAGGCCACGCCGCCGGCCTCGAGCTTGCCGCGCAGGTCGTTCGCGTTCTCGATGATGCCGTTGTGCACGACCGCGAAGCGCCCGGCCTCGCTCACGTGCGGGTGCGCGTTCTGGTCGTTCGGCTCGCCGTGCGTGGCCCAGCGCGTGTGCCCGATGCCGGTCGTGCCCTTGAAGCGGGAGGGCACGGCCGCGGCGAGCTCGGCGATCCGGCCCTTCTTCTTGCACACGCGCAGATTCGACTTGCCGACGACCGCGAGGCCCGCCGAGTCGTAGCCGCGGTATTCGAGCCGGGCCAGTCCGTCCAGCAGGATCGGGGCCGCGTCCTGCGCGCCGACGTAGGCGACGATGCCGCACATACTGTGGAACTCCTATCCGTAGACCATGCGGCGCAGCTGGCGGACGGTCAGCTCGGGCGCGGCCACCGGCCGGTCCCGCAGCTCGGCCGTGATCCGCTCGAAGATCGGATCGTTCGTCAGCCCGCGCGCCTGCAACTCGCGGTGCCGCCGCCGCACGTAGTCCTCGACGCTCTCGTCGAAGTACGCCTTCACGTCCGCGATCACCCGCGCCGCGCTGCCCGCCGGGAGCCCGGTCGTGCGCATGACGTGCTGCAGCAGGTCGTCGTGGGACGCGGTAGAGGACGGCACGATAAAGACGCTAGTCCCCATGACCCGCGATAGCCCAGAATCCTGCCCGGAATCGGGCAGAAATTAGCTCGTTCGCCGCAGGACGTCGCCCTCCAGCCGCCCCAGCAGCTCCGCGAGCCGGGTCCGGTCCTCGGCCGGGAGCGCGGCGATGAGCTCGGCCTCGCGGCCGAGCACCGCGTCGACGGTGCGCTCGATCACGGCGTGGCCGGCCGGGGTGAGAGTGACCAGGACAGAGTGCCGGGCGGCGGTTCCGGCGCTGCGCCCGACCAGGCCCTCGCGCTCGGCGCGGGCGACCCGCTGGGAGATCGCACCGGCCGTGACCAGCGCGCGCGTCGCGATCTGACCGGTGCTCAGGGAGTAGGGCGGACCGGATCTGCGCAGCACCGAGAGCAGGTCGAGGGTCGCCGGGTCCACGCCCTGCTCGCGCAGCACCCGGGAACGGTCGTCCGCGAAGAGTTTTGCCAGGCGGGAGACCGGGGTAACGATCTCGATCGAGTCCGTGGGCGTGCCCGGGCGCTCGCGCCGCCAGGCTTCGGCGATCTCCCGCGCGGTCGGACGCGCGTCGGCGGACTCACCTTGGGGCATCGGAAAGCCCTCCTGCTATGTTTAGGCCTAAAATTTAGGCCTCAGTCTAGGGGAGGGCACGTTGGCGGGAGTAGACATGGGTCGCAGCGTCGTGGTCACCGGTGGCGGCAGCGGGATCGGGCGCGCGGTGGCGGCCCGCTTCGCCGCGGCCGGCGACCGCGTGTACATCACCGGACGCACCGAGCGGACGCTCGTGCGCACCGCCGAGGAACTCGACGCGAGCTATGCCGGCGAGGTCGTGGCCGTGGTCTGCGACTCGACGAGACCGCGGGACCTCGCGCTGCTCGTCGACGAGGTGGCCGAGCACGTCGATGTGCTGGTCAACGCCTCGGGCGGGCTCGTCGCCGGGAAGCCCTGCGACGATCCGCTGGACGAGCTGCGCGAGACCTGGAACGCCTACGTGGCGCAGAACGTGCTCGGCGCCGTGCTCACCACCGCCGCGCTGCGCGACCTGCTCGGCCCGCGCAGCACCGTGATCAGCATCGGCTCGATCGGCGCCGAGCGGCGCGGCGGCGCGTACGGAGCCGCCAAGGCCGCGCTCGCGGCGTGGAGCGCGGGCCTGTCCGCCGAACTCGGGCCGCAGGGCGTGACGGCGAACGTCGTCTCGCCGGGCTACATCGCCGACACGGACTTCTTCCAGGGCGGGATGACCGACGCGCGGCACCAGCTGCTGGTCGAGGAGACGCACGACAAGCGCCCGGGCACGCCCGAGGACGTGGCCGAGGTGGTCTTCTTCCTCGCCTCGCCCGGAGCCCGGCACATCACCGGCCAGACCATCCACGTCAACGGCGGGGCCTTCACCACGCGGTGAACCGCCGGCCGCCGGCCGCGGATCAGAACCCGAGGCGCTGCAGCTGCTTCGGGTCCCGCTGCCAGTCCTTGGCGACCTTGACGTGCAGATCGAGGAAGACCGGCGTGCCGAGCAGCGCCTCGATCTGCTTGCGCGCCCGGGTGCCGACGTCGCGCAGCCGGGATCCGCCGGTGCCGATCACGATCGACTTCTGGCTGGACCGCTCCACGTACAGCGTGGCGTGCACGTCGAGCAGCGGCTTGTCCTTCGGCCGGTCCTTGCGCGGCAGCATCTCCTCGACGGTCACCGCGAGCGAGTGCGGCAGCTCGTCGCGCACGCCCTCGAGCGCGGCCTCGCGGATCAGCTCGGCGACCATGACCTGCTCGGGCTCGTCGGTCAGCTCGCCGCCCGGGTAGAGCGGCGGGGACTGCGGCAGCTGCTGGACCAGCAGGTCGGCCAGCAGCCCGACCTGGGCGTCGCCGACCGCGCTCACCGGCACGATCTCGGCCCACTCGATCCCGACCTCCTTGCCGAGCTCGAGCACCGCCAGCAGCTGCTCGCCGACCGCCTGCTTGCCCATCAGGTCCGTCTTCGTCACGACGGCGACCTTCGGGGTGCGGCGCACCCCGGCCAGCTGCTGCGCGATGTACCGGTCGCCGGGGCCGATCTCCTGGTCGGCCGGGATGCAGAAGCCGATCACGTCCACCTCGGCCCAGGTGGCGCGGACCTGCTCGTTCAGCCGCTCGCCGAGCAGCGTGCGCGGCCGGTGCAGCCCGGGGGTGTCCACCAGCACGAGCTGCGCGTCCGGCCGGTGCACGATTCCGCGCACGGTGTGCCGGGTCGTCTGCGGCTTGCCCGAGGTGATCGCGATCTTCGCGCCGACGAGCGCGTTCGTCAGCGTGGACTTGCCCGCGTTGGGACGGCCCACGAAGCAGGCGAAGCCCGCGCGGTAGTCCTCGGGGATGTCCAGGTAGGAGGTCGGCGTCACCGCCCCCGCGCCCTCCGGGGCCCGCCCCGCGGCCGTGGGCGCCGGCTCGGAGGAGCGCACCTGCGCCGAGGTCGCCCGCCGCTCCGCCTTGGCGATCGACTGCCGCTTGCGCCGCTCCGACTCCGCCAACTCCTCCGCCTTGCGCCCCCGCGCATTGCGCGCCGCGTTCCGCCCGGCCTGGGAGGAGGCGGGCTTCCGGGGCTCAGACGAGGAAGAGGTGCGGCGCGGCTCGGTCATTGGCCCATTGTCTCAGACCGATTCAGCCCCGCCGCACCTCGATGGTCCGGTGCCGCCGCGCGACTACCGCCCGCGCAGCTCCCGGTAGCGGGCCACCAGGGCGTCGGTGGAGGAGTCGTGAGCCTCGGGCAGCGGGGTGCCGTCGGCGACGAGCTCGGGCTCGATCTTCTTGGCGAGGACCTTGCCGAGCTCGACGCCCCACTGGTCGAAGGAGTTGATGTTCCAGATCGCGCCCTGGGTGAAGACCTTGTGCTCGTAGAGCGCGATGAGCTGGCCGAGGATCGAGGGGGTCAGCTTGGGGGCGAGGATCGTCGTCGTCGGGTGGTTGCCCTTGAAGACGCGGTGGGGGACGATCTCGGGGTCGGTGCCCTCGGCCTCGACCTGCTCCTTCGTCTTGCCGAAGGCGAGGGCCTCGGTCTGGGCGAGGAAGTTCGCCGTGAGCATGTCGTGGTGCGCGCCGCGCGGGTCGGCGGCGGCGACGACCGGCTCGGCGAAGCCGATGAAGTCGGCCGGGATGAGCTTCGTGCCCTGATGGATCAGCTGGTAGTAGGCGTGCTGGCCGTTGGTGCCGGGGGTGCCCCAGACGATCGGGCCGGTCTGCCGCGTCACCGGCTCGCCGTTGCTCTGCACGGACTTGCCGTTGGACTCCATGTCCAGCTGCTGCAGGTACGCGGAGAACTTCGAGAGGTAGTGCGAGTACGGCAGCACCGCGTGCGTCTGCGCGTCGAAGAAGTTGCCGTACCAGACGCCGAGCAGGCCGAGCAGCACCGGGACGTTCTCGGCCAGCGGCGTGTTCTTGAAGTGCTCGTCCACGGTGCGGAAGCCGGCCAGCATCTCGTGGAAGCGCTCCGGGCCGATCGCGACCATCAGCGAAAGGCCGATGGCCGAGTCCATCGAGTAGCGGCCGCCGACCCAGTCCCAGAACCCGAACATGTTCGCGGTGTCGATGCCGAACTTCGCGACCTCGGCGCCGTTCGTCGAGACGGCCACGAAGTGCTTGGCCACCGCCGACTCGTCGCCGCCCAGCGCCTCGAGCACCCACTCCTTGGCGGAGGTGGCGTTGGTGATCGTCTCGACCGTCGTGAAGGTCTTCGAGGAGATGATGAACAGGGTCTCGGCCGCGGCCAGGTCGCGGGTGGCCTCGTACAGGTCGGCGCCGTCCACGTTGGAGACGAAGCGGAAGGTCATGTCCCGCCGCGAGTACTCCTTGAGCGCCTCGTACGCCATCGCGGGGCCGAGGTCCGAGCCGCCGATGCCGATGTTGACGATGTTTCGGATGCGCTCGCCGGTCGCGCCCTTCCACTCGCCGGAGCGGATCCGCTCGGAGAACACGGCCATCCGGTCGAGCACCTCGTGCACTCCCGGCACCACGTCCTGCCCGTCCACCTCGATCGACACGCCGCGCGGCGCGCGCAGGGCCACGTGCAGCACGGGGCGGTGCTCGGTCACGTTGATCCTCTGGCCCGCGAACATCGAGTCGCGCAGCGACTCCACGCGGACCGCCGCGAGCTCCTGCAGCAGGCTGAGGGTCTCGTCGGTGATCAGGTGCTTGGAGAAGTCCACGGTCAGGTCACCGACGCTCAGCGTGTAGCGTCCGGCGCGCTCCGGGTCGGTCGCGAACAGCTCCCGGAGGTGCGTGTCCCCGAAGGCTTCACGGTGCTTGGCGAGCGCTTGCCACTGCGACTCGGTGCTGTAACGCGTCATATCGACGGCTCCTCGGCCTATGCCATCAGATCAGTTCCGGCTTCGGGAAAAACCTAACACCGTCGACGGCATTACTCTGCTGACCATGAGCACGCCCCCGCCCGAGCCGCCGCGCCGCAAGATCCTGGTCGTCGAGGACGAGCCGACCCTGGCCGACGCCGTGCTGGCGCGGCTGAACGCGGCCGGCTTCGACACGGCGTACGCCGCGACCGGGCCGGCCGCGATCGAGACCGCGCGCGCCGAGCGGCCCGACGCGCTGGTGCTCGACGTGATGCTGCCCGGCTTCGACGGGCTCGAGGTCTGCCGCCGGATCCAGGCCGAGCAGCCGGTCCCCGTTCTGATGCTGACCGCCCGCGACGCCGAGTCCGACCTGCTCGCCGGGCTCGGGGCCGGCGCCGACGACTACCTGACCAAGCCCTTCTCGATGCGGGAGCTGATCGCCCGCATCACGGCCCTGCTACGGCGGGTCGACCTGGTCCGCGCGCAGGCGCTCAAGGCCAACGGCGCCGAGGCCGAGGGCGCCGACCCGGCCACGCCGATAGAGCTCGGCACCCCCGGCCACCCGCTGACCGTGGACAAGGCGCGCCGCCGGGTCCGCGCGGACGGCGCCGAGGTGCACCTGACGCCGATCGAGTTCGACCTGCTGCTCAGCCTCGCGCGCCGGCCGGGGCAGGTCGTCTCCCGGCAGTCGCTGCTCGCCGAGGTCTGGGACTGGGCCGACGCCTCCGGCACCAGGACCGTGGACTCCCATGTCAAGGCGCTGCGGAAGAAGATCGGCGCGGAGCGGATCCGCACCGTGCACGGCGTCGGATACGCGCTGGAGACCGGCGCCGAGGCGGGGTCCTAGGTGAGCGCCCGGAAGAGCGACCGGGTCACCCGGCTGCGCGAGCTGCGGGAACTGCAGCCGCTGGACCGCCTCTCCTCGCTGCGGATCAAGCTCGGCGTGCTGGTCGCGGCGTCGGTCATCGTCTCGGCGGTCTTCTCCGCGGTCGGCGTCTCGCTCGGCATCGAGGCGCGCTACGTGGTCACGGTCGCGGTCCTCGCCTCGCTGATCGTGGTGCAGATCCTGGCCCACGGCATGATCGCGCCGCTGCGCTCGATGGCCGCCGCCGCCTCCTCCATGGCGCACGGCGACTACTCCAGACGGGTGCGTGCGACGTCCAGGGACGAGGTAGGCCGTCTGGCTATCGTGTTCAACCAGATGGCCGCGGACCTCGAAGCCGCGGACCGGGCCAGGCGAGAGCTCATCGCCAACGTGTCCCACGAGCTGCGTACTCCCATCTCGGCGCTGCGCGCGGTGCTGGAGAACGTGGTGGACGGCGTGACCGAGCCGGACGGCGCCGCGGTCAAGGCCGCGCTCGCGCAGACCGAGCGGCTCGGCCTGCTCGTCGAGGAGTTGCTCGACCTCTCCCGGCTCGAGGCCGGCGCCGTGCCGCTGGACGTCTCCGAGTTCGCCGTCGAGCCCTTCCTCGCCGAGGTGGTGCGGCAGGCCCAGACCGCCGGACGGCCGGTGCGCTACCGGCTCGATGTGCGCCCGCCCTCGCTCGAGGCCCGCGCCGACGCCGGCCGGCTGCACCAGGTCGTCGCCAACCTCGTGGACAACGCGGCGAAGCACTCGCCGACCGACGGCCTGGTCCAGGTCTCGGCGCTGCGCACGCACGAGAACATGCTGCGCATCGAGGTCGCCGACGAGGGCCCGGGCATCCCCGAGCCCGAGCGCACCCGCGTCTTCGAGCGCTTCACCCGCGGCGCGGCCGGCCAGACCGAGCCGGGCGGCGGCACCGGCCTCGGCCTCGCGATCGCCCGCTGGGCGGTCCAACTGCACGGCGGAACGATCGAGGTCATGCCCTCGGCGCGCGGGGCGCTCATCCGGCTCGAGCTCCCGACGGAACCCGCCCCCGGCGCGTTCCCACCCGCATCCACCTCGGAATAGTCATCCTGGGCTACGGCATTATGCTCAGTAAGGGTGGTTCAGGTCCCGAGTTAGTGTGACTCTCGTCGCGTTGGCCGGTGTGAACTGCGATTCGCGGCGAAAAGAGCGTAGCCTGAGCACCGCTGCCCGCTGTGAGGAGGAACCGCTCGGGCCTGTTTGCGGCTCCCTCGGCTCCCGCCTTCTCCGGGCGGTTGAGCAGTCCCCACGCGGATCTACGAAGCGGAAGAGGGCGGAAACCGCCGTGTCGCCACAGTCCACACCGACGACGTCTCAGTCAACCCCGGCCCCGGCAGGCGGAGAGACGCCGCCGGGTGAGTTGGCCCAGTTCGGACCCAACGAATGGCTGGTCGACGAGATCTACCAGCAGTACCTGCACGACCCGGAGTCGGTCGACAAGGCCTGGTGGGATTTCTTCAACGACTACCAGCCCGCCTCTTCCAACGGCGCCGCCCCCGCCGCCGTGCCCGCGCAGGCCCCGACCGCCGCCCCGGCCGCCGAGGCCGCTCCGGTCGCCGTCCCGGGCAACCAGGCCCCCGTCGCCCAGGCCCCCGCGGGCGTCGCCCCGGCCGTGGCCGCCGGGACC
Source organism: Actinospica sp. (assembly GCA_035712985.1). Classification (GTDB taxonomy): domain Bacteria; phylum Actinomycetota; class Actinomycetes; order Streptomycetales; family Catenulisporaceae; genus Actinospica. The sequence continues at coordinate 16,377 of DASTAE010000212.1, forward strand.
GTCGAGGTCGAGGCGCCCGGCGCGCTCGCCCCGAAGCCCACCCCGAAGGCCGTGGCCCCGGTCGGCGGCGTCCCGCGCGACGCGGCGATCACCGCCCCGCCCACCGCCTCCACCCCGACCGGCGGCGGCTCCGCGACCACCGTGCTGAGGGGCCCGGCCGCGCGGCTGATCACCAACATGAACGCCTCGCTCGAGGTGCCGACCGCGACCTCCGTGCGCGCCGTCCCGGCGAAGCTGCTGATCGACAACCGCGTCGTCATCAACAACCACCTCAAGCGCGCCCGCGGCGGCAAGGTCTCCTTCACCCACCTCATCGGCTACGCGATGGTGCAGGCGACCAAGGCCATCCCGGAGATGAACGGCTCCTTCGCCGAGGCGGACGGCAAGCCCGCGCTGGTCACCCCCGAGCACATCAACTTCGGCCTCGCGATCGACCTGCAGAAGCCGGACGGCTCGCGCACCCTGGTCGTGCCCTCGATCAAGGCCGCCGAGCTGATGGACTTCCGCGAGTTCTGGCAGGCCTACGAGGACCTGGTCCGCAAGGCCCGCAACAACAAGCTGACCGCCGACGACTTCGCCGGCACCACGATCTCGCTGACCAACCCCGGCGGCATCGGCACCGTGCACTCCGTGCCGCGGCTGATGAAGGGGCAGGGCACGATCATCGGCGTCGGCGCGATGGAGTACCCGGCCGAGTACCAGGGCGCCAGCGAGGAGACGCTGAACCGGCTGGCCGTCAGCAAGGTCATGACGCTGACGTCCACCTACGACCACCGGATCATCCAGGGCGCGCAGTCCGGCGAGTACCTCAAGGCGATCCACCAGCTGCTGCTCGGCGGCGACGACTACTACGACCGCGTCTTCGAGTCGCTGCGCATCCCCTACGAGCCGGTGCGCTGGGTCCAGGACATCCCGGCCACGCACGAGAACGACATCAGCAAGGTCGC
>DASTAE010000213.1:0-14486 GCA_035712985.1 Actinospica sp.
CCTAGGGCAGCCGCTTCGCCGAGTCGCAGACCTCTTCGACAAGATTGCTCAGCAAGCGCCCGTCGTTCATCGTGAATGCGACCGAAGCGTCGCCGGCGCGGCTCGCCTTGACCCGCTTCAGCAACTCCGCGTATTCGGGGAAGAGCTCCGCGGTGTAATCGATGCACGCTGATTTCGAAATGATCTCTCCGGTCGCGATCGTGCGGTGCAGTCGGCCGGGCCCGCTGCCGAACCAGACCGCGAAATACGGCCGGAAGTCCTCCTCCGGATCACGCTCACTGATCGCCAGGCGCACCTGCAGCGCCTGCGTCCGCCAGTAGCCCTCCAAGTTCCCGCGGTTCCACGCTTTGAACGCGCCCGCGTCCGGCGCCGCGTCAAGCGAGGAGGCCTCGGGCCCGCGCACGGTCAGCCCGTGCGCCGCCAGGGTCGCCCAGACGACGAGCTCCTGCCCGCTCACCCCGCGCTGGAACTCGCCGTCGACCACGTAGCCCTGACCTGCGGCGTCCTCGGGCGGCAGCTTCCCCACGAACTCGCGCGCGAGGTACTGCGCGTCCTTGTGCGGCTGCGAGCCGTCTTCCAGGGTCTTGTGCATCTGATCGAGAGCCGTGAGTTCGTCCTCGGACAGCGCCCGCGTCGTCAGCGTCAGCAGGTCGAGATCGCTCTGCCCGTGCCGGTAGTCGCCCAGTGCGATGGAGCCGATGAGATAGACCCCCTCGACCGCGTCCGTCGGCAGGACACGGTCGAGGGCGGCCAGGTACGCGTCGAGATCGGACTGGTACGGCGTGCTCGGTTTCGAATCCATAACGAGGGATCTAACCACGACCCTCGGTTCTGCGCGCCTGTGTGATTAATGAAGCGGGCCGCGGAGTTCCGCCGCGAAAGTCCGCGCCGTTGATGGCCCTGCACTGGTACGGTGCCGAAGAGAGAATCAAGCCTCGATGAACGAACGCGGCGGAGCGTGTGGGTGATGGCTCGGACGCGGCGTGGGCGAGCGCGTTCATGGACCGCGCGCAGGTGATCGTGTTCTATGACGCGCGGTGGATCAAGGCACTGCCTCCGAGTCCGCCGACGAGACCGGGCGGCGCTGATCCGGTCCCACCGCTGACGCGTTACGTCCGGTACCGACTTGCCCAGGCGCGGTCCCGCGACGCCACTCTCGGCGGCGCCTATTGGGCGCTGTCCGAGCCGCTATGGGACACCTGGAAGCGCGACGAGGTGAGTGCGCTGGCGAGGTTCGCCCGCAACGAGTATCGCGACAAGTTCGTGTACCTCACATCACGCAAACAGGCCAGGCTTCTCCAACGCGTGCGGGCAAGTTGAAGCAACTGCCTGGACTGCGAGCCCATGGACGCGGCAAGGATGTCCGGGTAACGCTCCTAGCGCGCCGGAAGCAGAGCCTCGAAGGTCTGCGCGATCACTTCGTACCCGGCGCTGAGCCTCTTCGAGGCCTGCGGTTGGGAGGGTGCGAACATGATGCATGCCGAAGGGAAGTCATCGCGTCCAGGGCCAGACCCTGTGGCACTTCGCGCGCTGGGGCTGGGAGCGTTCGCCGGGACCGTCGTCGGGTACATGACCCCCGCGTTCGTCTGGGTGCTGAATGACGGTTGGGGGATGCTTCGATCTGCTCTGGCAGTAGGCATCGTCGGCGCTGTCTGCGGAGCTTTCATCGGGTTAGTGTGCGCATTGCTGCCGGCGCTCGTGTTGAGCTCGCAGCCGGACTACTTCCGATCTCACCTCTGGCACGCGAGGTGCTGTGAGAGCGCCATCGGTGGCGCTCTCACGATCGTGCTCTGCGTCCACGCTCTTGTTACGACCAGCGGCCACAAGACCGCCATTGGCTTCGCTGTACCGCTGGGAGCCGCCACCATCCTCGGCGCGTACTGCGTTCGGTGCGTGCTTGCGAACCTCACAGCATGAAGTGAAGATTCGTTGCCTGAAAAACGGGAGGCGGGGCGAGAGTTCCGCCCCGCCGAAGTGTGCAGCTACTGCTCGTGCCTTGCGCAGAGAACCGCCTCGAAGGTTCGGGCGATGAGCGCGTATCCGGCGTTGTTCGCGTGGATGTTGGGTCCGATCGGGGCGGGCGCGCACATCCAGGTCAGTTCGCAGATGTTCGCGACGTTGACCGGGACGGTGGTGCCGCCGAGCGAGGTGGTGTCGACGAAGTCGTCCGTCTTGAAGGCGCCGGAGACGTCCGCGACCGGGACGTCGAAGAGGGCGTAGCCGGTGTCGAGGGCGCCGTTGAAGGCGGTGGACAGGGCCACGGACTCGACGGCGACGGTCTGGCCGGCGCTGCCGGTCAGCCACGCGGCGAGGAAGGGGTCGTAGTAGCTCATGCCGACGAAGCTGACGTGGCGGCCCGCCGCTGCCTTGAGCTTGGCGAGGATCTGCGGCAGCTGAGTCCCGGCGGTGGCCACGCCCTCGGCGGCGCAGGTCGGGTCGATCGAGCCGGCGCCGGTCAGGCACTGGTCCACGTTGTTGGCACCGATGTCGAGGGTCACCAGGATGCGCGCGTGCGGGTGCGCGGCGAGGAAGGCGACCGCCGCGTCCTCCTGCACGGTGTACGACTGGCCGCTGCCGGCGAGGTCGGGGCAGCCGCCGTCGAGCATCGTGCCGGTGGTCTCGCCGGGGCAGGAGAGGTTGACGTAGTCCAGGTGACGGTCGCCGTGCCCGCGCAGGTAGGCGGCGAGGTCGTCGGCGTACCCGTGGCCCGACTTGACGCCGTTGCCGCTCGCGTCCGGCTGGTAGCCCCAGGCCAGCGAGTCGCCGAGGGCCAGGTAGTAGTCGTATTCGCCGCCGGGCTGGCCCCGGTGCGCCGGGCTCTGCGTGCTCGGGGCTGCCGTGGCGGCGTCGGCGGAGGCGGTGCCGGTGGCTATGCAGCAGGCGGCGACCGCTCCGGCGATCATCATTGATCGCAAGGTTCGACGATTCATGGGCGGAATGCTACTGGCCGGTAGCGCTCCGGGGAAGAGACGGTTACTCGGCCTCGAACTGAACCGTCAGTTCCCTGAGGAGGTCGGCCAGCGCCCCGAGGCGCGGCTCGGGCAGCGCGGAGAGCAGTTCGCGCTCGTTCTTGAGCAGGCTGGTGAGCGCCGCGTCGGTCAGCTCGCGCCCGGAGTCGGTCAGCCGGACCAGCACGCCGCGCCGGTCGTTGGGATCCGGGCCGCGCACGACCAGGCCCTTGGCCGCCAGCCGGTCGATCCGGTTCGTCATCGTGCCGGAGGTGACGAGCGTCTGGGTGAGCAGCTGGCCGGGGGAGAGCTGATAGGGGCTGCCCGCGCGGCGCAGGGCCGAGAGGACGTCGAACTCCCAGGTCTCGATCCCGCGCTCGGCGAAGGCGGTGCGGCGGGCCCGGTCCAGGTGCCGCGCGAGCCGGGTCACCCGGCTGAGCACCTCCAGCGGGCTCACGTCCAGGTCGGGCCGCTCCCGTCGCCAGGCCGAGACGAGGCGGTCCACCTCGTCCGTGTGCCCGGCGACCGTGCTCGACTGCTCGCTCATCCCTCTAGTCTATCAAGAAACTCTACGCCAAGTATCTTGATGTCGAGCCTGGTGCCGGCCCGCCTCCTTGCCGGCTCTCCGCCCTGCCGCCCCTCGCCCCTGCCGATCCCTTGGCCCGGCTAGCCCTCGGCCCCGCCGATCGCGTCCGCCGCGTCGCCCTCGGCCGCCGCCCTGGCTCGCGCCTTCATCGCCCGGAAGCCGCGCCGGGTCATCAGCCGCGGCGCGTGCTCGAGACCGGACAGGCCGTTCCAGGCCAGGTTCACCATGTGCGCGGCGACCTCGTCCTTGCTCGGGCTCTGCGCGTCCAGCCACCACTGGCCGGTCAGGGCCACCATGCCGACCAGCATCTGCGAGTACATCGCGCCGAAGTCCGGGTCGTAGAGCCGCCGCCGGAACTCCATCGCCATGATCCCCTCGACCTGGGTGGCGATATCGCTGATCAGCGAGGCGAAGTTGCCGGTGGACGCGGCCACCGGCGAATCGCGCACCAGGATCCGGAACCCGTCGCTGTAGTTCTCCACGTAGTCCAGCAGGGCGAACGCGGCCTGCTCGAGCAGTTCGCGCGGGTGCCCGCCGGTCAGCGCCGAGGTGACCATGTCGAGCAGCGTGCGCATCTCGCGGTCCACCACGACGGCGTAGAGCCCCTCCTTGCCGCCGAAGTGCTCGTAGACCACCGGCTTGGAGACCCCCGCCTTCGCCGCGATCTCCTCGACGCTGGTCGCGTCGAAGCCGCGTTCCGCGAAGAGCGAGCGGCCGATCTCCAGCAGCTGCTCGCGACGTTCCTTCCCGGTCATCCGGGTACGTTGCGGGGGGTTCGGTACGGCGGTCACCGACTCATTATGGCTGCTCGCCGCGCGTTGCCTCCGGATGACCGGCTCGTCCACCCGTCTCATGCGCACCCCCGTTGCTCATCTCTACTCTCCTCCCGCGGCCGCGACGGCCCCGCGCAGCGGCCCGGCGAGCTCGCCCGGTACGACCTGCTCCACCCGCACCCGGTTGCAGCCGACCCAGGACGCGGCCTCGCGCAGCGCCTTCGCCATCGGCTCCACCGCCCGCGCCGAGTGCAGCGAGACCTGCCGCGCGACCAGCGCGTCGCCCGCCTGCTTGTCCGCCTCCCGCGCCGGATCCGCCCGGCCCAGCAGTTCGCCGCCGTGCAGCAGCGGCATCGCGTAGTACCCGTGCACCCGCTTGGCCTTCGGCACGTACGCCTCCAGCCGGTGGGTGAGACCGAACATACGCTCCGTACGGGCCCGTTCCCAGATCAACGAGTCGAAGGGGGACAGCAGCGTCGTGCGATGCCGGCCGCGCCCGCCCGCCTCCAGGAACTCCAGCGCCTCCGGCGAGGCCCAGGCCGGCTGCCCCCACCCCTCGACCTCGACCGGCACCAGCCCCGCCTCCTCGGCCGCGTCCGCGAACCTGGCCACGTTCTTCAGCCGGTAGTAGTCGCACAGATCGGATTTCGTCCCGACGCCCAGCGCCCGGCCCGCCCGCGCGAGCAGTTCGACATGGCACCGGTGGTCGGTCAGCTCGTCGCCCAGGGCCGATTCCGGCAGCGCCCGCTCCGGCAGGTCGTACACCCGTCGCCATCCGCGACGCTCCACGCACACCACGTGACCACAGGCCAGGAGGTACTCCACGGCCTGCTTCACGTCCGACCACTCCCACCAGCCCGGAGTCTTGCGCGCGCCGCCGAGCTCGGTCGTCGTCACCGGTCCGTCGGCGGCCAGCCGTTCCAGAACGCCGCGCGCCGAAACATGATCCGGCGTCATCCCCCACATATCGTTACGGTTTCGATATGATCGCCGACGGAAGGCGAAGAGCTGCCAATCCTCTACGGGGAGTACACAGGCCGCATGGGCCCAGTACTCGAAGGTACGGGCCGCCCCGGGCCCCTTCGGCTCCCAGAAGGCGCGGTGCACGGCCGGCCGGCCCACGGCGCCGAGCCGCGCGAAGGGGACGAGCTCCTGGGATCTGGCCAGTACGGAGATGGTGTCGAGCTGGATCGCGCCGAGGCGGCGCAGCAGCCCGGGCACGGTGCGCCCCGGCAGCGCGCCCAGCAGACCCTGCGCCCGCAGGGCCGCGCGCCGCGCCTCGGCGGCCGACAGTGAGGTACCCATGCCCGCGACGATAACGAGGACGTCCGACAATTCTGGCAGACTGTCAAGAATCAACGGCGGGTCGCGGGTGGCTTGTCATCCGTGCGCTGCTCGTATAATCAAGAGGTAAGCGAGAAGTTCGTAACACCGAGGTGTCCTGAAGGGGCCCCTCACTCCGAGACCGACTGCCCCAGCGCCGTGGCTGTGCGTCGAGGAACGCATTGCAAGGCCACAGCCGCTCGATGCCGAGCGACCGAAGCAGGTTCAGGACGCGTCGAAGGAATCGAGTGAGCGAGCCCCTTATGAGCAATGTCGTGGAACAAACCCCTGCCCCCGTGTCCCCGGCCAACATCCCGCCGCGCATCCTCGTCATCGGCGGCGGCTACGTCGGGTTGTACACCGCGCAGCGGATCCTCAAGAACCTCAAGCGCGGCGAGGCGATCGTCACGGTCGTCGACCCCCGCTCCTACATGACCTACCAGCCCTTCCTGCCCGAGGCCGCGGCCGGCTCCATCGCGCCGCGTAACATCGTGGCTCCGCTGCGTCGCGTCATCAAGGGCCCGAACGCCGAGGTCGTCACCGGCAAGGTGGTCGGGATCGACCACACCCGGCGCACCGCGCGGATCGAGCCGAACGCCGGCGAGAGCTACGACCTCGGCTTCGACCAGCTGGTCGTCGCGGTCGGCTCCGTGCCGCGCACGCTGCCGATCCCGGGCCTGGCCGAGAACGGCATCGGCTTCAAGCAGGTCGAGGAGGCCATCAGCCTCCGCAACCACATCATCGGCCAGATCGACCTGGCCGACTCCATCAAGGACGAGGCGCTGCGCCGCAAGGCCCTGACCTTCGTCTTCGTCGGCGGCGGCTTCGCCGGCGTCGAGGCCATCGCCGAGATGGAGGACATGGCCCGCGACGTCTGCAAGTGGTACAGCAACGTCGAGCCCGAGGACCTGCGCTTCCTGCTCGTCGAGGCCGCCGACCGGATCCTGCCCGAGGTCGGCCCGGAGCTCGGCGTGTGGACGGCCGAGGAGCTGCGCAAGCGCGGCATCCAGGTCAAGATGAAGACCTTCCTCAACTCCTGCGTCGACAAGCACGTGGTGCTCTCCGACGGCACCGAGCTGGACGCCTCCACCATCGTGTGGACCGCAGGCGTCAAGCCGAACCCGGTCATCGAGCAGCTCGGCGTGCCGACCGGCCCCAAGGGCCACGTCGACACCCGGGCCAACCTGCGCGTCGTCGGCACGGACTACGTCTGGGCCGCCGGCGACTGCGCCCAGGTGCCCGACCTGTCCAAGGGCGCGGGCAACTGGTGCTCCCCGTCCGCGCAGCACGCCGTGCGCCAGGCCAAGGTGCTCGCCGAGAACATCGTCGCGGCACTGCGCGGCAAGAGCGTCAACGACTACGTGCACAAGCACGTCGGCTCCGTCGCCGGCCTCGGCATCGGCAAGGGCGTCGCGAACGTCTACGGCACGAAGCTGCGCGGCTGGCCGGCCTGGTTCATGCACCGCGCGTACCACGTCAGCCGGGTCCCCACCTTCAACCGTAAGGTGCGGGTGTGCGTGGACTGGATCCTGGCGGGCTTCTTCCGCCGCGAGGCCGTCACCCTGACCGCCTTCGAGAGCCCGCGCGGCGAGTTCCTCGAGGTGGCTGTGCCCGCCCCGGCCCCCGCGCTGGACGCGCCGAAGGAGAAGGTCGCGGCCTGAGTCCGCGCCCGAGCCGTAGAGCGTGACCGGTCGGCCCTCGGAATCGATCTTCCCGATTCCGGGGGCCGATCCGCGTCCGCACCCGGCAACCGCCACCGGCGCGTCCGCGTTCTCTGTTACGTGACCCGCCTCCTGTCCCGCCTGCCGAGGGCGGTCCGACGCCTCCTGCGGCCCTTCGACCCGCGCACGCTCGCGGGCCGGCGCCGCGGCTTCCAGTTGCTCTCGATCGCGACGATCCTGCTCTTCGTCCCGATCACCTACGTGCGCGCCGTCGGCGACCCGAGCGTCTACGCGGTTTCCCAGGTCCCGGCCGCGCCGGTGGGCATCGTCTTCGGGGCGGGCCTCGAAGGCGACCAGCCCGGCAACTACCTGCAGGGCAGGCTGGACCTGGCCCTCAAGCTGTGGCACGCGGGCAAGTTCAAGGTCTTCCTCGTCACCGGCGACAACTCCTCGCCCACCTACAACGAGCCCCGCGCCATGCGCGACTACCTCACCGCCCGCGGCGTCCCCGAGAACGTCATCGTCCTCGACTATGCGGGCTTCGACACGTGGGAGAGCTGCGACCGCGCGAAGCGCGTCTTCGGCGTCGGCAAGGCGATCCTCGTCAGCCAGGACTTCACCATCCCCCGCGCCACCTACCTCTGCCGCGCCGCCGGCATCGAGGCCTACGGCGTAGGCGACCCCGACGGCCTGCACGAAGGCTCCACCCCCGAGTGGATCCGCAACGGCATGCGCGAAGTCGCCGCCTCCTTCAACGCCGTCTACCAGGCCACCCTCCAGCCCGACCCCACCTTCCTCGGCCCCAAGGACGACGGGGTCGCGCAGGCGCTGGCGGTGGCCGGCCGGTAGCAGCACGCGGTGCGCGCCACGGCCGGCTACTCGACCAGTTCTTCCTGCGAGAGACGCAATTCTTCGATGTCGAGCCTGGCCTGGATCTGCCGCAGAACGGCGTCGTCGATACGGCGTTCGTCGCGCAGGCGGATGACGGTGGCGCGCTTGTTGCCCAGCAGGGCCAGCCGCAGCGCCTTGTATTGCGCGTGGAACCTTCGCAGGGCGTTGAGCTCGTTGGTCTCTTCGTCGTCCTCGGTGTCCGCGTCGGTCTGCAGCAGCCGCAGGTGCTTGGTGTACTCGCGCTGGAGCAGGTCGGTGACCATCTGGTCCGTGCCGAGTTCGGCGGCGAGCTTCGGGAGGGCGTCGAGCGCCTCCTCGGTGGCGGTGACCTTCGCCAGGCGGCGCTCGGTCTGGACGAGGGTGTCCTCCGGGGCTCCGGTCCAGCGGACGATCGGCGGAATGGCGAAGGCCTGCAGCATCAGCAGCGCGATGACGCCGACGGTCACGAAGATGATGACGTCGCGATCGGGGAACGGCTGTCCGTTGTCGAGCGTGTGCGGCACGGCCAGCACCGCGGCCAGCGATACCGCGCCGCGGAAGCCCGCCACTCCGCCCAGGATGCGGTAGCGGTGGCTGACGCGGCGGGCCAGTTGGGAGGGGCGGCGGTCGAGGGCGCGGATGAGGTACACGACGACGAACTGGAAGAGGATCCGCACCAGGATCAGCGTCGCGCACACCACCACGACCGTGACCAGTGCGCGCCCGAGATCGAAGCTGGTCAGGTCTCGAATGGCCGACTGGAACGTGATGCCGACGAGCACGAACAGGGCGCCGTTGAGCACGTACGTCGCGAGCGGCCACGCGGCCTGCGTCTGCAATCGTTCCGCGGCGCCGCCCACCCTGGGCCCGACCTGGCTCATGATCAGCCCGCAGGTGACGACCGCGAGCACGCCGGACGCCTTGATCTCCTGCGCGAGCAGGAACGCGGTGAAGGGGGTGAGGATGACGGCGATGTTCTCCATCAGCGGATCCTCGAGACGTCGCCGCACCTGCGCCGCCACCCACGCGATCGCCGCTCCGGCCGCCACGCCGCCGAGGTAGGAGCGGAAGAACAGCCAGCCGATGTTCGCCGCGCTCACGTGGGCCTCGCCGACCGTGACGCTCACGGCCACGCCGTAGAGCACCAGCGCGGTGCCGTCGTTCATCAGGCTCTCGGCCTGCAGCATGACCAGGCTCCGGCGCGGCAGCAGCCGACCCAGCGCGGCGACGGACGTGGCGTCGGTCGGGGCGATGGCCGCGCCGAGCACCCAGGCCGGGCCCCAGGGCAGCCCGAGCGCGTGCGTGATCGCGGCGACGGCCGCCGCGGTCGCGGCCACCAGCAGCGTGCTCATGAGCATGACGCCGCGCAGGGCCCTGCGGATCTCCCGCAGCGAGGTGGTCAGGCTCTCCCAGTACAGCAGCGCGGGCAGGAAGATCAGCAGCACGGTCTCCGGCGGCAGGCTCACCTGCCGCAGCGCCGGAACGAACCCCAGCGCCCCGCCGCAGATGAGCATGAACACGGGAGGGACGATGCCGAGGCGCCGACCGGCCAGCGTGCACAGCAGGATGACGATCCCGAGGACGACGACGAGTTCGAGCCCGAGCATGGTGACCTGTCCTCCTCAGCGTGGTTGATCAATGCTCGCGGGCCGCGGCGACCGGCCGATCGATCACTGACTCTGCGGTGACACGCTAGCGGCGTCGAGCGTCGCGGCCCAACTGGCGAGTAGCCGCAGGTTGTCGGCGGAAGGGCTGGCCGGTTCGGCGCTGTAGGTGATGACGGTCAGACCGGTGTCGGCGGGCAGCTCCATGGCGTCGAAGTCGAGGATGAGCTCGCCGACCACGGGATGCTGCAGGTGCTTGCTCCCGGTGCGGTGGAAGCGCACGTTGTGCGCGGCCCAGCGGGTGCGGAACAGTTCGCTGCGCGTGGACAGCTCGCCGATGAGGTCCTGCAGGGCCTTGTCGTGCGGGTCGCGGCCGGCCTCGCCGCGCAGGATGGCGACCACGTCGGACGCCATCCGCTCCCACTCCCGGTAGTACTCCTGCGCGGCCGGATCGAGGAACATGAAGCGCGCGAGGCTCGGCGGTCGGCTCGTGTCCTCGAAGACCGGCGCGATCAGGGCCCTGCCGAGGCTGTTCGTCGCGAGGATGTCTAGGCGCCGGTTGCGCACGTAGGCCGGGCTGGTCGCCATCGAGTCGATGACGCGCTGCACCGACGGCCGCACCTGCGGCTTCGGGCCGCGCTTGGGCACCCGGTTCGCGGTGTTGACCGCGCGCGCCAGGTCGAACAGGTGCACGTGCTCGGCCTCGTCGAGCCGCAACGCCCGGGCCACGGCCTCGAGGACGGATTCGGACACGCCGCGCGCGTTCCCGCGCTCGAGCTTCACGTAGTAGTCGACGCTCACCCCGGCGAGCAGCGCGACCTCCTCACGGCGCAGCCCCTGCACCCGCCGAGTGCCGCCGTAGATCGGCAGCCCGGCCCGCTCGGGGCTGATCCGAGCCCGGCGCGAGGCCAGGAAGTCGGCGAACTCGCGGCGCGCTTCGGAGCTGTCCATGCCTTTCAGGGTACGTCGCGACAGGCCCCGCTGGGGGGCACTGCGGGTACCTGTAACAACAGAAACCCCCAGGTGAGCGGCATTTTCTGCGGAAAGGTGGCAGGGTTGAGGACAAGTCCACCACGACCTCGGTCCCCGATCACCCACCTCGCGTTCTACGCCGGCCGGCCCTGCGCGACGAGCGCGATCACGGCGCTGCGGGCCATCATCGAGGAGTCCCCGGAGGAGGAGTCATGACCGACGCCGGATGGAGCGAGGACGAGCGCGCGCACGTCGACCGACCCGGACACGCACGAAAGGCACTCTCGTGAAGCACATCACCCTCGGCACCCTGGACGTCGGCCGCATCGGCCTCGGCGCGATGACCATGGCCGGCGTCTACACCAAGACCGGCCTCGACGACGCGGAGGCCATCCGCACCATCCATCGCGCCCTCGACCTCGGCGTCACGCTCATCGACACCGCAGAGATCTACGGCCCCTTCACCAACGAGGAGCTCGTCGGCCGCGCGATCAAGGACCGCCGCGACGAGGTCGTGCTGGCCACGAAGTTCGGCCTGGTCTCGCACAGCGGCGGCGGGCCATGGAACGTGGACTCCAGCCCGGCGAACATCCGCGTCGCGGTGGAGGGCTCGCTGAAGCGGCTCGGCACCGACCACATCGACCTGTACTACCAGCACCGCGTCGACCGCGCGACGCCGATCGAGGACGTCGTCGGCACGCTCGCCGAGCTCGTGGCCGAGGGCAAGGTCCGGCACATCGGCCTGTCCGAGGCGGGCCCGGACACGATCCGCCGCGCCCACGCTGTGCACCCGATCACGGCGCTGCAGTCCGAGTACTCGCTGTTCACGCGGGATCAGGAGCCGGTGATCCTGCCGCTGCTGCGCGAACTGGGCATCGGCTTCGTGGCCTACTCGCCGCTCGGCCGCGGCATGCTCACCGGCGCGATCCGCTCGCGCGAGGACCTCGCCGCCGACGACTCGCGCAACGGCAACCCGCGCTTCGCCGACGAGAACTTCGACCACAACGTGCGCCTGGTCGAACAGGTCGAGGCCGTCGCCGTCGAGGCCGGGGTCACTCCGGCGCAGGTCGCGATCGCGTGGCTGCTGGCCCAGGGCTCGGACATCGCCCCGATCCCCGGGACCCGCCGCGTCAGCCGCCTCGAGGAGAACCTCGCCGCCGACGACGTGACCCTCACCGCCGAGCAGCTCAGCACGCTGACCGACCTGGCCGCCCCTGCGGGTGGCCACCACACCGAGGCCCAGATGCGCATGATCGAGCGGTGACCCGCCGTTGGCCACCTATGTTGTTGCGGGTGGTGGGTCGAGGAGCCGATTCCCATCCGTCAACAACCCCTCGTGCTTGACCGTGCGCAGCACCGGCACCACCTCCATCTGAACGACGCCCTCGATCTCACCGATCCGGCGAGTCATGTACTCGTACAGACCGGTGAGATCGCGGGCGAGCACCACCGCGAACAGGTTGCTGCTCCCGGTGGTAGCCGCCGCGTACGGCACCTCGGAATGGCTGGCCAACGCCAACCCGGCGCGCTCGAGCGCGGCCGGAGCGACTGTTACGTACAGCGCGGCCTCCGCGAAGAACCCGAGCGAGGCAGGCAGCACGTCCACGTCGTAGAACACGACACCGCTTTCGCGCAGCTGCTCCAGCCGCCTCCTCACGGTGCTCTCCGACCGCCCCGCCGCCCGCGCGAGATCTGGATACCCGGTACGTCCGTCGCGCGAGAGCAGCGCCAACATCGCGCGGTCCGCATCGTCGAACTCGACCGACTCACGTCCTGGGGTGACAGGTCGCTCAAGCGCCGTGACCTGCTCCGCGCTGAGCTCATCGAGCCCGCGCCACCGAAGAGGCCCGCCGATGTACGCATGCAGGATGCTCTGCGCGGAAACGGCCGTGACCTGCCGAGTCCGCGGAAGCTTGTGCAGCAGCAGCGCATCGCGTTCCTCGCGGCTCCGTGAGCGCGTCATACACGCCACCTCCGCGCCACCGGCGTTGATCGCCACCCACGAGATGTCCGGCCGCCGAGCGAGCGCGTCCGCGACCGCGCTGGCGCTCCCAGGCACGCACTGCAGCCGCAGCCGCGACTGGAACAGCCCGACACGCGCGGCCGCCGGAATCCCGATCACCCGCATGATCCCGTCACTCCGCAGCCGCCGATAGCGCCGCGTCACGGTCTGGTCGGTGACTCCCAGCACCGCGGCCAGCCGACTGAACGAGGCCCGCCCATCGATCATGAGCCCCTGAATGATCTGCCGATCCAGCAGATCCAACACGCCACCGTCACTCGCGCTCGCACGCCCACTCGCGCTCGCACGCCCACTCGCGCTCGCACTCGCGCTCGCACTCGCGCTCGCACTCGCACGTCCAACCGCAGTCACGATTTCCATCATCCCAGACGCAATGACTATGTGATTCCGCCATCCACCCCCTCCTGGTTACCGGATTGCGCGGTCGAAATGACAGATTCACCTGCACGGACCAGGTCCCGGCCCGTCGCAGGAGGAGGAAATCATGCGCAAGTGGGTGCCGCTCATCGCGGTATGCCTAGGTACGTTCATGCTGCTCGTGGATGTCACCATCGTCACGGTGGCGCTGCCCGACATGGCACGCCGCCTGGACACCACGTTCACCGACCTGCAATGGGTCCTGGACCTCTACGCCCTCGCGCTGGCCGCGCTGCTGCTCGGCGCCGGCTCGATCGCGGACCGCGTGGGCCAGCGCCGCGTGTACCTGGTCGGCCTAGTCGTCTTCACCGCCGCCTCACTGGCATGCGGCCTGTCCCGCAACGCCACCGAACTGATCGCCTTCCGCGGTGTGCAGGGCGTGGGCGGCGCGGCGATGCTGGCCACCACCGTCGCCCTGATCAGCCACCTCTACCAGGGACGAGACCGCGGCACCGCCTTCGGAGTATGGGGCGCCGTGAACGGCGCGGCGGCCGCAGCCGGCCCGATCCTGGGCGGCCTGCTGACCCAGCACCTCGACTGGCGCTGGATCTTCTTCGTGAACCTGCCCATCGGCATCGCCGCCCTGGCCATGACCATCCGCGTGATCCCCGGTTACGCCGCCAAGCCCGCCCCCGGCGAGCGCGTCGACTTCGCCGGCCTGATCACCTTCACGATCGCCGCCGCCGCGATCACCTTCGCCCTCATCAAGGGCAACGACTACGGCTGGACCAGCACCCGCACCATCGCCCTCTTCGCAGCCGGCGCCGCATCCCTCTGCACCTTCACCATCATCGAACTCCGCGCCAAAACGCCGCTCCTGGACCTAAGTCTCTTCCGAGCCAGAACCTTCAGCGGCACCATGATCGGCTCGCTTCTGCTGTCCGTGGCCGCCTTCTCCTACCTCGCCTACACATCCCTGTGGCTGCAGTCGGTCCTAGGCATGAGCCCCGTTACCGCAGGCCTCTGCTTCCTCCCCATGAGCATCGCCGCCTTCATCACGGCCTCCCTGGCCGGCCGTTTCCTAGAACACACCTCCCCCCAATGGCTGATCGGCGGCGGCCTCCTCCTCATCGGTGCAGGAGCCCTGCTCCAGGGGGTAATCAGCACCAACTCCAATTGGACAGTCCTCATCGCCGGCCTGGCCGTATCCGGCGTAGGCGTAGGCCTAAGCACCCCCTCCCTGGCTTCCACCGCCGTCGCCGCAGTCGGCTACCAGCGAGCAGGAATGGCCAGCGGCGCCGTAAACACGGCCCGCCAACTAGGCAACGCCCTAGGCATCGCAGTGCTAGGCGTCGTCTTCCACCAAGGC
>DASTAE010000214.1:0-30798 GCA_035712985.1 Actinospica sp.
GTCGTCGGCGCCACCGCGTTCAGGTCGACGACCAGCGGCCGCGCGCCGGATTCAGTCGCCCAGCCGGCGAGGTCGGAGGCCACGTGTACCGCTGCTCCCGGCGGGACCACCGACACGACGATGTCGGCCCGCAGCACGTCCGTCGGCGACGCGACGGTCCTCAGCCCGGCCCGCGCGACGGCCTCGCGAGTCCGGGTGCTGCGACCCTCGACGCAGGTCACGACCTCGGCCCCGCCCGCCCGCCAACTCGCGCCCAGCGCGCTGCCCATCGCGCCCGAGCCGACCAGCCCGATCACCGTCACGTCCGCCGCCCTCCGTTGGATGTTCCGCCTACGCGGCCGTGGCCGACTCGCGCGGCACCAGGCGGCACGGCGCGGCATGCCGACCGCGTACAACGCCATCGGCACCACGATCCGCGGCGCAATGTACTCGTTCAGCATCTACCAGACCGAATCCTTGAGGGGGCTGTGAGCCGGCTTGACGAGCGCCCGCCCCGGTCGGCTGCCGTGGACGACATATACCCCCATGGGTATACGGACGCGGGAGCCCCCTACGAAGGAAGAGAACGACCATGTGCCGACACGCCACCTGCAAGACCTGCGGCAAGGCCACCTACCGCGGCTGCGGCAACCACGTCGAACAGGTCCTCGCCGGCGTGCCTCGCTCCCAGCGCTGCCAGTGCGGCCCCGGGACCCGCAATACCGGCGGCGGACTGCTGCTCGGAAACCGCGACGCCTGAGCCCGCCGCCCGCTCCCGTCCCGCCGGATCCGGGCCCTACGGCCGGAGCTCGGGACGATCGGCGCTACCGCTCCCGGGCCTCCGGCGCGACGGTGGAGGTGACGAAGGAGGTGCGGTGATGAAGCTGACATGGAAGGACCTGGTCACCGTTCCGTTCATGGTCGCGATCATCGCGGTGTACGTCACGCACGTGGTCGGGGCCGAAGGCTGGCTGCTCGGCAGCACGCGCGGCGCCGCGATGTCGATCCTGATCCTCGGCATCGGCGGCGGCTGCGCCCTCGGCAGCGCGGGCGACGTCTTCACGAGCGCGGAGAAGTCCGGGCTCGGTACCCGGCTCTACGCCGTGTTCACCGGCCTGCTCGGCCTGGCCGCGCTGGTCGGCGGCGTGGTCGCGCTGGCCGCGGCGAACGAGACCGCGCTCACGGTGCTGTTCGCCTCGACCATGGCGTTGTGGCTGGTGGCCACGGCCAGGCACGCGGTCACCGAGCCGCATCCGTCCGCCGCCGACACCGAGGCGCGCGAGATCCTCGACCGGGTGCGCACGCACCACTGACGGGTCGGCGCGGTCACTCCAGTCTGAGCGCGAGGGTCGGGCAGGCGGCCGCGGCGCGGCGCGCGTGCGCGAGCAGGCGTGGCGGGACCGGGGCGTCGGTGAGGACGGGATAGCCCCAGGGGTCGGGCCTGAGCATCTCGGGCAGGGCCTGGAGGCACAGGCCGTGCGCGTCGCAGCGGATGGGGTTGAGCTTGA
Organism: Actinospica sp.; assembly: GCA_035712985.1. GTDB lineage: Bacteria > Actinomycetota > Actinomycetes > Streptomycetales > Catenulisporaceae > Actinospica. The sequence continues at coordinate 1,488 of DASTAE010000214.1, forward strand.
GCCGGGGGCCGGTGCTCTTCGGTTCTTGGCTCATGTGCCGTACCTCCTGCCGTGATGGGGGTCGTGGTGCGCGGCGGGGCAGGGTTTGCGGTTGGCGTGCGCGCGCAGCTCTTCGGGGAAGGCGTGCAGCGCGCTGGCGATCAGGCGGGTGGCGCCGTCGGGGTGGCGGCACGCGCCGCGGCGCTCGACGTAGGGCATCAGGGCTTGGAGGGTGTGGGAGGGGCGGGTGCCGCCGGCGGTGGCCAGTTCGTGGAGGGCCCGGGCGAGCGCGGGGAGTCCGTGCAGGCACGGGCCGCACTGACGCGCGCTCTGTTCGGCGAGGTACGCGGCGATCCTCGCCGTCTCGGCGAGCGCGCAGGCGCCGCGGGGCAGGGCGACGAACACGCCCGCGCCGATCGCGGATCCGGCGGCGGCCAGACCGGGGGCGCTGACCTCGGTGCGGGCGAAGGTCTCCGCGGGCAGCCAGGACCCGAAGTATCCGCCGCACAGCACCGCCTGAACGGGTTCGACGGGTCCGCCCGCGCGAGCGAGCAGGTCCGCTCCCGTGATGCCGAGCGGGATCTCGTAGACGCCGGGCTCGCGGAGGGCGCCGCCGAGGGTGACCAGGGTGGTGCCGGGGGCCTTCGCGGTGCCGCGGGCGCGGAACCAGCGGGGTCCGTGCCGGGCGATCAGGGCGAGGTGGGCGAGGGTCTCGACGTTGTCGACGAGGGTGGGCCGGCCCCCGACCCCGCGTTCGAAGGGGCGCGGCGGCGTGTAGGCCGGAAGGGACGGTCCGCCGTCGATCGCCCGGATGAGCGCGCTCTCCTCGCTGGCCACGTAGCGGTGGGGTATGGGCTTGAGCGTCACCGGCAGCTCCGCGTCCCGGGGGCCGATCCGCTCGGCGAGAGCTGTGATCAGGGTGTTGCGCAGCTCGGGTTCGTCCTCGTGGATGCACAGGTAGGCGGCGCGGGCCCCGACGGCTCGGGCGGCGAGTTGGATGCCGTCGAGGACGAGGTGCGGGGAGCCGAGCATCAGCGTGCGGTCCTTCGCGCTGGCCGGTTCGCCCTCGCAGCCGTTGGCCACGACGACCGTTCCCCTCCGGCCTCCGGCTTGGGCGACGGTGGCGAGCTTGCGGCCGGTGGGGAACGCCGCTCCGCCGCGCCCGGTCAGACCCGCTTGCTCGGCGCCGGTGACGATGTCGGCGGCGGTGAGCGCGGGTAGCGGGCCGTGGATGGAGAGGTGCTCGGCCAGGGAGGGGCCGCCGGCGAGCAGTAGGCGCGGCGCGTCCGCTGTGGTCGCGACGGGCCGCTGATCTGCGGTGCTGGTCACCGTCATCCTCCCGCTGTGGCTTGAAGACTGCCGCTGAGTCGGCTTCCGTTGATGGCCGCGACCACGGTGAGCGTGGCGGTGGCGCCGTTCGCGTCGGTGACGCGGGCCTGGATCGTGTCGCCGTCGAGCGCGGTGACCGTCCCGGTGTAGAGGCGCGGGGAGGCGCCGGTGCCGAAGCTGACCTGGCTGCCGGTCATCTGCACGCCGCCGCCGGGCAGCGGCGGGCCGCTGATCGCGATGCGGAAGGCGTCCGATCCGCCGGTGCCGGAGAGCACGACGGTCTGCTGGTCCTCCCCGGACTCGGCGGACTGGACGGTGCCGGTGATCGCGGTGGAGACCGGCAGCGCGATCCCGGCGGCCGGAGTGTTCGCGGTCTGCGTCGCGGTGTGGCGGGTCGGCGTGTCGGCCTTCGCGGACCAGCCGGGCGCCAGCGGGCCGGACAGCGCCCAGAAGGCCACGGTGATCACGGAGGCGAGTCCGGCGGCGCCGGCCGCGGCGCGGGTCACCAGGTGGGCGCGCCAGTTCGCGGCCAGTCGCCAGGCGGCCGCCGCGAGCACGGCGGCGACGCACGCGAGGGTGAGCAGCAGGATCACCGGGCTGCGCGGGTCGGTGCCGGTGCCCAGGCCGTGGACGACGGCGGCGGGCCAGCACAGGTAGGCGGCCCAGTGCAGGACCCGCCACAGCCGTTGGCTGATCCGGGTCCGCAGCAGGCTCGTGACGATCAGGGCGAGGAACAGGTCGGCGGCGACGGTGCCGAGGCCGAGCCAGAACGGCCGGTAGGCGGAGACGAACGGGATCGCGACGGCCCACCAGCCGACCGGGGCGAAGGTGTCGGCCTCGGCGGTGACGATGTGCAGCGCGAGGAAAGCGCACACCAGCAGCGAGAGGTTGCGGTGGATCCCGGAGACCACCAGCCGCGGCCACCGCTCGCTCGCGGCCCTGTGCTGCTGCGCGATGCCGAGCACGACGACGGCGCTCAGCAGCACGAGGCTGATCACGCCGGTGGCGCGGGCGGCGTACCACAGGGGGGTCGTGCCGGTGACGACCGTCGAGGCCTGGGCGCTCACGGCGAACCGCCCTCGGCCGGATCCGGCGGCCATCCGCCGAGCACGATCACGCCGCCGTCGTGGCGCACCAGCCGCGCCGGGAGGCCCTGCCCCTCCAGCCATCGGACCGCGCGGTGTCCGCGTACGAGCGCGGCGGTGGCGGCCACATTGGCGTCCACGCAGTTCGCCGCCGTGACGCTGACGGTGCGCCAGGGCCCGTCGGCGGGCGTGCCGGTGCGCGGATCGAGGATGTGGTGGGCCGTGCCGTCCGTGGTCCGCCAGCGGCGGACGGTGGTGCTCGAGGTGGCCAGTCCGCCGCTGTGCAGGCTGATCACCGGTCCGGGCTCGTCGTTCGCCGCGCGATGGTCGTCGGCGATCTTTATCTGCCATCCGTCGGCGGGGGCGCCTCCGGCGATCGCGATGTCGCCGCCGAGGCTGACGAGCACGCCGCAGCCGAGCGTGCGCGCGGCCAGTTGCGCGGCGCGGTCGGCGGACAGGGCCTTGGCGACGGCGCCGAAGTCCAGGCGGCAGCCGGGTACCGTGCGCAGCGTCCGCGTGCCCGGATTCCAACCGACCGTCTGCCAGCCCGGGGCCGGCACGCGCTCGCGCACCGTCACGCGCACGCCGGCCTGCCGGAGCAGCTCGATGTCCCGGTCGTATCCGGCCGCCTCGAGTCCCGCGCCGCACGTCGGGTCGACGGCTCCATCGGTGGCGGCCGCGGCGCGCAGGGCGGCGGAGACCACGGCGGCGAACAGGGGCCCGACGACGACGGGTTCACCGGCCGCGGCGTTGACGCGCGCGAGCTCGCTGTCGGGCCGGAACCTGCTGCAGGCCTCGTCCATCGCCGCCGTCTCCGCGAGCGCGATCGCGTGGGCCGCGTCGGCGGCGGACGGGTCGGTGGTCAGGATCACGGCCGTGCCGCCCCACAGCGGGAAGCCCGCGCGTCCGAGCCGCGCCGACCCGGATGGCGCGCGGCGGTCTGCGACGTCGTGCACGGTCATGATCCGCCCGAGGTGACCTGCGAGGGCCCCGAGCCGGTGCCCGGAGAGCCGTTCCCCGTGCCCGTGCTCGTGCCGCTGCCGCCGTTCCCGGTGCCGCTGCCACTGCCGCTCGTGCCGTTTCCGTCGGTGCCGTTGACGGACAGATGCGGAACATGGGTCGGGATCAGGTGGGCGAATCCGGCCATCATCACGAGGCTGCCCGCCGTCGCGGCGACCGCCACCCGGCGGGTGACGCGTCCGGTCTTGGTCAGTGCCGCGTCGCGGGCGGCGATGTTCTTGCGCAGGTCGGCATTCATGGCTGCTCCCGTTCAGCGCAGGTGTACGGACACGAAGTCGCGGCTGGCCGGCTGGAGGTACCGGTCCGCGGGTTGGACGAAGTCCCACAGCTTGGCCGGGGCCGGGTGCGCGGCCTGGCCGCTGTAGGTCATGAAGGAGACCCAGTCGGGGTTGATGTCCAGCTCCATCGCGTTGACGGCTCCGGCGGCCTTGAGCAGCTGCGCGAGGGTCTGCACGGACAGCGCGGAGCCGCTGACGTAGACGAGGTCGCCGGACGCGGTGATCCCGACCCCCGAGCGCGCGATGTAGTAGTCGTTGTTGATCGTGTAGCCCCACTGCGCACTCGAGCCCGCGCCGGAGGTGACCTGCACGGTGCCGCCCTCGACCAGCGGGCTGAGATTCTCGCGGACCGCGACGACGTCAGGGGTCATCGTCAGGCCGGAGCCCCACACGCCGATCCGCAGCGAGCCGTCGCGGTAGAAGACCTCCGCCGCCTTGCCGTCCACCAGCGGGCTCGCGGTGGTCCCGTCCGCGTAGTAGCCGCCGAGCGCGTCGTTCGGGTGCACCTTGAATCCGCCGTTGAACGTCGCGACCAGGCCTTTGAGCGTCGAGCCGGTCAGCTGGTCGGGCACCGGCCAGGAGCCGCCGGGCTGCTGGTAGCCGGGCTGGAGGGTGAAGCTCAGGGCACTCTGGTTCATCCACGCCGCGTAGGCGAGCTCTGAGGTGTGCTGCGCGTCCGGGCGCAGGGCGGCCTCCTCGATCACCGGGTTGCCCGCGGCGTCGGAGGTGACCGTGTGCCAGACCCCTTCGCCGGGCAGCGGATTCGCCGCCTGCGCGGGGATGTTCACCGGCAGATCGACCGGCGTGGTCGGACGCGGGTGCGGGTGCGGCGCGTCGCCCCCGCCGAGCAGCGCCTTGCGCTGCGCCGCGCTGAGGCCTCCGCCGGTGGGCGGCGGGGTGTAGGTCTCGTTCTCCAGCCATGACACGGCCCAGCTCAGGTGGTGGTCGCGGCCCCATTCCGCGACGCGCGCCGCGACGCTGTCGGTGCCGGGGCCGCTCAGGTACGGATAGATCGTCACCCCGACGTACACGGCGACCACCAGGACCGCCGCCAGGACCACGCGGAACGTCCGTTTCACGGTACGGCGCACGCGCGGCGGCAGCGCGCGGCGCCGCCGGGGAGGCTTCTCGCCGTCCACCGTGCCGCGGCGATCCGCCGACAGTCCCTCGAGCCGCATCCGTGCCTCCTCGGTCGAACCCGCCCGTGATGGGCAGGGCCCTTGTCTCCAGGGTGCGCCGCCCGATGACGGAGACCTGTTCCGAAGCTGTTCAGGACGTACAAAGATTTCCGGCCCCGCCCGAAAGGGCGCGGCCTCAGCGGGCCGCGGGCAGTTCCAGCAGTACGGTGAGGCCGCCGCCGGGGGTCGGCTCCAGCGTGACGTGGCCGCCGTTGACCGTGGCCAGCCGGTGCACGATGGCCAGGCCGAGCCCGCTGCCGCCGGTGCCCGAGCGGCCGAAACGGCGGAACGCGTTCGCACGCGCCTGCTCGCTCATGCCCGGGCCGTCGTCGACCACGCGCACCGCGACCGTCTCGCGGCCGCCGGCCACCGAGACCCGGACACCGCCGCCCGCGGGCACGGAGTCGAGCGCGTTGGCGATCAGGTTGTCGAGCATCTGGTCGAGGTGGCCGGGTCCGAGACGCGCGCTCACCGGTTCGGGCGCCTCCACGGCGAGGTCGAGGCCTCGATCGCGGGCCACGGGCTCCCAGGCGGCGATGCGGTCGGCCGCGACGGTGTCGGCGCGCACCGTCTGCGGACTCGGAACGTCGCCTTCGGCACGAGCGACGGCCAGCAGCCCGTCCACCAGCCCGGCGAGCCTCGCGAGTTCGGCCTGCAGGCCGCCCATCTCCTCGGCGAGCGGCTCCTCGGCCTCCTCGGCGTCCTCGACGAGCAGGTCCACGCGCAGCCGCAGCGCGGTCAACGGGGTGCGCAGCTGATGGGAGACGTCGGCCACCCAGTCGCGGTGGCTGCCGATCAGCGACTCGATGCGCTCGGCCATCCGGTTGAACGCCGTCGACAGCTCGCGCACCTCGACCGGACCGCCGCGCGCGGGGGCGCGGGCCGCGAGATCGCCCTCGCCGAATTCGGTGGCGGCCGCGCCGAGCACGGTCAGCGGCCGGGCGACCCAGCGCGCGAGCCGCCGGGCGAACAGGGCGCCGAGCACGAGCACGAGCAGCGCGGTCCCGGCCAGCCAGGCCCAGATCACCGTGATCCGGTCCTCGACCGGATCGGCGCTGCGCGCGATCACCGCGTATCCCGCGAGTTCGCCGTCGTCGCTGATCGGGACCGCGGCGAGAAGCGACGCGCCGTACCGGGCGGTCACCGCGTCGTCGTCGCCGGGCCGCGCCTCGGCGGCGAGCGCGGCGGCCCGCGCGGGAAGGCCGGCCGGGCACTGGGTCCCCCCGGCCACGGCGCGCGAGGCGTAGAGGACGAGCGCGCAGTCCCCGTGCTCGGAGGCCTCGGAGAGCGCGTGGTTCATCGCGACCGGCGATTTGTGGTCGACGAGGTATTCCTCGGCCTGGGCCGCGAGCTGCCGGGTGGAGGATTCGACGCCGAACCGGAACGAGGCCTGCTCGTTCGCGGTCAGCGACAGGCCGAGCGGCACGACGGCCAGGCACAGCAGCGCGGTGACCAGCCCGATGGCCACCAGCGCGATGCGGCGCGACATACTCAATCCCCGGCGTCGGCGCTGACCCGGAACCCGTGCCCGTAGACGGTCTCGATCAGCCCGTCGACGGCGAGCTTCCGGCGCAGCGCGGCGATGTGGACGTCCAGCACCCTGCTCGGGCCGTACCAGTGCTCGTCCCACACGCGGGTGAGCAGCTCGTGCCGGGAGACGGCCCGGCCGGCGTCCGCGATCAGGCATTCGAGGATGTCGAACTCCTTGGGCGTGAGCGCGACCTCCTGCCCGCGCACCGTCACCCGGCGGGCGCGCGGATCGAGCGTGACCGGTCCGGCGCTGTAGGTGGCGGGGCCGGACGGGCGCACCCTTCGCAGCACCGCCCGGATCCTCGCCTCCAGCTCGGCCAGCCCGAAGGGTTTGACCAGGTAGTCGTCCGCGCCCTCGTCCAGCGCCGCCACCCGGTCGCCCTCCTCGCCGCGCGCGGTCACCACGATCAACGCGGCGTCGCTGTACTCGCGCAGCCGCCGGCACACCTCCAGGCCGTCCATGTCCGGCAGGCCGAGATCGAGCAGCACGACGTCCGCCGGCACCGCGGCCAGCGCCTGCGCCGCCGTGGTCGCCAGATCCACCTGGTATCCGGACCGGGTCAGACCGCGGCGCAACGGCCAGGCGATCCCGGCGTCGTCCTCGACCACGAGCACCCTCAGCGGCGGCTCGGTCGGAAGCGTATTGAGGCTCACGCTGCCACGGTAACCCGCCGACCAGCCGCGTGAGCTGCCACGCGGCGATCGGCGCGATTCCTTACAACAACTGAACAGCCGCCTGGCAGGTTCCGCACACGCGTCGAAAACACCGAGAGCGGACCGCCCGCCAATAAATCATTATGCTGACTTGCAACTTCTTAACAATTCGACGGGTAAGGCGCCGAGGTATGCGCACGGCGGGCGCGAGGCGTTTACGGGCGAGCCGCGACTTCGATACCTCTGCCGGCCTCGACTTCGCCGCCTCGGGCCGCCGCGCGCACCGGCGCGATGCCCACCAGGGCGGCATAGGTCACCGCGCCGATGGCCAGATGCATGACCATCAGGACCGTGACCGCGGTACCGGGCTGGCCCAGGGCGAGGATGTAGACGTCGGGCAGCAGCAGCACGAGCGTGACCAAGACGGCGAGCCTGAGGAACAGCCAGCGCGGGGCCGCGCACACGCGCGTGACGACGGGCCAGGCGGCGCAGGCGATCACCACGCCGACCACGGTGAGCTTGGCGTAGTCGGCGAACGCGAAGTGCACGTACCCCTTCGTCGCGGGCCAGATCGCCACCCCGAGGGCGACGATGGCCGCGTCGGCGATCAAGGACCCCGCGATCGAGGCGGCGGACGCGATCAGCACCCGTACCCAGGACGGCTGACGGTGCGAGGGCGCGAAATCAATCCTGGCCAATGACATAACCCACTTCAACATGTACGGCATCATAGCCAAGCCGAACACCGCCTTGGATCATCCCGGAAGGTGAATCGCTGATACCCCCACAGACGGAGAAAACAGCGGCGAAATTCGACATGATTACAAATCGTCCGCCCGGTGTTCACTCAGCGGAACGCCCTGAGTCTCCTCCCGGGACCGCCCGCTCAGCTGCCGAGCGAGAAGTAGCTCTCCTCTTCCTGGCTGTTGTGCAGGCGCAGGACGGCGTGCAGCCCGTACAGGCACGCGCTGAGGTCGTCGACCTGCTCGGGGCGCAGCGCGCCCTGCTGATCGGCCAGTTCCAGGTGCGTGGCGATGCGCCTGGCCAGCCGGTCGATCTCGGTGTGCGAGCGGCTCATGGTCTCGGTCGCCTCCGGGCCGCCGAGGTGCGCGGCCAGCGCCGGGTAGAGCTGGCGTTCCTCGGCGTGCTCGTGCGGCAGGATCTGCTCGGTCAGCAGTCGGTCCACCGCGCGGACGGCGTCGAGCGCGCGCCCGCCGTCCCCGGCCGCCAGCACTCCGGCGGCGTCCCGGACCGAGTCGATGGCGTCGGTGAGGCCCTCGTGCTCCGCCGCGAACCGGTGGATGAGCTCCTCGGCCGTACCGTCCAGCGGCCTGCGGGCGGCCCGCCCCGGCACGAGCGCTCGCAGAGCGTTGAGGATGACCGCGACATCGATCCCTTCCTGCAACAGCGCGCCGGGCGCCGCGGGCAGGCGGCCGAGGGAGGCGACGAGCATCGCGACGATCGAGAGCGCCATGCCGCCCGCGGCGCTCTGCACGGCGGTGCGGCGAGAGCGCACGGCGGCGTCCATCGCATCGGCGAGCCGAGCTACGTGGTCCGTGGTCAGCACGACGTCGGCCGCCTCGGACGCCGCGGTCGAACCGCGCGCACCCATCGCCACGCCGACGTGCGCGGCGGCGAGCGCGGGCGCGTCGTTCAGCCCGTCGCCGACCATGACGGTCACGGCGCGGCCGGACTCCTCGCGTACCGCGGCGACCTTGTCCAGCGGGCTCTGCCGGGATCGGACCTCGTCCAGGCCGAGCAGGGCGCCGATCTCGTGGGCGGGTTCGGGCCGATCGCCGGTCAGCATCACCAGCCGGGTGAATCCGGCCGCGCGCAGCCAGCGCAGCGTGTGCGGAGCGTCGGGACGCAGCGGATCGCGCAGCAGCACCGCACCGACCGGCGACTTGTCGGCCGTGACCCATACTGCGGTCGCGCCGTCGAGCAGAGCGCGGTTGTCGACCGCACGCGCCCACGGCGGCAGCTCGGCGACCGGCGTGTCGATGCGCCCGACGGAGATCTCATGCCCGTCGAGCTCACCGGTCGTGCCACGCCCCGGTTCCTCGATCACCCTGCCGGGCAACGTGATTCGAGCATCTCGGCGCCGCGCCTCGCGTACGATCGCCTGCGCCAAGACGTGCGTGGAGGCCTGGTCCACCGAGGCCGCGAGCCGCAGCACCTCGGCGGGCGTCGAACCCGGCCCCGCCGCGACCTCGATGACGCGCGGCCTGCCCATGGTCACGGTCCCGGTCTTGTCCAGCACGAGCGTGCGCGCCCGCCCGAGCTGTTCGAGCGCCGCCCCGTCGCGCACGATCACCCCGAGCCGCGAGGCACGCGAGAGCCCGGAGACGATGGCGACCGGAGCGGCCAGCAGCAGCGGGCACGGCGTGGCCACCACCAGCACCGCCACCGCCCGAGCGGCCGAACCGCTGACCAGCCAGGCCAGTCCGGCGATCACGAGCGAGAGAGGCAGGAACCAGGCCGCATACCGCTCGGCCAGGCGCACCACGGGCGCCCGCTCCGCGCTCGCCTGCTGCGCCAGCCGGACGATCTCCGCGTACGTGCTCTCCCGCGCGGTGGCCGTCGCCTCCAGCTCGAACGCGCCGCCGGCGTTGAGCGCCCCGCTCCGGATCGGCTCGCCGGGACCGTAGTCGACCGACACGGGTTCTCCGGTCAGCGCCGACTCGTCGAGCACCGCGCGCACGCCGACCACGCGACCGTCCACCGGAACCACGTCACCCGGCCTGACCAGCAGAACGTCGGCCGGCACGACCGCGTCCAGCGGCACCTGCTCGTACTGATCACCGGCCCGGCGGCGGGCAGTGTGCGGGGCGCGCTCGAGCAGCGCGCGCAGGTCACGCGACGCACGCCGCTCCGCCGCCGCGTCCAGCGTGCGGCCGGTGGCCAGCATCAACGCGATCAGCGCACCGGCGAGATACTCCCCGACCGCGAGCGTGCCCACCAGAGCCAACGTCGCGATGACATCCACACCCGCATGCCCGCGACGCAACGCCGCGACCACCCAGACGACCGACGGCACGATCGCGGCGACGGTGCCCACCGCCCAGCACACGCGGGCCGCATCGTGATCTCCGGCCCACCAGCTCACCCCGCCCGCGGCCAGCGCGGCGGCGGTCAGCGCCAGCAACGCCGGTTCCACCCACCGCTTCGCCCGCTCCCCCAGCACGCGGAAGCCGCCCGGCTCCATCTCATCGGCCACTCCCGGTCGCGTCATAGGACGCCGGCCGGGATCAGGAGCGTGGCGCAGGCGCCGAGCAGCAGTCCGGCGTTGACGCAGTAGACCTGCGTGAGCACGCGACGGGTGGGGATCACGTGCGCGATGCCCCACAGGCCGATGATGGACGCAGCGATATAGGCGAGTGCCTCCATGACTTCAGGCTCACCGCCGACGCCGCCGCGGCGTAGGGTCTTACGTCCCGGTCGCCCTGCCGCGGCGTTCGGTCAGGACCACACCCAAGGACGTAAGCCCTCCTCCGCAAGGGACGTGAGTCCCTTCCGCGGGCGGCCTTCGAACTGGTGGCATGGCGAGAGAGGAAACCGGGCGCACGATAGGGCGGTGGTCGTGGTGAGTACGAATCGCGTGATAGTCGTCGGCGGGAACTTCGGCGGACTGGCCGCGGCCCTGGAGCTCAAGCGCGAACTCGGGCAGGACGCCGCGGTCACGGTGGTCTCGGCCTCCGCCCGGTTCCTGTTCAACCCGTCCCTGATCTGGCTGCCGTTCGGCAAGCGCAAGGCCGCGAACATCACCTTCCCGCTGGAGCCGACCTTCGACGCGCACGGCGTGGAGTTCGTGCACGCCGAGGCGACCGCGATCGACCCCGTCGCGCGCACGGTGACGACCGCCGCCGGGGCGAGCCTCCCGTACGACTATCTGATCCTGGCCACCGGGTATCGCAACGACTACGACGTCGTGCCCGGTCTCGGCCCCGACGGCTTCGCCCAGTCCATCACGACCCTGCCGGACGCCGAGCGCGCCGGGGTGGCCTGGCGGGACTTCCTCGACGACCCCGGACCGGTCGTGGTCGCGGCGACGCAGGGCGCCAGCTGCTTCGGCGCGGCCTACGAGTTCCTGTTCAACATGGCGCACCAGCTGCGCAAGGCCAAGCTCAGCCAGCACACCTCGCTCACCTTCCTCACCGCGGAGCCGTTCGTCGGGCACTTCGGCATCGGCGGACTGCCGGGCGGCGAGAAGCTGCTGAAGATGTTCCTGAAGAAGGAGGGCATCACCGCGCAGACGGACGTCGCCTTCGAGGAGGTCGCGGGCGACTACGTCCGGCTGACCGACGGCTCCAAGGTCAAGTTCGCCTACGCCATGGTCGTACCGCCGTTCGTCGGCCAGGACGTCGTGCGCGCCGTCCCCGGCCTGACCGACGCGAGGGGCTACATCCCCGTCGAGGACACCTACCGGTCCACCGCCTACCCCGAGATCTACGCCGCGGGCATCGCCGCGCAGGTCCCGGTGCCCTGGCACACCTCGGTGCCGATCGGCATCCCGAAGACCGGCTACCCCACCGAGTCCATGGCCAAGATCGCCGCCCGCAACGTCGCCGCCGCGATCAAGGGCGAACCGCAGACCGCGCACAAGGACTTCGCCGAGATGGCCGCGGTCTGCATGATGGACGCCGGCAACAACGGCGTGCTGATCCTCGCCGACCACATGCTGCCCCCGCGCAAGGCCGCCGTCATGATCCCTGGCCCCCAGGTCCACGCGATGAAGCTCGCCTTCGAGAAGTACTACCTCTGGAAGAGCCGCCACGGCTACGTACAACTGCCGTGACCACAGACGCGGGTGAAGCCCCTGCCGCCGGGCCGGGGTCGCTCCCGGGCCGTCGTCGGCGGGCGAGAGCGGCGGCGGTCAGAGCGGTGACCGCCATCGCGGCGATGCCGAGCAGCGCCGCGACGGTGTAGGCGTGGTCGTCCGGGAAGAGACGACCGGCGTCGGTGCCGGCGGCCAGGACCAGGCCGCCGATCGCGCTGCCCAGGGAGTACCCGACGCTGCGGACGACGTAGTTGAAGCTCATCGCGCTCGACGTCTCGCTCTTGGGCGTGACGGCCAGGATGACGCCGGGCATCGCGGCCGAGAAGCTGCCGACGCCGAAGCCCAGCACACCCATCGCGACGAGCAGTTCGGCCAGGTTCGAGCGGGCCGCGGCGAAGAGGACGAACCCTCCGGCGACGACGAGGGCGCTGCCGGCCAGGAGAAAGGGCGCGTCGATCAGTGTCCGCGCCCGGGGCGCGAGCCTGCCGGCGACGAATCCGAGTACGGAGAACGGGACGAGGACCAGCCCGGCGACGAAGGTGGTGAGACCGAAGCCGTAGCCGGCGCTGTGCGGCGTCTGCGCGTACCGCGTGATGAGCGTGAGCAGGAGATACATGCCGCTCCCGCCGACGAACATGGCGATGTTCGCTCCGGCCACCGCCGGGTGCCGTACCCCCCGGACATCGATCAGCGGCGTCTCGCTGCGCAACTCGGAGACGGCCCAGACGCACAGCAGGAGCACGGCGGCGACGGCGAGGATCACCGCCACGATGAGGTGACGGCTCCACAGGCTCCGCTGGCCGGCCAGGAACAGCACGAGGAACAGCCCGCCCGCCAGGACGAGCGCGCCCGCCACGTTCACGTGAGCGGAGCGGCCTTCGGGAGCCACGGGTATGGACCGCCACGCGGTCAGGAAGGCGACGGCGGTGACGAGCAGGCCGAAGCCGTAGGCGGCCCGTACACCGCCGATCTCGGCGAGCAGCGCGGTGAGTGGGTAGCCGACACCGGCGCCGATGATCGAGACCACCGAGATCAGGGCGATCGTCGATGTGCTGCGCTCCTCGGGGAGATGGTCCCGGGCCACGCCCATCATCAGCGCCGTCAAACCAAGCCCGACGCCTTGGGCCGCCCGGCCGATGAGCAGCCCCGCGAACGGCAGCGGCAGGACGGTCAGCGCACTGCCGAGGACGACGATCGCCAGCGTGGCGAGGATCGCGGCCCGGCGGTGCGGGCCGGCCCCGAGCCGGCCCAGGACGGGCGTGGCGACGGCGCCGCTCAGCAGCGAGACGGTCAGCGTCCACTGCGCGCTGTCCAGCGAGACGTGGAACGAGGTCGCCACGCTGGTGATCAGCGGTGTACCGAGGCTCGCGACCGCCGCCACGACCAGGGCGACGAACAACAGGGCGGGGACCAGCAGCCGCCGCTCGGGACGCTCAGGGGTGCGCCCGGTCATTGCTTCGGCCGTTCGCGATCCTGGCTTTCGAGCTCTGCCAGGTGCGCCAGCGCCGGAAGCGCCGCCAGCAGAGCCTCGACCTCGTCGTCGGCGAGTTCGTCGATCAGCCGCGCGAACGCGTCGACGCCCGCCTGGCGCCGCGTCTGGACGTACGACGCGCCTGCCTCGGTCAGATGCACCAGCGTGACCCGCTTGTCGGCGGCGTCACCCCGCCGCTCGACCAATCCGGACTCCTCCATCACCCGGACCAGCACGGTCATCGCCGGCTGGGTGACCCCCTCGTTCGCGGCCAGATCGGTGATCCGCCGCGGGCCGGTGCTGTGCAGGGTGGCCAGGGTGGCGGCGGACGTGATGCTCATATCGCGCGGAAGGCGGCGCACGGCCCTGGTGGCCAGCCCGTAGAGGGCCGACCCGATCGCGGTGGAAGCGCCGCGGGAAGCGGCTTGACGGCTCATGCGTGAAGCATACACAATTTATATGAATGCTTTATGCATCGCCGAGCACGGGAGGGTTCCATGGCCAAGGGCTACTGGGTCAGTGTCTACCGCGTCGTCTCCGACCCCGAGAGGTTGGCCGCCTACGACAAGCTGGCCGGTCCGGCCGTCCGAGCCGGGGGCGGGCGCGTCCTGTCGCGTGGCAGTCGAGTCGTCGCGCACGAAGACGGAAACACGAACCGCGTCATCCTGATCGAGTTCGACAGCTTCGAACTGGCCGTCGCGGCGTACGAGAGCGAGGCCTACAAGGAGGCGCTGGCGGTCCTCTCCGACTCCGTCGAGCGCGACTTCCGCATCATCGAAGGCCTCGACTGACCGGCGGTCCCGGGCTCAGCTCCGCTTGAGAGCACGCTCGAGATCCGCGCGAAGGTCCTCGACGGACTCGAGACCGATGGAGAGCCGCAGCACCGAGGCGTGCGGCTTGGCCTCGGCGGCGACGGGACGATGGGTCAGCGAGGCAGGGTGCTGAATCAGCGTGTCGACGCCGCCGAGCGAGACGGCGTGCGTGATCAGCTCGCATGCTCCCGCGACGCGGGCCGCGGCCTCGAATCCGCCGCGCACGGAGATCGCCAGAACCGCTCCCGGGCCGCTCATCTGACGCCCGACCAGCCCCTTCGGGTCACAGGCTGCGAGCCCCGGATAATAGACGCGCTCGACGGCGGTCTGCGTCGTGAGCCATTCGGCCAGCTCCCGCGCCGACTCCGACTGGTGACGGACGCGGAGCGGTAGCGTCTGCAGTCCCCGGTGCAGCATGTACGCGGCGAGCGGATGCAGGATTCCCCCGGTCACGGCGCGGACCCGGCGCAGCTTCTCGGCCCATTCGGTGTTCGTCGCGACCACGCCCGCGAGCACGTCGCCGTGGCCGCCGAGGTACTTCGTGGCGCTGTGCACGACCAGGGTCGCGCCGAAGTCGGCGGGCTGCTGGAGGATCGGCGTCGCGAAGGTGTTGTCGACCAGCAGCGGGACGTCGCCGGACTGGCGTGCGATATCGGCGAGATCGAGGAGTTCGAGGGTCGGGTTGCCCGGGGTCTCCACGACCACGAGGCCGGTCTCGGGGCGCAGTGCGGCGGCGACGCCGTCGGGGGCGGCCCAGGTGACCTCCGTGCCGAGCAGGCCGGTCGCGAGGACGTGGTCGGTGCCCCCGTAGAGCGGGCGCACGGCCACGACGTGCCGCCTGCCCTCGGCGGCCGCCGCCAGCAGGCACGCGCTGATCCCGGCCATGCCGGAGGCGAAGGCGACCGCCTGCTCGCAGTGCTCGAGCTCGGCCAGCGCCTGCTCGAAGCGGCCGACCGTCGGGTTCCACAGCCGCTGGTAGACGTGGGTCCCGCCCGGCACCGGCAGCCCTCCGGTGGCCAGGGCCTCGTAGCACGCGCCGCCGGCCTCGATGTCCGGCAGCGGGTTCGTGGTCGACAGGTCGATCGGCGGGACGTGCGCGCCGAGGCCCGCGAGATCGTCGCGGCCGGCGTGCACGGCGGTGGTGTCGAGATGGGCCATGGGGACCAGGATGAAGAAGATCCGGCACGATGGGAAGAAGCGTGAATATAATTCTCCGGGCTCTCGACCCCGCCGCCGAATCTTCCGAAAGGGGTGCGCGCATGGCCGTGTCGCCGAACGATCCACCGGGGCTCGACGAGATCGACCGGGCGATCCTGCGCATGCTCGCCGCCGATGCGCGCACGCCCAACGCGACGATCGCCGAGTACGTGGGCATCGCGCCGTCCACCTGCCACGGACGCATCAGGGCCCTGCGGGAACGCGGGGTGGTCCGCGGCTTCCACGCCGACATCGACCCGGCCGCGCTCGGCCTCGGGCTGCAGGCGATGATCGCGGTCCAGCTCAACGTGCACAGCCGCGCGCAGATCAATGCCTTCATCAGCCACGTGCCGAAGCTGCCGGGCGTGGTGAGCGTCTACCACGTGGCCGGGAGCGACGACTATCTGCTGCACATCGCCGTGCGCGACTCGGAGGCGCTGCGCGAGTTCGTGCTCGACCACCTGACCGGCCACCCGGCGGTCCGGCACACGGAGACGAGCCTGATCTTCGCGCACATCCCGGGCACGCTCGCCGGGCTCGGCCTGGAGGACTGACGGTTTCGCTCGCGGCTGTCGGAGGCGGCGGCTACAGTCCGAGGTGTGGGATTCACCGGTTGGCCGGAGCGCGCGTTCACCTTCTACGAGGGTCTTGAGGCGGATAACTCGAAGGCCTACTGGACGGCTCACCGTGCCGTCTACGACGCGGATCTGCTCGCGCCCATGGAGGCGCTGCTGAGCGAGCTCGCCGAGGAGTTCGGCGACGGGAAGCTGTTCCGGCCCTATCGCGATGTCCGCTTCAGCGCGGACAAGTCCCCGTACAAGACGGCCATGGGCGCGACGGTGTCCAAGGGCGGCTACATCCACCTGTCCGCGGACGGCCTGGGCGTCGCGGTCGGGTACCACATGATGGCCCCGGACCAGCTCGCGCGGTACCGGCAGGCCGTCGCCGAGGACGTGACCGGCGAGGAGCTGCGCCGGATCATCGCCGAGGTCGAGGGCCGGGGCCTGAGCGTGGTCGGCGAGGATCCGCTGAAGACCGCGCCGCGCGGCTACGCCAAGGACCACCCGCGCCTGGATCTGCTGCGCAACAAGGGCCTGATCACCTGGCAGGAGTGGCCGGTCGAGCCGTGGATGCACACGGCGAGGGCCAAGACCCGCATCGTCCGGCACTTCCGCGACGCCCGGCCGCTCCAGGCCTGGCTGGACGACCGGGTCGGCCCCTCCGAACGCGCCTGATCCCCGGGGCCGCCGCCGGAGACCGGCGGCGGCCCCGGGGATCAGCGCAGGCCGCGTCCGTCACTTGCCCTTGGTCGGGGGCGGGGTCGTGGGCGAGTGCGTGGGGGTGGGGGCGGCGGTGTCGGGGGCGGTCGGGAAGTTCGAGGCGCCGGGGAGGGAGGGCAGCGTCGGCAGGCCGGGCAGGCTCGGGTTGTCCGGGAGCGAGGGCAGCGGGGGCTTGGACGGGACCGGGACCGGGAGCTTCGGCGTGGGCACGGGGACGCTGGGGGTGGGCACCGGCACGCTGGGCTTGGGGACGTCCACGCTCGGCGCGGTCACGGACGGGACCGGGACGCTCGGGGTGGGGACGGCCGGGAGCGCAGGGACGGCCGGGAGCGCAGGGACGGCCGGGAGCGGGAGCGGCTCGCCGGAGAGTTTGGGGGTGGGGGGCTTGGCCGTGGACACCGGCGGGAGCGGGGTGGGCTTCGCGGTCGGGGCCGGGGGTGTGGGCGGCTTGCCGGAGGACAGGCACTTGCTGTCGACCAGCGAGGTCACGTCCGAGACGACCCCGTGCGCGGCGGCGACCGCCCCGGCCACATCGGGGATGCCGGACAGGTCGCTGACCAGGCCGAACAGATCGGCCAGCACCTTCGCCACGTTCGAGACGCAGGCACTCGACGGGGCCGTGCCGCCGCCGGTGCTCGGCACGTTCGGCAGGCAGCCGGCCTTCTGCATCGCGGTGACGCTGGTGAGCGCGTTGGTGATCAGATTCGTCGCGTCGTCGATCCGGGGCGGTTTCGCCGTCAGGTCGGAGCTGATGCCGGGCAGTTGGAGCACCAGGCTCTTCGCGTCCTCCGAGCATTTCGAGTCCGGCGGCGTGCTCGGCGTCGGCGGCGTCGGGGTGGTCGCCGGGGGCTTCGGCGGCGTCGTCGGCGCGCCGGACCGCGGCCCGTCGCTCGTCGTCGACAACGCCACGGCCGGCGCCGCCACCGCCGCGGCGACGGCCACGGACAGGGCGGCTGCGCCCACGGCACGGGAGATCTTCACGATTCCAACAGCTCCTTGACTTCATTCGCATCCGATGCGGCCATAGGTCAGGATGCGAACAAAATGAAAAGATGAAACAAATAGTGCGGCTGACGGGTCAACAGATCACCCGGTTGCCGGACGGCGGCGGGCCCCGGCCGACCTCGGCGTTCGACTCGCGGGGTGCCCGGCCCGGTCGTAGCGTGGTGGGTGTTCCGAATACTCCGACGGAGGGACGAGAACCATGGCCACATTCATGGACGTGCACCACAACATGAACGGGATCACTGCGGACCAGCTCGCCGAGGCGCACAAGGCGGACCTCGCGATCGAGGCCGAGGAGCACGTGCACTTCAAGCAGGCGTGGGCCGATCCGGAGTCCGGCACCGTCTACTGCCTGTCGGAGGCGCCCTCCGCCGAGGCGGTCCAGCGCGTGCACGAGCGGGCCGGGCACCGGGCGGACGAGGTCCACGCCGTGCCGCTGAGCGTCTGAGGCCGCGGCCGCCCGATCACCGGGTGCGCGCGAGCAGGGCGGCGGCCTCGAAGAGCATCCAGGCGCCGGTCTGCACGGACAGCTCGCGCTCGGGGTTGCCCTGCCGCGGGGCGTCGGCCGGGCGCGACCACTCCGGGCCGAAGAGCGGGCCGCCGGGGGCCACGGCGCGGTTGCGCCAGGCGGCGCGCGCGGAGTGCAGGACGAGCTCGGCCGCGAGGAACGCGGAGGGCTCGTAGTCGCGGCCGAACTCCGGGAGCGTGACCGCGGCGCGGGCCAGGTAGCGGGCCAGGATCCCGGCGAACAGGCCGCCGTCGCCGCCGCCCTGCCCGCGCAGCACGAGCCGCGCGGAGGGCGGCGTGGTCGGGGTCAGGTGCGCGGCGACGGCCGTGACCGTGCGCGCGGCGCGCTCCGCCCACTCGCCGGACCGGCCGTCGTTCCCCCAGCTCGCGAGCTCGAGGCAGGCGCCCAGGTACACGCCCTGGCAGTAGGCGTAGGCGACCGTCTCGACCTCGCGGATCGAGCCGTCCGCGGCGACGTGCAGGCCGTCCCAGACCACGCCGGTCTGCGGATCGACGAGCCGGTCCTCGATCCAGCGCGCCGTCTCGTAGCCGCGCGCGTCGCGCAGCCGGGCGAAGAGGACCGCGGCCGGGCCGTTGGCGGGCACGTTCTTGAAGTCCTCGCCGTACTTGTCGCGCAGCCGCCACCAGATCCCGCCGCCGGCGTCGTCCGTCCAGCCCTGCTTGAGCGCGCCGGCCAGCTGATCGACCACGCCCGGGCGGCGCACGCCCACGTACTGCTCGGCCCGCTGCAAGGCGAGCGCGAGCCAGGCCATGTCGTCGTAGTGGTCGTTGAGCCAGTCCCGGCCGTTGCGCACCCGGATCCCGTTGACGAAGCGGGCCACCCGGGCGCGCCGCCCGGCGTCGGGGCTGCGGACGTACGCGTCCACCAGGCAGTCCAGCACGTGCGCCTGCCACCAGTAGTTCCACGACGCGAACGCGCGCTGCGCGGGCGAGGCGGGCCAGGCGGTTCTGCCGAGCAGCGTTCCGGGCAGCGCCCAGAGGCGGCGCAGGTGCCGCGCCTCGACCGCGCGCTCGGCCAGCTCGGCGCGCGCGGCCCACTGGCTCGCCCGCTCCGGCAGCTCGGGCGCCGTCACCCCGCCGAATTCTGCTCGGCTCATGCCCCCATCATGGCAGCCCGGGTGCCGGGCGTCCGGAAAGCACGTGAAGAGACGTTTTTCAACATTTATTGACACTGGTCCAGGCCGGTAGTTCACTGCCCTACGGAACGCAATACGGAACGGAATCAGGCCCCACACACTCCCACGAAGGGTCCGCCAATGCCGTCGCACCCGCCCGCCCGCGCGCCTCGCCTCCGCCGCCGCTGGGTCGGCCTGCTCACCACCCTGGCCACCGCGACCGCCGCCCTGACCGGCGTCGTCGCCACCGGCCTCGCAGCCGCTCCCCCGGCCGCCGCCGCCTCCAACGGCGTCGGCCAGACCCCCGCGATGGGCTGGAGCAGCTGGAGCTATATCCGACACGATCCGACAGCAGCGAACATCGAGGCTCAGGCCAGGGCCATGGTCTCCAGCGGCCTGGCCTCGGCCGGGTACCTGTACGTGAACGTCGACGACTTCTGGTACAACTGCCCCGGTAGCCAGGGTCCGGACGTCGACTCCTACGGCCGCTGGGTCACCGATGCGACCAGCTTCCCGCCGAGTTCGAGCGGCGAGAACGGGGTCGCGGTCGTCGCCGACTACGTCCACTCGCTCGGCCTGAAATTCGGCCTCTACGTCACCCCCGGCATCTCCGACCAGGCCGTGTCCAAGAACACTCCGATCCAGGGCACGTCGTACACGGCGAGCCAGATCGCCAACGGCTCCGGCGAGGCCAACTACAACTGCGGCGGCATGCAGGGCATCAATTACAGCGCGGCCGGGGCGCAGGCCTTCATCAACTCCTGGGCCGACGAGTTCGCGTCCTGGGGCGTGGACTACCTCAAGCTCGACGGCGTCGGGGACTCGGACGTCGGCGACGTCCAGGCGTGGTCGACCGGACTCCAGCAGTCCGGCCGCGCGATCCACCTCGAGCTGTCGAACAGCCTGGACATCGCGAACGCCGCGACCTGGGCCCAGTACTCGAACGGCTGGCGGACCGGCGGCGACATCGAGTGCTACTGCGGCTCGAACTCGGCCGGCGACCCGCAGCCGCTCACCACATGGGGCAGCGTGCAGGGCCGCTTCGCGCAGATCGCGAACTGGCAGCCGTACGGCGGTCCCGGCGCCTTCAACGACTACGACTCGATCGAGTTCGGCGACGGCTCGACGATCGACGGCCTGAGCACCACCGAGGGCCAGTCCCAGTACGGGCTCTGGGCCATGGCCGCCTCGCCGCTGCTGCTCGGCGTGGACCTGACGCAGCTGAACTCGACCGAGGTCGCCGACCTCAAGAACGCGAACATCGTCGCCGTGGACCAGGACGGCATCGACGCGCGGCGGATCGTCAGCAACGTGAACCAGCAGGCCTACGCCAAGACCGAGCAGAACGGGGACGTGATCCTCGGCCTGTTCAACTACAACGGAAGCGGCAGCCAGACGGTGACCGTCTCGCTCGCGGCGGCCGGGATCAGCGGCAGCGCCACGGCCACGAACCTGTGGACCGGCGCCTCCGCGGGAACGCTCAGCGGCACGTACAGCGTGACGCTCGCCGCCGGAGCCTCGCAGATCCTCCGGCTCACGCCCGTCTCCGGCGCGCAGGGCTCGACGACGTACCCGGCCTCCGCGTCCGCGAACACGCTGGCGGGCGGCGCCGCGGTCGCGAGCTGCAATGCGTGCCTCGGCGGTGAGAAGGTCGGCTTCGTGGGCAGCGGCGGCACGCTGACGTTCAACAACGTCAACGTGAGCACGGCCGGGAACTACGAGGTGCAGCTCGGCTACCTCGACGGCACCTCGGGCACGACCGGCCGGTCGACCACGTTCACGGTCGACGGCGCCGCCGCCGGTTCGGTGACCGACACGCCGACGGGTAGCTTCGCGAACCCCGGCTCGATGACGGTGTCGCTGCCGCTCAAGGCCGGTTCGAACACGATCGAACTCTCGAACGCCTCGGCCTACGCGCCGGACTTCGACGCGATCACGGTCCCGACGAACCCGACCACCTCGTCGACGACGTACCTCGCGGCGTCCTCGTCGAACACCCTGGCGGGCGGCGCGGTCGTGCAGAGCTGCAGCGCCTGCACCGGCGGCCAGAAGGTCGGGTACGTCGGCAACGGCAGCGGCACGCTCACCTACAACAACGTGACGGTGAGCAGCGCCGGCGTCTACCCGGTGCAGATCGTGTACTGCGACGGGACCTCGGGCACGACCGGCCGTTCCGCCACCTTCACGGTGAACGGCACGGTGGTGCAGACGAACGTCTTCACCCCGACCGGCGGCTTCTCGACGCCGGGCACGGTGACCGACTACCTGCCCCTGAAGGCCGGATCGAACACGATCGAGATCTCGAACGGGTCGGCCTACGCGCCCGACTTCAGCGCGATCGTCGTGAACCAGTAGCGGCGATCAGCTGTTGACCGACGCCTTGAGCAGAGCGAGCGCCTCCTTGAGCTGCTCGCTCTGCGCGGCGTGCTGGCGGGTGAGCTCGCCGAAGTCCTCCTGAAGGGTCTTCAGGATCTCCCGGGACTGGCAGTCTGTCTCGTAGTCGTGCTGCGCGAGCTCGCTGGATATCTGGTCCGAGCGCTTGGCCGCGATCAGCAGGATCGCGCCCTGCAGCGCGGCGACGCAGGACAGCACCAGGTTCAGCAGGATGAAGGGGTACGGGTCGAAGCCCGAGTTCCGGTTGATGAGCATCCACACGGCCAGGAACCCGATGGCCCCGAACACGAAGGCCCAGGAGCCCATTCCGTTGCGCATCTTGTCGGCCGACCGCTCGCCGAGGGTCAACTGCTCGCCGGTGCGCACACCGTGGTGCCGATGCCAAGCCACTGGATCTTCTCCCGCTCTCATGCCGTGAGGACCGAAATCGCAACGAGGATAGCGGGCGGCCGGGCGAGTGACGCTCGCCCTTGGTATGCGTGACTTGATGACGCCTGGGTACGGATTGTCAGGATATCTGACAGGGCGTCACTGCGGTGGCCCGCACAGTCGAGGACGACGCATGCTGAAGAACCGAGCCCTCTCCACGACGCTGCTCGCCGCTCTGGCCTGCGCCGCCGGAACCGGAACGGCGCACGCCGCGAGCCACCCGGCGGGTCGCGCGGCGCCCGGCCCCGCGCCGGACCTGCGCCGGGTGAGCGTCCCCGAGCAGGGCCTCCGCCTGCTGTCCCGGGCGGTCAGGGAGCACCGCGCGGGCGGCGCGAAGCCCCAGGGCACGATGAAGAGCACGAACTGGGCCGGGTACGCGGTGACCGGCGGCACGTACACGGAGGTCTCGGCGAACTGGATCGAGCCGAGCGTGACCTGCACCTCGAACGGCATCGTCGGGTTCTGGGTCGGGCTGGACGGCTGGGGCAGCACGTCCGTGGAGCAGGACGGCACCGGCGTGGACTGCGAGAAGGGGACGCCGCAGCAGTTCGCCTGGTGGGAGACCTATCCGGCGAACAGCGTGCAGGTCTACAACGCGCCGGTCAGCGCCGGCGATCAGATGTCCTCCTCGATCGTCGCGCAGGGGCACGGCAGGTACCTCATGGTGCTCACCGACTGGACCGCGCGCTGGACGATCAAGAACCCCGCCGTTCTGCCCGTCGGCCACAACGCGAGCGCGGAGATCGTCGCCGAGGCCGTGACCGCGGGGAACGACATCACGACGCTGCCCGACTTCGGCGCGATCGGCTTCACCGAGTCGACGATCAACAACGGCTCGCTCCAGGCGGCCGGCGCCCAGGCGATCGACATGACCGACATGGCCGACAACGTGATCGCCACGACCACCGACGCCGACGCGAACGGCGACTTCATCGTCAACTACACCGGTTCGCTCTCCTCGGCGCCGGTGCGGTCCGCGCGGCGCGTGCTCGGCCTCGCGTGATCCTCGCCGGGTAAGCGGCGAATCCTGCCGGACCGCGCGTTCGGCTACGCTGACGCCGTGCTCAGAACCTTGGCACGGCTCGGCATCGCCGCATCGCAGCGGCACGTGCTGCTGGTGGACGGGCTGCTCGCGCTGGCCCTGCTCGCCGCGACGGCCTCGGCCGGGCACTCGTGGACGGTACCGAATCGGCACGAATTCGACCTGCCCGGCATCGTGCTGAGCGCGGCCGTGATGCTGCCGCTGGCCTTCCGGCGCCACCATCCGCTGATCGTGTTCGGCGTCAGCAGCGCCACCTACGCCTGGTACCTCGCGGCCGGCTACGCGACGTCGCTCGACTTCTACGGCCCGCTGGTGGCCTTCGCGACGATCGCGATCGTCGAACGGACCCGGACCACCGCGTACGCGGCGTTCCTCTTCTCCTCGCTGATGTTCGCCGGCGGGCTGCTGACGCCGGGCGCCCCAGCCCTCGCGTCGCTGTTCGAGGCGCTGCTGGCGCCGGGGCTGGCCTGGGCGCTCGGCGCGAGCATCAGGGGCCTGTCGATGCGCAACCGGCGGCTGGCCGAGCTGACCGAGCAGCTGGAGGGGGCCCAGGCGCTGATCGCGCAGCGGGCGGCGATCGACGAGCGGGTGCGGATCGCGCGGGAACTGCACGACGCGGCCGCGCACCACATCTCGGTGATCGGCGTGCAGGCGGAACTCGCCTGGTACGTCTTCGAATCGGACCCGCCGCAGGCCCGCGAGTCGCTCGGGCTGATCGCGGCGGCGAGCCGGGACGCGGTGACGGAGATGCGCAATCTGTTGACGGTTCTACGACCCGAGTCCCCGGCCCTCGAGGACGCAGAGCTCGAATATACACCGGCGCTCGGTCTGGCCCGGCTCCCGGAACTGATCGGCCGGGCGCGGGCCACCGGCGTCCCGGTCGGGTCGGAGGTCTCGGGCGAGAGCCGGCCGCTGACCCCGGCCGCGGACGCCTGCGCCTACCGGATCGTGCAGGAGGCACTGACCAACGTGGCCAAGCACGCGCCCGGCGCCGCGACTCGGGTCCAGCTCGCCTACAAGCGGTCCGGCCTGCGGATATCCATAGTCAACGACGCCCCGCCGAGGCCCGACGGGGCGCTCGCGGGCGAACCGGCGATCGACCTGCCGGAGCGGATCCGGCACGGCGGCGCCGGCCTCGGGCTCATCGGCATGCGCGAGCGCGCGGCCATCTGCGGCGGCGAGCTGACCGCCGGGCCGCGGCCCGGCGGCGGCTACGCTGTCATCCTCAGGTTGCCATCAATCTCGGAGGTAGACTCGCCGAAGGCGGCTCACCTATCATCAGGGCCGTGACGCTCGTACTCGTGGTTGACGACCAGGATCTTGTGCGGGCGGGCCTCGCCGCACTCCTGCGGGCGGCGCCGAACGGCTATACCGTGACCGAGGCCAGCGACGGGCTCGCCGCGGTCCGGATGGCGGCCGAGCGCTCCCCCGACGTGATCCTGATGGACATCCGGATGCCCGGGATGGACGGCATCACGGCGATCAGGGAGATCCTCGCGCAGGCCGAGGCGGCGCGGCGCGAGCCGCCGCGGATCCTGGTGCTGACCACCTTCGACCTCGACGAGCACGTGCACAGCGCGCTGCGCGCCGGGGCCAGCGGCTTCCTGGTCAAGAGCACCCCGGCCGCGCGGCTGTTCGCGGCGGTGGACGCGGTGGCCGCCGGGGACATGGCCTTCACCCCGGAGATCACCCGCCGCCTGGTGGAGGCCTTTCAGCAGCAGCACGACTCCGCCGCCTCAGCTAAAGCGCATGAGTCGATCTCGGAGCCGACCGTCCGCCGCCCCTCCGAGGAGCTGACCAGCCGCGAGCTGGACGTGCTGCGGATGGTCGGCACCGGCCTGTCGAACACCGACATAGCCGCCGAGCTGATGCTCGCCGAGGCCACCGTGAAGACGCACATCTACCGGGTGATGACGAAGCTGAACCTGGCCAGCCGCGCGCAGGTGGTCGTCTACGCGTACGAGACCGGGCTGGTGCGGCCGGGCGGGCAGCCCACGTAGGACACCCGCCCGGTTTCCGCCTCCGGTCCCGTCGCAGGGGCCGATCGCCGGGGCCCGTCCTCAGCCGCCGAAGCCCTCGCGCGCCTGGGTCAGCCGCAGGTGGTTGCCGAAGGGGTCACGGAGGCCGGCGTCGATCCCGTAGATCCGCTCCTCCGGCTTCTCCAGGAACTCGACGCCGCGCGCCGAGAGCTCCTCGTACGCGCCGCGGCAGTCGTCGGTGCTCAGGAAGACCGCGCCGCCCGCGCCCTTGGCGAGCAGGGCCTTGAGCTGCCCCTCGGTCTCCGGGTCGAAGACCGGCTCGCCGGGGATCGCCATCAGCACGATGGCCACCTCGGGCTGCCCGGCCGGGCTGACCGTGAGCCAGCGGAAGTTGCCCATCTCGGGCACGGTCACGTCGGTGCGCACCTCCATGCCGAGCTTGTTGACGTAGAAGTCCAGTGCCTCGTCCTGGTCGGTGACGAAGAGCTGGTAGCTGGCGATCCGGTACGGCATGACGGCCTCCTGGTCTCGGGTTGACACCCACCACGCTAGTTCGAAGACTGCGCCGGGTCTTCTCGAAACGTCCGGTGCTTGGGCCGTCCGTAGGCGCGCTGGACGCACCACGGGATCAGCGCGAACTGCGAGGCGGGCGGGAAGGAGGCGCGGTAGTCGGTCGGCCCGAGACCGAACATCCGCGCGAAGCTGGTCGTGAACGAGCCGACGCTCGCCAGCCCGACCATCACGCAGATGTCCGCCACGGAGTAGTCCGTGCTCCGCAGCAGCGCCGCGGCCCGCTCGAGCCGGCGGGTGAGCAGATAGGCGTGCGGCGACTCGCCGAACGCCCGCCGGAACTCCTGGCTGAAGTGCGCGCGGGAGTACCCGGCCGCCCGCGCGAGGTCGTCCACCGTCAGCGGCTCCGCGTACCGCGTGTCGGCGAGGTCCTTCGCGCGCAGCAGGTGCCGGCCGTTCTGCGCGGGTTCGGAGGCCATGTCCCCGATGCTAGGCGAGGGGTCCGACAGCGGCGCAGCCGCCGGTCAGATCGCCTTGCCCGGGTTGAGGATGCCGAGCGGGTCGAGGGCGTTCTTGATCGCGAGCTGGGCGGCCATCGTGGCGTCGCCGAGTTCGGCGGCCAGCCAGTGCCGCTTGAGGGTGCCGACGCCGTGCTCGCCGGTGAGCGTGCCGCCGAGGTCCAGGGCGGCGCGGAAGACCTCCTCGGCGGCGTCCCAGACGGCGCGCGGAATCTCGCCGAGGCCGCGGTCGAAGACGAAGACGGGGTGCAGGTTGCCGTCCCCCGCATGCGCGACCGTCGGCACGAGCAGGTCGTGGCGCGCGGCGACGCGTTCGACGGCGGCGAACATCTCGGGAAGCTTGGACCGCGGCACGCACACGTCCTCGATCAGGCACGCGCCCCTGCGCTCGATGGCGGTGAAGGCCATCCGGCGCACGTCGAGCAGTTGCGCGGCCTCGGCCTCGTCGTCCGACACGGCGACGACCGAGGCGCGGTTGCCGTTGCAGCAGTCGGCCATGACCTGCGCGGCCGCCGCCGCGTCGGGGCCGTCGGCCTGGCAGAGCAGCATCGCGTTGGTCTTGGCGTCGAGGCCGATGCGGCGCCAGTCGTCGAGGGCCTCGAGCGTGGCCCGGTCCATCAGCTCGAGCAGGCTCGGCCCGACGCTGGCCCGCACGATCGCCCAGACGGCCTCGGCCGCGTCGACCACGCTCGCGAACTCCGCGGCGACGGTCACCGGCGGGTGCTTCGGCGCGGGCCGCAGCCGCAGCGTGGCCGAGGTGATGATGCCGAGCGTCCCCTCGGACCCGACGAGCAGGCCGGTCAGGTCGTAGCCGGTCACGCCCTTGACGGTGCGTCGCCCGGTGCGGATCAGCGAGCCGTCCGCGAGCACGGCCTCGAGCCCGAGCACGGAGTCGCGGGTCACGCCGTACTTCACGCAGCGCAGCCCGCCCGCGTTCGTCGCGAGGTTGCCGCCGATCGTGCAGGTCTCGTACGAGCTCGGATCCGGCGCGTACATCAGCCCGTGCGCCCGCGCCGCCCGATCGAGGTCGGCGTTGATCACGCCGGGCTCGACGACCGCGATCTCGTCCTGCGGCGACAGCTCCCTGATCGCGGTCATCCTCGCGAGCGAGACGACGAGGCACCCGTCGATCGTCGCCGTCCCCCCGACGATCCCGGTCCCCGCCCCGCGCGGGATGATCGGCACCCGGTGCTCCGCGGCCCAGCGCACCGCCGCCTGCACGTCCTCGGCGCTCCGCGCCACCACCACGGCGCACGGACTGCCCGGCGTCACGTAGGAGTGCTCGTCATGGCAGAAGTCGCGGATGAGCTCGGGTTCGGTGATGACGCGATCGGCGCCGATGCCGTCGACCAGCTGAGAGAGGGTCACCGGGGTGAGTCTAATGAGACCTCGCGGCAAGAAAAGGGCGTCCCGTGCGTGGCGTGTGCGCGGCAGGAAAAGGGCGTCCCGTGCCGGTGTCGTCGATGGCGTGACGACACCGGCACTCCCCTGTAGGGACTGACCCGAGCACGGCCCCCGTGTGGCGTGTGCGGGTGGGCTGCCTAGAACTGTGCTGCATCGGAGCCGGTCCAGACAACGTTTTTCTCCGTACGTGAGACACCGGGAGGTTTGCAAGTCTCCGACCTGGGCTTTGAGACGTATCTGAAGAGTTTGTGAGACAACGCGGAACCGGTTCCCCCGTTCGGCCGCACCCGCCGCGGCGACGGGGGACCCGGGAGTTTCCCTCGGCGACACCCGGGCAACTCGTAGGACCGCCCTGATTTTCATGTCCGCCCGGCGTCGAGACGAGGTGCCCAC
Source organism: Actinospica sp. (assembly GCA_035712985.1). Classification (GTDB taxonomy): domain Bacteria; phylum Actinomycetota; class Actinomycetes; order Streptomycetales; family Catenulisporaceae; genus Actinospica. Next base: position 29,395 of record DASTAE010000214.1, read on the forward strand.
GATGGCCACACTCAGCAAACAGCCGACCTTCAGCGGCGGGATCCGCAGTCTGGTTCCCGCGCGCATCGACCGGCTCGGCTGGTCGCGCTTCCATACGATGATGGTGGTGGCGCTGGGTGTGGCCTGGATCCTGGACGGGCTCGAGGTCAGCATCGCGAGCAACGTGAGCCCGTTCCTGACCGACCCGCGGGCGCTGAACATGGGCGCCGGGTCGGTGGCGTTCTCCGTCGGTACGATCTACCTGCTCGGCGAGGTGTTCGGCGCGCTGTTCTTCGGCCACCTCTCCGACCGCTGGGGACGCCGCAACCTGTTCATGATCACCCTCGGCGTCTACCTGATCGGCGGCGGGCTCAGCGCGCTGACCTTCGGGCGGGGCGAGGGCTGGGTGCTCTACCTGGACATGACGCGGTTCATCGCGGGCGCCGGTATCGGCGGCGAGTACGCGGCGATCAACTCGGCGATCGACGAGCTGATCCCGGCGCGCTACCGCGGCCGGGTGGACATCGCCGTGAACGGGACCTACTGGGCCGGAGCGTTCCTCGCCTCCGTCCTCACGCTCGTCGTGATCAAGCACCTGGACGTCAGCTACTCGTGGCGGATCGGCTTCCTGTTCGGCCCGGTACTCGGCCTGGTCATCCTGTTCGTGCGGCGGAACCTGCCGGAGAGTCCGCGCTGGCTGGTGATGCACGGCCGGGTCGATGAAGCCGAGGCGGCCGTCTCCCGGATCGAGGAGCTGACCCTGCAGAGCGGCGGCACCCTCGACGCGGTGGACGAGTCGAAGGCGATCGAGATCCTGCCCGCGGACAGCGTCGGCTACTGGACGCTGACGAAGACGCTCTTCCGGCGCTATCCGAGCAGGTCGATCCTCGGCGCCTCGCTGATGATCACCCAGTCCTTCCTCTACAACGCGATCTTCTTCACGTACTCGCTCGTGCTCACGAAGATCTACGGCGTCTCCGAGGGCAACACGGCGTACTACTTCATGGCCTTCGCCCTCGGCAACCTGCTCGGCCCGCTGCTCCTCGGCCACCTGTTCGACACGGTCGGCCGCCGGAAGATGATCACCGGCACGTATCTGATCGCCGGGATCGGGCTCGCCGTGAGCGCGCTGCTGTTCCACAACGGGGCGCTGAGCGCGTTCACCCAGACGGCCTGCTGGTGCTTCATCTTCTTCTTCGCCTCCGCCGGGGCGAGCGCCGCCTACCTGACGGTGAGCGAGATCTTCCCGGTCGAGGTGCGCGCGAAGGCGATCGCGGTCTTCTTCGCGATCGCCCAGTGCTTCGGCGCCTTCGGCCCGTGGTTCTACGGCAAGCTGATCGGCGACACGACCGGGCAGAGCGCGAACTACCTGGAGCACCACTCGAAGCTGTGGATCGGCTATCTGATCGGCGCGGCCGTCATGGT
>DASTAE010000215.1:0-8361 GCA_035712985.1 Actinospica sp.
TCACCGCCCGCCGGAGCGCGGAGCGCGAACTGCTCGCCAAGACGGAGGAGCTCGACCGGATCGGCCGCGAGCTGCGCACGCTGCTGGAGGCCAGCCCGGACCCGATGGTGCGGGTGGACCGCGCGCTGAACTACACGTACCTCAACCCCGCGGCGCTGGAGCTGGTCGGCGCCGCGGGCTCCGCGCTGATCGGCCGCACCACGCGCGACCTCGGGCAGCCCGAGGAGGCCGTGCGCGAGTGGGAGGCCGTGCTGCGGCGGGTGCTGGAGACCGGCGAGGGCGCGGACGTCGAGCGCAGCCTGGTGCTCGGGGGCACCCGCCGGTTCCTGCACTCCCGGCTCGTGCCCGAGTTCGACGAGAGCGGCGAGGTGGTCAGCGTCCTGGTGTTCAGCCGCGACCTGACCGACCGCAAGCGCGTCGAGGACGCGCTGGCCGAGCAGGCGGTGCGCGATCCGCTGACCGGGCTGCCCAACCGCCTGCTGCTGGTGAGCCGGATCGACCAGGCGCTGGCCGCCATGAAGGGCGGCGAGGACCGGCTGGCGGTGCTGTTCCTCGACCTGAACCGGTTCAAGATCGTCAACGACAGCCTGGGCCACGCCGCGGGGGACGCCCTGCTGGTCGCGGTGGCCGCCCGGCTGCGCTCCGCCGCCGGCCGCGCCGACGTGGTCGCCCGCTTCGGCGGGGACGAGTTCGCGGTGCTCACCGAGCATCTGACCCGCCGTGAGGACGCCGCCGCGCTCGCCGAGCGGATCAATCGCACCCTCGCCGAGCCCTTCGCGTTCGCCGGGCAGGACATCCACGTCAGCGCGAGCATCGGCATCGCGGTGACCAGCGATCCGTGCACCAGCGCCGAGGTGCTGCTGCGCGACGCCGACGCGGCGATGTTCCGGAGCAAGGAGCGCGGCCGCGGCGCCGGGGGCTTCCAGTTCTTCACGAGCGCGGTGCGCGAGCAGGCGGTCTCCCGGCTGACGATCGAGACCGAGCTGCGCCAGGCGCTCGGCCGCGGCGAGTTCCGGCTCGTCTACGAACCCGTATACGACCTGGCGGAGCGTCGGCCGGTCGGTATGGAGGCCCTGATCCGCTGGCGCCATCCGCGCCGCGGCCTGCTCGCGCCGGCCGACTTCATCGAGGTCGCCGAGGACTCCGGGCTGATCCTCCCGATCGGCCGCTGGGTCATCCAGCAGGCCTGCCGCACGCTGGCCCGCTGGAACCGGCGGCGCGGCCCCGGCACCCCCGCGTTCACCGTGGCGGTCAACCTGTCGGTCCGCCAGATCAGCGACCCGGCGCTGGTCGACTTCGTCGAGGCGGTGCTCAGCCGCTACGACTTCGAGCCGCGGCAGCTCTGCCTGGAGATCACCGAGACCGCCGTGCACGACGCGCCGCTCTCGGCCGACGGCGTGCTCGGCGGCCTCTCGCGGCTCGGGGTGCGCATCGCCCTCGACGACTTCGGGACCGGATACTCCTCGCTGCGCCACCTGCGCCGGGTCCCGGTCGACATCCTCAAGATCGACCGGCTGTTCGTCAGCGGCGTCGACCAGCCCGGCGAGGACCGGGCCATCATCGGCGCGGTGATCGCGATGGCGCACTCCCTGGGCATGACCACCGTCGCCGAGGGCATCGAGACCGAGGAGCAGTACGAACGGCTCCTCGAACTCGGCTGCGACCTCGGCCAGGGCTACCTGCTCTCCCAGCCGCTGCCGCCCAGCCGCTTCGAGGACACGTTCCTGCGCGCGTGAGCCCCACCGCGGAAGGAGCGGGCTCGTCGTGCGCCGAATCGCCGATCTGAGCCCACGGCACGGATGCGTTAGTATCAGGCGACTGGTGGTCACCGTGAGTTCCTGTGCTGCCTCGAACCCGGTGGCACCATGTGCATGATCTGCACTACCGCGATAGTCGTCCCGCGCGGGGACGGCGATTCAGAGTGCGCCGGGGTCATTCCGGCTGAGGAGTCCGATGGACGCGCCCGAACGAACCGACGCGAACAGCGCCGAGAACGGTACTGAGAGCTCTGACGCGGCCGACGGCCGCGCCTCGGCCTTCCGGCGCGCGCTCGACGCGCAGGTCCAGGCCGACGGCCGGAACCCGGCCCTGATACCGAGCGCGCCACACGACCTGACGATGCCGATCGACCGCGCGCGAATACTCGAGGCCCTGGCCGAGCCGGAGGCGGAACCGGCAGCGGCACCGGAACCGGCCGCGGCCGCCGATCCGCGCAACCGGGTGCCACCGTGGTCGCCGTCGATCAACTGGGTCGGCACGCCGGCGGACGGCGAGACGGAGGTCATCGCCGGTCCCGCGCGCAAGCCGCGGCTGGTCCCGGCCGCCCGCCGACCGGAGAGGCCGGCGCCGGCCGGAGCGCCCGTCAAGGCGCCGGACGAACCGGACGACCAGGGAAAGCCGAGCGGCCTCAAGCGCGCGGCGATCGCCTCCGTGGCACTCGCCGCCGTCGCGGCGATCGCGGTCGTGGTGGTCGACACCGAGAGCACCCCGAACCTGTCCCCGACCTCGCTGCCCGCCGAGCCCAACATGACCGGGCCCGCGAACGTCCCCGCGGCCAGCTTCTCCGGCAAGGGGACCGCGGGCGCGACCGCCAAGGCGAGCGGCTCGGCGTCCGCCTCGGCGAAGCACTCCGCGTCCGCGAGCGCATCCGCCGGCGCGCATGCGAGCACGAGTGCGAGCGGCGTCGCCGCGATCCCCGGCGCGAGCGCGTCGGCGGCGGCCACCGCAACCGCCGCGGCCGGAACCTCGAGCTCGCCCAAGGCGCCCGCGAAGTCGGCCCTGGCCAACCAGTCGGCCGGAACCTGCCTGACCACCCCCGGCTCGACCTACTCCGCCGGCGCGGTCGAGCAGAGCACCGCCTGCGGCGGTGGCTCCTTCCAGACTTGGACCGTGAACGCCTCCGGCCAGCTGACGCAGGACGGCGGCGCGTACTGCCTCGACGACTACGACTGGCAATCGACGCCGGGCGCCGAACTGGACCTCTGGACCTGCAACAACGGCAGCAACCAGCAGTGGACGATCAAATCCGACGGATCGATCGTCAGCAGCTACTCGAACCTCTGCGTGACCCTCACCGGCGGCACGACGGTCGACCTCGAGGCCTGCGACGGCGCGGCGAACCAGGATTGGTCCTGGCACTAGGGCTCGAGTCGCGCGGCGCGCCGCCGATCGACCGAGCCGGGCGAGTGCGCCGCCGACCGGGGCGATCCCGGTCGGCGGCGACCTTCGTGCCGACCGCTGTCTAGCGGACGTCCCACTCCATCGCGCCGGCCGTGGCCTCGTCCGTCCCCGCCACGAAGCCGTTCTGAGTGAGCAGACCCGCGGTGGCCGACGGTCCGTCAGGCGTGGTCAGGGTGATCGAGTGACCGTGCCCGAGGATTTCGGCGCCGTAGACGCCGTTGTCGTCCGTGTCGACGAGGATCTGGCCGCGGTCGTTGATCGCCGCCGGGCTCACGCCGGCGCCGAGGTCGGTCTGCTTGCCGTCCCGCCAGACGAAGCCGTGCTGGGTGCTCGCGCCCGCCGGCGTGTAGCTGCCGATGATCTGGCCCTCGTCGTTCAGGGCGGAGGCGACGTCGCCGGCCGGGAGCGCGGTCTTCCTGCCGTGGTCGTACAGGAAGTAGTCCACCACGCCCGAGCCGTCGGTGTACTCGAGGATGACCTGGCCGCGGTTGTTCAGCGCCTCCGCGTAGCCGACGCCGAGGTCGGTGGGCTTGCCGTCCGTCCACAGCACGGCGTCGCCACCGCTGTAGCCGATGATCTGCCCGGCCTGGTTCATCCGCCCCACGCCGTCGTCGGTGCCGCCGAGGCCCGGCAGTACCGTGAGCTTCCCGTTCTGCCAGATGACGGCGTGCGAGCCCCCGTTGCCGTCCGCGGCGGTACCGGCGATCTCACCCTTGTCGTCGATCGCCGCCGGGTACGAGCTGCCGCCGAGGCTCGGCAGCGCGGTCAGCTTGCCGTCGTGCCACTCGAAGCCCTCGTACACGTAGACCGTCGAGCTGAGGCCGTAGCCGACGACGTCCCCGCTGTCGTTGATCGCCGTGCTGTACGCGGAGCTCGTGCCGCTCAGCAGGCCGAGGTCGGTGAACACCCCCTTGTGCCAGACGAAGGCGCGGTTCCAGCCGTCGTACGCGCCGGTCACGTCCCCCCGCTCGTTCTCCGCCGTCACCAGGCTCGACGCCGGTCCCACCCGCACGCCCGTCATGGACGCCGCCCTGCCCTGATCCGCGGTCGCCGCGTTCGCGACGGTGCCGGCTCCGACCGCCATGGCCGCCGCCGCGACGGCGACGAGAAGCGCTCGATTCATGATTCCCCTCCGTACCCCTGCCGGCCGCGGCCCCCCTGGCCGCGACCCTACGTACCCTGAGACGGCGGTGGGCCGGGAGCGGTTGGAGGAGATATCCGCGGCCCGGCGCCGCCGTGGCGGCGGCGCCGGGCCGCGGAGTCTCTCCGGGATCCGTCAGTCCTCGACTAGCAGGCCCCGTCGTCGTTCCACGCGCCGGAGGCTCCGCCCGGCACCTCGTTGTAGTTCCACTGGTTGGCGGTCCAGTCGTGGCCGTTGTACGAGACCTCGGCGCCGGCCGAGTACGAGCTCGACGAGCTCCACGCCGCCGCGCAGGTTCCGCCGCCGCCGCCGGTGCCGGTCGAGGTCGCGCTGGCCGAGGGGCTGGCCGTCGTCGGTGTCGGCGACGAGGTCACCGGCGGGGTGGCCCCGGCGAACTCGGCGTCGTACTTGGTGAAGTCCCAGCTGTTCTGGGTGACGCTCGAGCAGCTGCCGGAGAGCGTGCCGTTGTTGTCCGGCGGGCTGCACTCGCGGTCCCGGTTGACCGACCAGAACGAGTAGCGGCCGAGTCCGACGCTCTCGGCCCAGCTGAGCACCGACTGGAAGTCCGACTGGTAGAAGTACTCGGCCGAGTCGGTGCGCCCGTTCATCGAGGAGATGCCCTCGTGCGCGTACGCGGTGGCCGAGCTCCAGCCGAAGGTCGAGGTCAGGATGCCGTTGAACGCCTCGAGCGCCGAGATCTGCGAGGAGGCGCCGCTGAAGCCGCCGTCGAAGGGCATGATCGTGAAGGCGTTCGGGGTGAAGCCGAGCGTCTTCGCCTCGTCCAGCAGCTGCGTGCCGAACCAGCCGGTGCCCGCGGTGGTGCCCGGGATCGTCACCGAGATGTACATGCCCGGGTTGTTCGACTGCAGGATCTTGGCCGCGCCGAGCTCGTTGGCGATGGCCGAGGAGCTCTCGTACTCGGGCTCCTCCAGGTCCAGGTCGATCGCGTGCAGTCCGTAGGCGGTGACGACCTGCTGCTCGGCCGCGGCGGTGGCCGAGGCGCTGCCGCAGACCTGGCCCAGCTTGGTGCCGTTGTAGCCGCCGAAGGAGACCGAGACGTCACCGCCCGCCGCACGCAGGGCGTTGATCTGCGACGCGACCGCGTCGCCGGAGGAGACGGCGGAGGAGCCGCCGTCCCAGGCCGGGGCGCAGGCGCTGCCGTTCTCGGCCAGCACGAACGCCAGCACGAAGGCCTTCTCCCCCGTCGCCGCCATGACCTGGGTCAGGTTCGGCGGGGTGTTGTCCAGCGGCATGTCATAGGGGGCCGAGGCGTACCAGTTGCTGCCCAGCGCCGTCGTGGCCGCCTGCGCCGCACCGCTGCCGAGCGTGGCGACCAGCACGCCGCCGGCCACCAGGCTCGCCGCGGCCGCGGCCGCCATCGCGGCCCTTGGCACATGGGTCCGTATACCACTGTCTTTGCGCACTCCATCTGCTCCTTCGGGATGGGTGGGACGCGGCGACGGCCGTGCGCGGGAGGTGGCGCACGGCGCGTGGCCGCCCGATGCGAAGGATCCTTCAGGGCGAGAATGGACTAGACCAGTACCACTGTCAAGGCGTCAGGGTTAAGCAGCCCTTAGCTTGGATTGATCATTTCCCCTGCTCAGCGCCGTCGCCGTGCTCGGGCCAGGTGCCGCGGCGGATCACCTCGCCGCGGAAGAACCCGGGGCGCACGGCTCGGTAGACGTACATCAAGGGGATGCCGAGCACGAGCGAGCCGACTCCGGTGAGGAAGACCCCGCCGATGATCCAGTGCGGCGAGAACGGCATGTGCCACTGCGTGTTGCCGTAGGCGGGGTTCCAGAACTGATACGCGCCGTAGCCGAAGAAGGTGAACAGGATCAGCGCGCCGAGCAGCGGCAGCAGGAAGCGGAGCCAGAACGTGCGCGGGGAGCGCAGCGCCCTCGGCGCGAAGTGCCAGGCGCAGGCCAGGCCGGTCAGGCCGTAGTAGAACGCGATGGCCAGGCCCAGCGAGGAGATCGAGTCGGCGAGCACGTTGGTGCTGATCTTCGAGAGCATCGCGTAGAAGGCGATCGACGCGAGGCCCATTCCGATCGTGGACCACGTGGGCGTGCGGAAGCGCGGGTGGATCCGGGCGAAGGCGGACGGGATGCCGTGGTGGTCGGCCATCGACAGCGCCGTGCGCGCGGTCGGCATGATCGTGGTCTGCGTCGACGCGGAGGCGGAGGTCAGCACCATCAGGACGAGCAGCTTGCTGAGGAACCAGCCGAAGCCGGTGCTGCCGAAGACCTCGCTGCCGAGTCCGGAGAGCACGTCGCCGGAGTTGTCCGGGTTGGCCAGCCCGGTGCCGGTCGTGCCGACCCCCGCGAAGGCCTGCGCGGACACGGTGACCAGGCCGTACGTGACCAGCAGCAGGACCGTGGAGATGACCGCGGCGCGCCCCGGGGTCTTCGAGCGGTCCCTGGTCTCCTCGTTCACGGAGACCGCCGTGTCCCAGCCCCAGTAGATGAAGATGGCGGTGAGCAGGCCGAGCGTGAGCGCCGAGAAGGACCCCACGTTGAAGGGGTTGAACCAGGAGCCGGAGACGTGCTGCGAGCCGGAGGTTCCGTGGCCCGAGTAGACCTTGACCAGCGCGGTGACGGACAGCACGCCGAGCATGAGCAGCTCGATCGAGAGCAGCGCGACCTGCATCCGGGCCGAGACCTCGATACCGATGTAGCAGATCAGCGTCATCAGCGCGATCCAGACGATGCCGGCGACCTCGGACCAGCCGGCGCTCGCCGCGAGCCCGTACGCGCCGACCAGCTGGAAGCCGTACTGGCCGGCGATCTGCGCCAGGTTCGCCATCACGATCACGTCGGCGACGATGATCGCCCAGCCGCCCATCCAGCCGGTCTTCGGCCCGAAGACGCGGGCGCCCCAGGTGAACGTCGTGCCGCAGTCCGGGTCGATCCGGTTCAGGCCCTGGTAGCCGAACGCGATGAACAGCATCGGGACGAACGCGAGCAGCATGATGGTCGGGGCCTGCGCGCCGACCCCCGCGACCACCAGGCCGAGCGAGGCGGCCAGGCTGTAGGCGGGCGCGACGGAGGCCGTGGCGATGACGATGCTCGAGGTCAGGCCCAGGGCGTTCGCCTTGAGGCCCTTCGTCGAGGTCGCGGTGCCCGCAGGAGCGGAGGTCGAGGACATCGGAGACTCCCGGGTCGGCGGTTTCGGACGTTTAGTCTCAAATATCTCTCCGCATCCGCGTCTTGTCATGCCCACGGCCGGGTGATTCGGCCGCTGCGCGTGCGTGATAGGCCGGTACGCGTGCGTGAACCGTGATCGAACGTGGCCTTGACGGGACGTGCGGCCGGATCGAACCTGCGAATCAGAGTGCGCACGGACCACCGGCACACCCACCACCACACCCACCGCGTTCGCGCCGTCGCCGCGCCCGGACGCGCCGAACCCACGCGGAGACTGCATGCGGCCCACCGAACCCACGCACCGTCAGACACGTTTCCCCCGCCGCCTGATCGCGACGACCGCGAGCTTCGCGCTCGCGCTGCTCGGACTCGGCGTAGGCCTCGCCGCTCCGGCCGAGGCGGCCGGCACCACGGCGGGCGGCCTGCTGCCCTTCGGCTGCAACGCGGCGACCTCGCCCGGCGTGATGCACTGCCTCGGGTACACGGCGAAGAGCACCCGCGGCTCCTCGTCCCGGGCCCGCTTCCAGACGACCGGCAGCTCGACCGGCTCCGGCTACACCCCCTCCCAGCTGCGCTCGGCCTACAAGCTGACGACGACCGGCAGCTCCACCGAGACCGTCGCCATCGTCGACGCGTACAACGACCCTAACGCCGCCGCTGACCTGGCCGTTTACCGCAGCGCCTACGGTCTGCCCGCGTGCACCGCGGCGAGCGGCTGCTTCAAGCAGGAGAGCCAGACCGGCTCGACGACCTCGCTGCCCTCGACCGACTACGGCTGGGCCGAGGAGGAGTCGCTGGACCTCGACATGGTCTCGGCGATCTGCCAGAGCTGCCACATCCTGCTGGTCGAGGCCGCCTCGGCCAACGAGTCCGACCTGGACGCCGCCGAGAACA
>DASTAE010000216.1:0-12654 GCA_035712985.1 Actinospica sp.
CATGAAGCGCATACTCACCAGCACTCTGGTCTCGGCCGCGGCGGGCATCGCGGCGGTCGGGCTGATCGCGGGCTGCTCCTCCAACTCCGGCTCCACCGCGTCGGTGGCCGCCACCGGCACGGGCACCAGCGGCTACTCCGCGTACACCTCCTGCCTGAGCCAGCACGGCGTCAAGCTGCCCAGCGGCGGCGCGTTCGGCGGCGGACGGCGCAGCCACTCGCCCGGCGCCGGGTTCACCCGTCCGGCCGGCGGCTACGGAGGCGGCGGCTTCGCCTCGGCCAACCCGACCATGTCGGCGGCCATGCAGGCCTGCGCCTCGCTGCGGCCCACCGGCGGCGCGGGCTTCGGCGGCGGCAGCACCCGGTTGGCCGCGTTCCGCAGCTGCATGACGCAGCAGGGCGAGGCCGTGCCGACCACCCGGCCGACCGCGGCGGCGAGCGTCCGGCCCACCGGCGACGCGCGCTACCTGGGCGGCCTGAACCCGGCCGACCCCAAGGTCGCCGCCGCGCTGAAGGTGTGCGAGGCGCTGATCCCGACGTCCTCCGCCCGGCCGAGCGCCACCTCGACAAGCTGACGGCCGCTCGGCATACTCGCAGGTGGGAAGTGTCGAAGCCAAGCCGTGACACTCTTCTCAGCCGTTTTTTGGGCGGTTCGTCCATTCTGGTGAGGTGATGGGAACGGATACGGCTCAGCTGCTGATCGTCGAGGACGACAGCGAGGTGCGCGAGGCCCTCGGCCGCGCGCTCAAGCTCGAAGGCTACGGAATCTGCCTCGCGGCGGACGGCCAGCAGGCGCTGCACTCGGTCAGCCAGAGCCCGCCCGACCTGATCGTGCTGGACGTGTCCATGCCGGGCCTCGACGGGCTCGGCGTGGCCCGGGCGCTGCGCGCCGCCAACGACCGGACCCCGGTCCTCATGCTCACCGCGCGCGACGCGGTGCAGGACCGGGTGCTCGGCCTCAACGCCGGCGCCGACGACTACCTGGTCAAGCCCTTCGCGCTGGCCGAGCTGGTGGCCCGGATCAACGCGCTGCTGCGCCGCGCCGTCGTCGAGCCGCCGGTCGACCCGGGGATGCTCAGCTGCGGCGACCTGGTGCTCGACCTCGGCGCCCGGCAGTTGCGCCGGGCCGGGCACACCGAGGACCTGACCAAGATCGAGTTCGACCTGCTCGAGCTGCTGCTGCGCAACGCCGGCCGCGTCGTGACCCGGGAGCTGATCCGGGACCGCGTCTGGGGCTACGACGGCGTGCCGGGCTCGAACTCCATGGAGGTGTTCATCTCGGTGCTCCGGCGCAAGACCGAGCCCGCGGACGCCCCGCGTATGATTCACACTGTGCGAGGCGTGGGTTACACGGTGCGGACCCCGGCGTGATGCGGCGGTGAGGGTCCGGCTGAGAAAAGGCGAGTGGCGCTGGGGAAAGCGCAAGCTCCGGACCCGCATGATCATCGCGGCGGCCGTCGCGGTGTCGGTGGGCATCGGAGCGTGCGTGGTCTTCGGCTACGTCGCCGTGCGCACGGAACTCCTCGCCGAGATGGACGCCCAGCTCGCCCATCAGGCCGACGGCCTGTCCGCGATGGCCAAGTACCACAACGTCAAGCAGCAGTCCAAGGGCGGCTCCGGCAAGGGCAAGAGCGGCACCAACAGCCCGGCGGCCCAGCGCGCCTATCTCATCGCCTACGGCCACCGCTTCGGCGACGCGGTCGGCATCTCGCAGTTCGTCTACTCGAACGGCAGTGTGGTCCCCGCGCAGTCCCCGACCGAGATGAACCAGGGCAACCGGACCACGATCCCGCTGATCCCCGACGACCTGAAGGTCGCCGCGGGCAACTCGTCGGACGGCTACCGGACGATACAGCTCAACGGCGGTGCCGCCCGCGTCTACACGATGCACATCAGCGGCACCAAGGAAGCCGTGATGGTCGCGCTGCCGCTCTCCGGGATCGACACCGAGCTCAAGCAGCTCGAGATCAAGCTCGGCCTCGGCGGACTGGCCGGCATCGTGCTCGCGGCGGCCCTCGGCTGGTGGGTCACCCGCACCGCGCTGCGTCCCGTCGGCCAGCTGACCACCGCCGCCGAGCGGATCGCCCGGGAGCCCAGGGAGCTGACGCACCGGATCGACCTGGGCAGACGCTCGGACTCCGACGAGCTCGGTCGGCTCGCGGTGAGCTTCAACGCGATGCTCGCCGCGGTGCACGACGCGGCGCAGAAGCAGCGCCAGCTGGTCGCCGACGCCTCGCACGAGCTCCGCACCCCGCTGACCTCGCTGCGGATGAACGCCGAGGTGCTGGACAAGTTCGACCGGCTCGACGACGTCGACCGCAAGCGCGTCATCGACTCCCTGCTCAGCGGCATCGACGAGCTCACCGGACTGGTCGCCGACACGATGGAGCTGGCCCGCGGCGAGGAGCCCGAGGCGGTCGTGACGCAGGTCCGCTGGGACGAGCTGACCCGCCGCGTCGTGGACCGCGCCAGCCTGCACTGGCCCGAGGCCGACTTCCGGGTCGCGACCGAGCCCTGCACGATCGACGGCGTCCCCGACCGGCTCGAGCGCGCCGTCGGCAACCTGATCAACAACGCCGCCAAGTTCTCCGGCGGCGCCGGCCTGGTCGAGCTCAACCTGACCTCGCGCGGCGTGCTCACGGTGCGGGACCACGGCCCCGGCATCCCGGAGGAGGACCTGCCGCACGTCTTCAACCGCTTCTACCGCTCCGCCGACATGCGCGACCGCCCCGGCTCCGGCCTCGGGCTCGCCATCGTCGCCCAGGTGGCCGAATCGCACGGCGGCCGGGTCACCGCGCGCAACGCGCAGCCCGGTCCCGGCGCGCTGTTCACGCTGGAAATCCCGATTGTCGGAGGCGACGGCTAGCCTCGGACGCATGGATGCGGTGGGCTGGCTGTTGGAAGGCGACCCGGCGATCCGCTGGCAGGTGATGCGGGACATCACCGGCGCGCCGGCGGCCGAGGTCGAGGCGGAACGGGCGAAGGTCGAGAGCGAGGGTTGGGGCGCGCGGCTGCTCCGCCTTCAGCTGCCGCACGGGCAGTGGACGGCGCAGACCCCCGAGTTCTCCGAGCCTGAGGCGGCGCGGTGGTGGGGCGAGCTCGGCCCGGCCCGGCAGGGGACGCTGTTCCCGCAGGGCACCTCGACCACGACGAGCCTCGCGCTGCTGCGCGATTTCGGGCTGCCCGCCGACAGCGAGGGCGCGCGGTACGCGCTCGGCCTGGTCCGGGCGCACGTGCAGTGGGAGCACGAGGGGGAGCCGTACTTCGAGGGTGAGACAGAGCCCTGCATCAACGGCCGCGCCGTCGCGATCGGCGCCTATTTCGGCCAGGACGTGGCCGCGGTCGTCGAGCGGCTGCTGACCGAGCAGATGGCGGACGGCGGCTGGAACTGCGAGCAGGAGAACGGCTCCACGCGCGGCTCCTTCCACACCACGATCAACGTGCTCGAGGGCCTGCTGGAGTACGAGCGCTCGGTCGGGAGCGCGCCCGAGGTGCGCGCGGCCCGGCTGCGCGGCCAGGAGTACCTGGTCGAGCGGGGGATGCTGCGCCGGCTGTCCACCGGCGAGGTCATCGACGTCGACCGGAAGATGGAGGCGGCGGCCGCCTGGACGCAGTTCTCCTATCCCACCTTCTGGCACTACGACGTGCTGCGCGGCCTCGACTACCTGCGCGAGGCCGGAGCCGAGCCGGACGAGCGGCTCGGCGAGGCCGTGCGGGTCGTCGCCGCCAAGCGCGGCGCCGACGGCCGCTGGGCGCTGGAGAATCCGCACGTCGCGCGGCTGCATTTCGCCCTGGACGAGGGCGAGGGCGAGCCGAGCCGCTGGAACACGCTCAGGGCGCTGCGTGTGCTGAAGTGGTACGGCAGCCCGATCTGACCTCGACTCAGCGGTGCACGAGGGTGAACAGCCGCTCCCAGCGCCGGGCGATCACCTCGGGGGTGTAGCGGGCCACGGACTCGAGCCCCGCCTTGGCGAGCGTGCCGCGCAGGGCCGGATCGTCGATCAGCCTGCCGAGCTGCTCGGCGAAGGCCTCCGTGTTGCCGAGGGAGACCAGGACGCCGTCCTGCAGGATCTCGCGCACGCCGGGAGCGCAGTCGAAGGCGACGCAGGGCAGCCCGCAGGCCTGCGCCTCGAGCAGCGTCATCGGGAAGCCCTCGGCGCGCGAGGCGCTGACGAAGACCGAGCCGGAGCGCAGGGCCTCGGGGACCTGGTTCGTCGAGCCCTCGAAGGAGACCGAGTCGGCGATCCCGAGCGCGCCGGCCTGGGCTTCCAGGGCCGCGCGCTCCGGTCCGTCGCCGTGGATCCGCAGGCGCCAGTCGGTCTCCGGCCGCGCCTTCACGACATAGGACCAGGCCTCGAGGAGCAGGTCGAAGCCCTTCTCCTGGGAGAGCCGGCCGAGCGCGACGCAGACGTGCGCGTCGCCGTCGGCGCCGCCGGTCGCGGGGAAGGGCAGCGGGTTCGGCATCGAGGCGGTGTTGTTCATCCCGCCCTTGGTCGTCCAGTCGCTCGCGTCCTGCTCGGTCAGCGCGACGAAGCGGGGCAGCGCGGAGTAGAGCTTCTTCACCCGCGCGCCGCGGCTCGACGCCATCGACGCCGCGTAGGACTCGTGGCTCATCCCGATGACCGGGATGCCGTGCGTATCGGCCTTGGCGATCCACTCCATCGCGAAGACCTGCACGCAGATGATGACCGCGTTCTCCAGTTCGAGCGGCGCGAGGAGGTAGCTCAGCCGCGCGGCGCCGTCCTCCTGGAGGCGCCGGAACGCGCGGCGCTTGCGGGCCACCTGCACCGGCTTCTCGTGAAGCAGAGCCGTGCGATAGGGGAATCCGTCGCCGAAGTCGTGCGGCTCGGCGACCCCCGCGACGCCGACGAGCAGCACCCGGTGGCCCTCGGCGCCCAGCAGTTCACCCATCGACCGCGCCCAGCGCTGGGCGCCGCCCGCCTCGTCGATGTTGTTGCAGACGATGACGATGTCCCGCACCGGAGCCATCACTTGCCTCCCTTCGCGAAGAAGCGCTGATAGACCCGCTCGGCGGCGTCGCCCTGCTCGTATTCGCCGTACCGCTGCGCGAAGGCCCGCCGCTCGTCCCGGTGGCCGTCCGGGGTCAGCGCGTGCAGCGCCTTGAAGAAGGCCTCCTGGTCCGTGGTGTACGGCCCGGGAGCCTCGGCCTCCAGATCGAAGTAGGTGCCGCGGTCGCGGGTGTAGCCCGCCTTGTCCGGCGCGAAGAAGAGCAGCGGACGGTCCAGCAGCGCGTAGTCGAACATCACCGAGGAGAAGTCCGTGATGAGCGCGTCCGAGGCGAGGAAGAGTTCTGTCACATCCGGGTACTTGGACACGTCCTGGACGGCGCCGCGGGCCTGCTCCGGCACCGAGACGGTGTTCAGGTAGTGCGCGCGCACGAGCAGCAGGTGAGTGTCGCCGAACTCGCGCGCGAACTCCTCGAGGGAGAAGTCCGGCTTGAAGGGCCCTGAGGCGTTGCGGAAGGTCGGCGCGTAGAGCAGCACCGTCTTGTCCGCGGGGAAGCCGAAGCGGGCCCGCAGCGCGGCGGACAGCTCGTCGCGGTCCGGCGCGAGCAGCAGGTCGTTGCGGGGATACCCGACGCGCAGCGGCTCGGCGCGCATCTCGAACGCCTCGACCAGGGTCCTGATGTCCCACTCGCCGCGCACCAGGAAGTGGTCGAAGCGGTTCACGGCCTTGGCCAGCGCCTTGCGCTGCCCGGTCAGCATGGCCTTGACCTGCGGCGTGTTCACACCCATCGTCTTGAGCGCGGTGCCGTGCCAGGTCTGGATGTACGTGGTCTGCGGACGCTTCGCGATCCACTGCGGGAAGCCCTGGTTGTCCACCCAGAACTCGGCGCGGGCCAGCGCGCGCAGATAGGACCAGGAGTTGCGGGGCACGAGGTGGGCGTCCTTGGGGAAGCCGTTCGTGTTCTCCGCGTACGACCAGGTCACGTGCCCCGAGTACCCGTGCCGGCGCAGCGCCTCGTAGAGGTACTTCGGGCTGTCGCTGTACGAGAGCCCCATGTGGGACTCGAAGACGACAGAGCCCTTCTTCACCGGCAGCTTGCAGAACAGCGCGTAGCCCTTGCGCTTCAGGCGCGGGTCGTTGGCCTTCTGGGCGGCCCGGGTCGCCTTCTGCACGAGCCGCAGCATCCTGCCGCCGCCGGTACCGGTGGCGTTGCGCTCGAAGGAGGCGTTCACCCGCTTGGCGATCGGGTTGTGCGAGGCGATCTGCAGCGTCACGACGCCGCGGTGGTTGATCCGCACCACCCAGCGGTCGCCGACGGCCTTCGTCAGCAGCGGACGCGCGGGCAGTTCCAGCTCGGCCGCGCCCTCCGGCAGTTGGATCGCCGTGACCCGCGTGGCCATCGTGCCCAGGTCCCCGGCCTTGAGCCGGAATCTGACCTCGAACATCTGGTCCACGACGCCGACCGGCCGCACCGTCTTCGCGACGTCCACCTCGCCGGTCCAGCGGATCCGGTCGCCCTCGTGCCGGACCTCGGCCACCGTGACCCGGTACTGCCGCAGCGCGCGCTGGCCCGGCCGGAACTCCAGCTGAGCCGACAGCGGAACGTCGGCGGGCACCTTGCCGAGCGGGTTCACCGTCTCCCCGGAGATCCGGATCCTGCCCGTCTTCCGGTTCACGGAGACCGCGTCGAGCCCGGTCAGCCGGGTCGCCAGATTCGATTCGGCCAGCGAGAGCTGGTGGTATCCGGCGTCGGTCACGTCGAGGGCGAGGCGGCCGAACTCCGCGTCGAGGTGCCCGTTGTCGCACCAGTAGATCCGGCCCTCGCGCTCGACGAGGTCCGTGGTCACCCGGGTGCGGTCGAGCAGGTTCTCGGAGATCGTGACCAGCGCGGGCCAGTCCTCCTCGAGTAGCAGGTAGGCGCCCGCGACGGCGACGCGGTGGTCGCAGCGCGCGAACGCGGCCTCCAGCGGCAGCGTGCGCAGATAGTCGCGGAACAGCGCGCGGCACTCCGCGATGTACTCGTCGGTCTGGTACGGCAGTTCGCGCAGGTAGAGCACGAGGTCGTGCTCGATGAACTTGACCGCCTTGGCCAGCCGGATCCGCTCGCGGCCCGCCTCGTCCGGGAAGCCGTCCAGCACCGCGTCCACCTTGCGGTGGATGCCGATCCGGTCCCGGACGTTGCCGATGTTCGAGCGCTGATTGGAGATCGACTTGGCCGCGACCCGGACCATGACCTCCCAGTAGTACACCGGGTTCGGGATCAGCACGATCCGCCGCGCGTGCAGGTACGCGGTCGCGGAGAAGAGCAGGTCCTCCCAGTGAAAGCCCTCGGGGAAGCGGATCGCGTGCTCGCGCAGGAAGTCCAGCCGGTAGCACTTGTTCGTGGACAGCGTGTCGCGCAGCAGGTCCGGATCGTCCGCGGCGGACTCCAGCACGCGCTTCTCGGTGTACATCTCCGGCCACCACGGCACGTCCTCGACGAGCCCGGAGCGATTGAGGTGCCGACGGACGCAGAGCCCGGAGACCAGGTCGGCGTCGTACTCCTCCGCCGCCTGCAGCATGTTCAGGCCCGCGTGCCGGTCGAGGGTGTCGTCGGAGTCGAGGAACATCACGTACCGGCCGCGCGCCTGCTCGATCCCGGTGTTGCGCGGCTTCGAGCAGCCGCCGCTGTTCTCGGCCAGTCGCACGAAGCGCACCCGCGGATCCTCGGCGGCCAGTTTCGCGGCCACCTCCGGGGTGTCGTCCGAGGAGTGGTCGTCGACGATCACGACCTCGAGGTTGCGCAACGTCTGGCCGAGCACCGAGCGCACCGCGCCCGGCAGCCGTGCGGCGTCGTTGTATCCGATGACGACGACCGTCAAGTCCGGCGTCACGGCCTCGTTCTGCTGCGGCAAGACTTCCTCGCTAACCAGCCCGTCCGGCGTTTTAGGGATGGTATCGGATCGTGCGTAAGGCTACGGTTGCCACCGGATCCACCTCACCCACTGGGACCGGACCGCACCGACCCGGGCTAGGAGTAACCCCCGTGCGCACCACCGCCGCCACCCATGTCACCGCCGTGCTGAGCGGTCCACAGCCTGTGGACGGAGACGGCCATCTGCGCGCGGCGCTCTCCGGCCTCGGCATCACCGTGATCACGGCGGACGGGCCGGCCGCGACCGCCCGCGCCGTGGCCAGCGCGTCGCATTCCGGCAAGGTCGCGCTGGTCGATCCGCGGCTGGCCGCGCACCCTCACGCGCTCCGGCTCGCGCTGCTCGACCCCAGGTGGGAGGCGGCGCACGCGCCCGGCATCCTGGTGGTCACCGGGGCCGCGCGGGACCGGCTCGCGGCCGAGTTGCGCGCGATCCCCGACCTCACCGCGCACCGCGTGGACGGCACCTCGCCCGCGGCCCGGCTGACCGCCCCGAAGCTGCTGCTGGCCGACGACTTCGCCGCGGCGCTGCGCGGCCAGGGGGTCGACGTGCACGAGACGGCGCTGCCGCCCGGGATCGTCGCGCGGCTGGTCGCCGAGCCGCTGTCCGCGCGCAAGGACGTGTACGCCGAGATCGACTCCGTGGACGACGAGGCGATCCGGCTGCGCCGCGCGGTCAAGGGCGACGACGGCCTGTTCACCACGTTCTGCGTCTCGCCCTGGACCCGCTACCTCGCGCGCTGGGCGGCGCGCCGCGGCTGGACCCCGAACCTCGTCACCACGCTCTCGCTGCTGATCGCCTTGGCGGGCGCCGGAACCGCGGCCACCGGAACCCGCGCGGGCTATGTCTGCACGGCCTTCGCGCTCTACTTCTCCTTCGCGCTGGACTGCACCGACGGCCAGCTCGCCCGCTACTCGCTCCAGTTCTCGCGGATCGGCTCCTGGCTCGACGCGACCTTCGACCGCGTCAAGGAGTACGCGGTCTACGCGGGCCTCGCGCTCGGCGCCGTGCGCGGCGGCGGCCACGACCACGGCGTCTGGCTGCTCGCCGCGTCCGCGATGGTGCTCCAGACGCTGCGCCACCACATCGATTTCGCGTACCACGAGTCGCTGCGCGGCCAGCCCTCCGCGGCCCCTGCGGCCACTGCGGCGGACGCCCCGAGCCGCAGCCTCGGCTACTGGGCGCGCAAGGTCGTCGTGCTCCCGATCGGCGAGCGCTGGGCCCTGATCGCGATCCTGACGGCCTTCACCACCCCCCGCCTGGTCTTCAGTGTTCTGCTGATCTGGGGCGTGCTGGCGGCCGCCTACACGACCGCGGGCCGGGTCCAGCGCTCCTTGGCGGGCAACGGAATCCGCACCGAGGAGGCCGTGAACGCGCTGCGGGCCATGTGCGATCTGCCGCTGGTGATCAAGATCACCGCGCGCGAGCCGCTGACCGCCAAGCTGGGCTGGATGGCGCCGCCGGTGATCCAGTTCGTGGCCTACGCCGTCGCGCTCGGCCTGATCGTCGACGACGCGCTGCTCGGCGCCGCGGTCTTCGCGCTGCTCTCCGCGGTCGTCTACCACCACTACGACGTCGTCTACCGGATCCGCGCCGATGCGGGGCAGCCTCCGCACTGGCTCTCCGTGGCCCTCGGCGGCAACCTCGGCCGCTCGGTGCTGATCGTCGCGCTGGGAATCGCGATCGGCGCCGGAACCACCCTCAGCGCCGCGATCTGGCTGCTGGCCGGATACCTCGGCGCGCTCGCCGTCGCCGAGTCGGTGCGCTTCTGGACCCGGCCCGCGGCTCCCGTGCTGCCCGACTAAATCTTCGTGATCGGTCTCGCGCGTTCTTGTTGGATTTTGTTAGAATCTGTGGTGGACGGCGAGATCTGGCTGACGTGAGCGAAGGTAGGGTCGAGGTATGACGACGTGGCTTGTTACCGGCGGTGCCGGGTACATCGGATCGCATGTGACCAGGGCGCTGCTCGCCGCGGGAGAGGGGGTCGTCGTCCTCGACGACCTGTCCACCGGCGCCAAGGACCGGATCCCGGACGGCGTGCCCGCCGAGATCGCCCGGGTGCACGACCGCGCCGCCGTGGCCCGGGTGATCGCCGAGCACGAGGTCGGCGGCGTGATCCACGTCGCGGCGAAGAAGCAGGTCGGCGAGTCGGTGGACCGGCCCGCGTGGTACTTCGAGGAGAACCTGGAGGGCCTGCGGACGCTGCTCGACGTGGCCGGCGAGGCCGGGATCGAGAAGTTCGTCTTCTCCTCCTCCGCCGCCGTCTACGGCGAGCTGGACGTGGACCTGGTCACCGAGGACTCGCCCTGCGCCCCGGCCTCCCCGTACGGCGAGACCAAGCTCGTCGGCGAGTGGCTGATCAAGGACGTGGCCCGCGCGCGGCGGCTGGCGGGCAAGCGCTTCGCCTTCGCCAACCTGCGCTACTTCAACGTGGCCGGCGCCGGCGCGCCCGAGCTCGGCGACCCGGTCGCGCTCAACCTGATCCCGATGGTGTTCACCAAGCTCGAGGCCGGGCAGAACCCGCTGATCTTCGGCGACGACTACGCCTCCCCGGACGGCACCTGCATCCGCGACTACATCCACGTCGCCGACCTGGCCGAGGCGCACGTGGCCGCCGCGCTGCGGCTGAACCGGGACGCGGAGACCTCGCTGACCCTGAACCTGGGCACCGGCACCGGCGCCTCCGTCAAGGAGGTCATCGACACGATCCTCGAGCACACCGGCATCGACCTGCCCCCGGTGATCGTGCCGCGGCGCCCCGGCGACCCGGTGAAGCTGGTCGCCTCGGCCGAGCTGGCCCGGCAGGAGATCGGCTGGACCTCCAGCC
The DNA here is from genome assembly GCA_035712985.1 of Actinospica sp. Taxonomy (GTDB): domain Bacteria; phylum Actinomycetota; class Actinomycetes; order Streptomycetales; family Catenulisporaceae; genus Actinospica. The sequence continues at coordinate 10,707 of DASTAE010000216.1, forward strand.
GTGATCTGCATGACATGATCGTCTCCGCGTGGGCCGGCTGGCGACTGCGGCACGATCGGTAACAAGCTCGGTCTAATAGTTTCCCGGGCGGTCAGCGCACGTGTGGTGGGAAGACATCCACCGATAAGCTGTCAGCCATGATCGGACTCATCCTCGCCGCCGGCGCGGGGCGCCGCCTGCGCCCGTACACGGACACGCTGCCCAAGGCCCTGGTGCCGGTGGACGAGGAGCGGGGTCTGACGGTCATCGACCTGACGCTGGCCAACTTCGCCGAGATCGGCCTGACCGAGGCCGCGATCGTCGTCGGCTACCGGGCCGAGGCGGTGCACGAGCGCAAGGCGCGGCTCGAGGAGCAGTACGGCCTCGAGCTGCACCTCGTGCACAACGACAAGGCCGAGGAATGGAACAACGCGTACTCGCTCTGGTGCGCGCGCGACCTGCTCAAGCAGGGCGTGATCCTGGCCAACGGCGACACCGTGCACCCGGTCTCGGTCGAGCGCGCGCTGCTCGCCGAGCGGGAGAAGCCGGGCTACAACTCCCGCGTGCTGCTCGCCCTGGACACGGTGAAGTCCCTGGCGGACGAGGAGATGAAGGTCGTCTGGTCCGCCGAGCAGGGCGTCCGGCGCATCACGAAGCTGATGGACCCGGCCGTCGCGACCGGCGAGTACATCGGCGTGACGCTGATCGAGCCGGAGGCCGCCGAGGACCTGGCCGATGCGCTGCGCGCCACCTTCGAGCGCGACCCCCAGCTCTACTACGAGGACGGCTACCAGGAACTGGTCGACCGCGGCCTGCGGGTGGACGTCGCGCCGATCGGCGAGGTCTCCTGGGTCGAGATCGACAACCACGACGATCTCGCCAAGGCCCGGTCCATCGTCGCGGGTGTCTGATGGCCGTACTCAGTAGGCTGATTCAGGCCCCGGCCGCGGTGCGCATCGGGCCCGGGGTCGCGACCGAGCTGCCGGCGATCCTGGCCGACCAGCGCATCTCCGCCTCGGGCCGGCTCGCCGTCGCGATCAGCGAGGGCTCGGGCGCGCGGCTGCGCGAGCAGCTGGCGAACTACCTGCCCGCGGACGTCGGCTGGTTCACCGTCAGCCGGGCCAGCCTGGACGCGGCGGTGGATCTCGCCGACCGGGTGCGGGCCGACAAGGCCCCGTACGACACCCTCGTGGCCATCGGCGGCGGCAAGGTCATCGACGCCGCGAAGTACGCCGCGGCCCGGCTCGGCATGCCGCTGGTCGCCGTCGCCACCAACCTCGCGCACGACGGCGTCTGCTCGCCGGTCGCGACCCTCGAGAACGACGCGGGCACCGGCTCCTACGGCGTGCCGAACCCGATCGGCGTCGTCATCGACCTCGACATCATCCGGCAGGCCCCGCCGCGCTTCGTGCGCGCGGGCATCGGCGAGGCGCTGTCGAACCTCTGCGCGCTGGCCGACTGGGAGCTCGCGCACCGGGAGACCGGCGAGCCGGTGGACGGACTGGCCGCCGCGATGGCCCGCACCGCCGCCGAGGCCGTGATGCACCAGCCCGGCACGATCGCCGACGAGGAGTTCCTCGCCGTGCTCGCCAACGGCCTGGTGCTCTCCGGCCAGGCGATGGCCGTCGCCGGCACCAGCAGGCCGGTCTCCGGCGCCTGCCACGAGATCAGCCACGCGATAGACCAGCTCTTCCCCAGGCAGGCCGCGCAGCACGGCGAGCAGTGCGGGGTGGGCGCCGTATTCGCGACCCACCTGCGCGGAGACCTGGCGCTGGCGAGCGAGATGGCGGCGGTCCTAACCCGCCATGAACTGCCGGTGACTCCCGGCGATCTGGGACTTGATATCGATCAGTTCGCGGACGCGGTAACGTACGCGCCGCACACAAGACCGGGCAGGTTCACCATCCTGGAACATCTGGATCTGTCCCGCTCGCAGATCGACGACGCGGTGAAGGGTTATGTCGCTACC
>DASTAE010000217.1:0-21155 GCA_035712985.1 Actinospica sp.
GGAGAGCGCGCCGCAGCAGCCGCGCGAGCGCCAGTCCAGCAGCGGGAGCAGCGCGAGGCCCTCGGCATACAGCGACTCCGCGCGGGCCGCCTCGTGCCGGATCACCGCGGCCAGCTTGCCGCCCTGCGGATCCAGCGAGCCATCCTGACGCAGCTTCAGCTCGCAGCCGTACTCGTGCAGCGTCTTCTGCGGCAGGTACACGCGGCCGCCCTGCAGGTCCTCGCGCACGTCGCGCAGGATGTTGGTCAGCTGCAGGCCGAGCCCCAGCTTGTCCGCCAGCTCCTCGGTGGCCTTGGCCTCGTCGCCGTGCAGCGCGGGCGGGTTGAACACGCCGAGCGAGAGCCGGCCGATGGACCCGGCCACGTTGCGGCAGTACACCGCGAGCTCGTCCCACGACGCGTAGACGGTCCCGACCTGGTCCATCTCGCAGCCGTCCACGAGCTCGCCGAACGCGCCGAGGTCGATCGGGTAGCGGCGCGCGGTGTCGGCCAGCGCTACGAGGACCTGGTCCTCGGGGAAGCGCTCGGGATGCTCGGCCTGGCGCCGGGTCTCCGCCAACCCGGCCAGCTTCTGATCATGCGGTAGGTCCCCGTCCCCGATGTCGTCCACCCGTCGTGCGAACGCGTAGATCGCGGACAGCGCCCGGCGCTTGGGCCCGGGCAGCAATCTGATGCCGTAGGAGAAGTTCTTCGCCTGGCTTCCGACGATCTGCTCACACAGTGCATATGCAGCCGCGAGTTCTGTACTGCTGGTCACCCGGGCATCCTACGCCGTGCGGTTCGGCCGACCCCGGCTTCGAGCGCCCTCGATCGGCGGCGCCCGCGCTTTTGTCCGCCGAACGGTCGTGCGAGGACTTGCGCTCAGCGCTTGCGGCCGGCCACGACCCCGAGGGCGGCCCGCAGGACCCCCTTCTTGTCGGTGGACGGGGCGCCGGCCAGCACGTCATAGTCGATCCGGCGCAGCGCGGTCAGCGCCGCCCGGCCGCCCGCGACGTAGCCGATCACCGCGGGCCTGGCCCAGCCGCGCAGCCGCCGGGTGAGCGGCACGCCCTTCGCCAGCATCACCGCGGCCCGGCCCGCCTCCCAGCGCAGCAGGGCCTTGAGGTCCTCGTCCGAGTGCTCGAAGTCCAGCTCGTCCTCGCGCACGCCGAAGGCCAGCAGGTCCTCGCTCGGCAGGTAGATCCGGCCGTTGCCGCGGTCCTCGGCGACGTCCTGGATGTGCTCGACGATCTGCAGCCCGGTGCACACCGCGTCCGAGTCGGCGATGTTCTGCGGCGTCGCCTGGCCGGCGAGGTGGAGCACCACCCGGCCCACCGGGTTCGCCGAGAGCCGGCAGTAGGACACCAGCTCGGCGAAGGTCGCGTACCGCAGCTTGACCTGGTCCATCAGGTTCGCGGCCACCAGGTCGTGGAAGGGCTCGACCGGCACCCGGCCGTCCGCGACGAAGCGCGCGAGCCCGCGCACCGGGTCCAGCTTCGGCGTGCCGCCGGAGCTCAGCCGGCCGAGGTCCGCGTCCACCTCGGTGAGCGCGGCGGTCCGGTCGCCGGTCAGCTCGTCGCCGAGATCGTCCACGTACCGCGCGAAGACGTAGAACGCCGCGAGGTCCTCACGCACCGCCCGAGGCAGCACGCGCATCGCGACCGGGAAGTTCTCTGCGGTGGCCTGCTCGGCGGCCCGGGCGACGAAGTACGCCGGGTCGCCGCTGTCCCCTGTCACGGGGGACGCCGCGGGTTCTATCGTCACTTCATCCTCTTCATTGAGGCCGGACGTTACTGCATCGGGACGGAGCGGGGCGAAGGCCATGGGCCTATCCCCGTTTGACGGCCTGCGTGACCAGGGTGCGCCCGAAGTCCCACATCAGTCCGGTGCCCTTGTGGGCGTCCCTCATCACGTCGTCGAAGGCGTCGAGGAAACGTTCCACCTCAGGCTCGCCGATCGTCAAGGGCGGCAGAAGTTTGATGATGTCGACGTGGTCGCCGGAGACCTGGGTCAGGATCCGGTGCCGCTGGAAGAGCGGGACCACCACCATCTGCGCGAACAGCCCCTTGCGCGCGGCCTGCAGCGTGTTCCAGCCCGCCTTGAGCTTGAGGGAGCGCGGCTTGCCGAATTCGAAGCCGATCATCAGACCGCGCCCGCGCACCTCGGTCAGCATCTCGTACTTCTCGATGCGCTCGTTCAGCTCGGACAGCAGCAGTCGCCCCATCCGCTCCGCGTTCTCGATGAGCCGCTCGTCCTCGATGACCTGAAGCGTGGCCAGGCCGGCCACCATCGCCATCGCGTTGGAGCCGAAGGTCGAGTCGTGCACCAGGACCCGGTCCATCGAGGAGTAGACCTTCTCGAAGATCCAGTCCTTCGCGAGCGTCGCGCCCACCGGCACGAAGCCGCCGGAGAGCGCCTTGGCCACGGTCACGATGTCCGGCTGCACATCCTCGTGCTCGTACGCGAAGAATTTGCCGGTACGCCCGACGCCGGTCTGCACCTCGTCGCAGATCAGCAGCGCCCCGTGCGCCTTCAGCAGCTCGTGCGCCGCACGCAGGAACCCGGGCGGCGGCTCCAGCACGCCCTTGCCCTGGATCGTCTCGATGAGCAGCGCCGCGACGCCGCCCTTCTTCAGCTCCGCCTCCAGCGCCTCGAGATCGCCGAGCGCGATCCGCGTGTCCGGCAGCAGCGGATCGAACCCGTCCCGGAACTCCGCGGCCCCGTTCACCGAGAGCGAGCCGGTCGTCAGCCCGTGGAACGCGTGGTCGCAGTACACGATCCGAGGCCGCCCGGTGGCGAAGCGCGCGAACTTCAGCGCGGCCTCCACGGCCTCGGTCCCGCTGTTGCCGAAGTACACCCGATCCAGATGCGGCGCCCTGGCCAGCAGCTTCTCCGCGAGCAGCCCCGCGAGCAGCGGCGAGTCGAACTGGATGAGGTCGGCCAGGTCGGCGTCCAGCGTCTGATGCAGGGCCTGCCGCACCACGGGATGGTTGCGCCCCACCCCGAACACGCCGAAGCCGGAGAGGAAGTCGAGATAGTCGCGACCCTCGGAGTCGTACATATAGGCGCCCTCGGCCCGCGTGTACGTCCGGTCGAAGCCGATCGCGTGCAGCATGCGGGGCAGTTGGGGGTTGAGCATCCGTCCTTGGAGCCGGTGCCCCTCACCGGCCCGCTCGCTCAAAAGCCTCCCGAGGTCGAATCCCTCGCTCATAAGCCCAACCTCCTCGCGCCCGTTACACCAGTGCGCCCCCTACCCAGCCGGGGCCCGACGTAGACGGTCACGTTTGGATATACCTTCTCGCGTCGGATCTGAGCAGATGGTAGCTATACCTGCGACGCGCCGGGGTGCCTTCGCGCTCTGAGCCCCGGCGCGTCGCCCCTTTCCGTCGCCGAACGGTCGAGGCGGTGTGAAAATCGCTTGCCCGCGGCAGCCGCTGTACGAAGATGGCACCGTGGACGAGACGGTGACCCTGCGAAGGATCGAAGCGGCGGACTGGTCCGCGGTGCACACCTGGGGCCGACTGAGCGAGTTCTGCCGCTTTCAGCCGTGGGGCCCTGACACCGAAGAGGATTCGCGCGCCTTCACCGCCGCGGCGGCCGCCGCATGGTCCCACCGGCCGCAGACCCGCTACGCCTACCTGGCCTGCCTCGGCGGCCGGCCGATCGGCACCGGCGAGGTGCTGATACGCAACGCCCGGCACCGGCACGGGGAGATCGCCTACGGCCTGCACCCGGACGAATGGGGCCGAGGGCACGGCACGACCATCGGCCGCGAGCTGCTGCGCATCGGCTTCGAGCAAGTGGGCCTGCACCGGATCGGCGGCACCTGCGATCCGCGCAACGTCGGCTCGGCGCGAATCCTCGAGAAGCTCGGCATGACCGACGAGGGCCGCATGCGCCAGACGCTGCTGATCCGAGACGGCTGGCGCGACTCGCAGATCTACAGCATCCTCGAGCACGAATGGCGGGCACGCCGGCGAGCGGCCACGGGCGGCGCGCCCGCTGACCTGCACCGTGACTCAACACCCGCATAAACCCAGAATTTCATTGAATTCTCAGGTGAATGGAATCGATGCCTTCTTCTTGGAATGGTCTCGAATAGGTCTCAGCACCCTCTCAAGTTCCGCGCCGATGGTGAGTGCATGACCGAGACGCCGCAGAACTCCTCCTCGTCGGACCCGAACGGGGTCCACTCGCAGCCGCAGCACGCTGCCTCGCCGTATGCGGCTCCGCAGCAGCAGCCTCAGGCCCAGCCGCAGCACGCCTACGCTCACGCCGGAGCGCCGGCGCCCGTTCCCGGGGGCTCGGCATTCCAGCGGCCTGACGAACCGCAGACGGTGACGGCGCAGACCGGGGAGTACGCGTGGGGGACCGCGCCCTATCCCGGGATCGGGGGCACGGGGCACCTGCCGCCGGTGCCGCCGGAGCTCGCGCTGCACGGGTCGGCGCCCAAGCGGAACGCGCGGAAGGTCGGGATGAGCCTGGCCCTTTCCATCGCGGTGCTGGCGGCGGCGATAGGCGGGGTTTCCGGGGCCTATTTCGATCACCGGTTCAATGACAATGCCGCCACCTCGGTCAGCGTGGTGACCGGGTCCAACAGCTCGGATACGACCACCACGGTCGGGGCTGTCGCGAAGACGGTGCTGCCGAGCGTCGTGAAGATCACCGAGACGACGAACAGCTCCGAGGGGATCGGCTCGGGCATCGTGACCTCGAGCAACGGCACGATCGTGACGAACAACCACGTCATCGCGGACTACGTGTCCTCCGGCGGCAGGCTGACCGTGACCACCTACGACGGCAAGACCTACAACGCCAAGGTCGTGGGCTACATCGCGGCGGACGACATCGCGGTGATCCAGGTCGAGAACGCGTCCGGCTACACCTGGAAGCCCGTCACCTTCGCGAACTCCTCGAACGTGCAGGTCGGCGACCAGACGGTCGCCATCGGCTCGCCGGACGACCTGCAGAACACCGTGACCAGCGGCATCGTGTCGGCGCTCAACCGCAAGGTGTCGGTCACCGAGTCGACCACCTCGGGCACCGGCAACAACAGCGGCGGCTTCCCCGGCTTCAACTGGGGCGGGACCGAGACCACCGTCAGCTACACGGCCATCCAGACCGACGCCTCGATCAACCCGGGTAACTCGGGCGGCCCCCTGCTGAACGATTCGGGTGAGGTCATCGGGATGAATTCGGCGATCTACTCCACGTCCTCCTCGTCGAGCTCCGGCTCCTCGTCCGGCTCGGTCGGCCTCGGCTTCGCCATCCCCTCGAACACCATCGTCAGCGATATCAAGAAGATCGAGGCGGGCCAGGGCGACTCCTCGTCCTCCTCCTCGTCCTCGTCGAACTCGGGCGGCACGTACTGAGTCGACGGAGATCCATCCGCGTGCGTCAGGCGGGCGTGAATCGCGGTATTTTGAGGGCGTGGGCCGGGTGACCCCCGGTCCGCGCCCTTGACCGCTTCCGCCCACGATCTGGGCGGCCGTCACGCCGGAGTGACCATGGATGCCATCCGCCGCGCCCTGCTTCCCACCGAGGAGGCGCAGGCGCTGTTCGAACTCACCGAGGAGCTCGGCCGCGAGGAGCTGGCGCCGCGTGCCGCGGCCGCCGAGGCCGCCGAGGAGTTCCCGCGCGAGGTCTTCCGGCTGATCGGCCGCTCCGGGCTGCTGGGCCTGCCCTACGACGAGGAGTACGGCGGCGGCTCCCAGCCCTACGCCGTCTACCTGCAGGTGGTCGAGGAGCTCGCGAAGAACTGGCTCGCGGTCGGGCTCGGCGTCTCGGTGCACACGCTCTCCTGCCACGCGCTCGCCGGCTACGGCACCGACAAGCAGCGCAAGCACTGGCTCCCGGACATGATCGGCGGCGAGCAGCTCGGCGCCTACTGCCTCTCCGAGCCGGAGCACGGCTCGGACGCCGCCAACCTGACCACCCGGGCCACCGCCGACGGGGCCGACTACCTCATCGACGGCACGAAGGCCTGGATCACGCACGGCGGCCAGGCCGACTTCTACACCGTGCTGGCCCGCACCGGCGAGCCCGGGGCCAAGGGCATCAGCGCGTTCCTGGTCGAGGCGGGCGCGCCGGGGCTGACCGCGGCCGAGCCCGAGCACAAGATGGGCATGCGGTCGAGCACCACCTCGCAGATGATCTTCGAAGGCGTCCGGGTCCCGGCGGAGCGCCAGATCGGCGAGCTCGGCCAGGGCTTCGAGATCGCGATGAAGGCGCTGGACTGCGGACGGCTCGGCATCGCCGCCTGCGCGGTCGGCGTGGCGCAGGCGGCCCTCGACACGGCCACCGCGTACGCGAAGCAGCGCGTGCAGTTCGGCAGGCCGATCATCCAGCACGAGGCCGTCGGGTTCCTGCTCGCCGACATGGCCGCGCGCACCGAGGTCGGCCGCGCCGCCTACCTGGCCGCGGCCCGGCTGCGCGACCTCGGCCTGCCCTTCGCCCGGCAGGCGGCGATCGCCAAGCTGCACTGCACGGACGCGGCGATGCAGACGACCGTGGACGCGGTCCAGGTGCTCGGCGGCGCCGGCTACACGACCGACTTCCCGGTCGAGCGGTTCATGCGCGAGGCCAAGGTGCTGCAGATCGTGGAGGGCACGAACCAGATCCAGCGCCGGGTGATCGCGCGGGCCCTGGAGCGCGGCTGAGCGGCCGAGACGACGGCCGGTAAGGGGCGCGTGCCCGTGCACCGATTGCTCCTATGAGAGCATTGTCACGAGTCTGCGTCGGCGATCGAGGGGTAAGTTACCCGTAGTCAGGTCTTCGGCCCGGCGCAGCGAACCTGTTCAACCCCTGAACCGAGGCGGCGCGAATGTTTCGAGGCGGCGAGAGTTCCCGGATCTTCGGCTTCGCGCACGCGGTCGCGATCGCGGCGCTGGTCGGCGGCTTCGTCGTCGGCGGGACCCAGGGGCTCGTGGTGGTCGCGCTGCTCGGCGTGCTGGAGATCGCCGTCTCCTTCGACAACGCGATCGTGAACGCGACCGTGCTGGCCCGGATGAACCGCTACTGGCAGCGGATGTTCATGACGGTCGGCGTGCTGATCGCGGCGATCGGGATGCGGCTGCTGCTCCCGCTGTTCATCGTCGCGATCGGCGCGCACCTCTCGCCGTGGCGCGCGGTGGACCTGGCCTACGCGGATCCGAACCGCTACCACTCGCTGCTGCTGACCGCGCAGCCCGGGATCGCCGCGTTCGGCGGGATCTTCCTGCTGATGATCGCGATCGGCTTCTTCCGCGAGGAGCGCGAGGTGCTCTGGTGGCCGGCCGTGGAGCGGCACCTGCCCACGGTCCTCGGCAAGCGCGGCGTGCCGGTGCTGATCGCGCTGCTGTTCACGGCCGCGGCCCGGTTCACCGTCCCGGCCGAGGACCACATGCGGGTGCTCGCCGGCTGCCTGGTCGGCCTGGTCGGCTACCTGGGCATCCACCTGCTCTCCAGCCGGGTGGCCGACCGCGCGGACGCCGACGGGGCCTCGCGGCCGCGGGCGACGGTCGAGGGGCAGGGCGCGTTCCTGCTGTTCGTCTACCTGGAACTGCTCGACGCGACCTTCTCGATGGACTCGGTGATGGGCGCGTTCTCGGTCACCGTGGACATCGCCCTGATCACGCTCGGCCTGGCCATCGGCGCCGCGTACATCAGGTCGCTGACGGTCTACGTCGTGCGCAAGGGCACCCTCGACGAATACCGGTACCTGGAGCACGGCGCCTACTACTCGATCGCGCTGCTCTCGGTGCTGCTGCTGTGGGAGGTCTGGCGCGACGTGCCGGACTGGATCACGGCCTGCACCGGCGCGATCGTGATCAGCGCGGCCTGGCTCACCTCGATCTGGGCGGGCCGGCGGCAGCGGCGCGAGGAGGCGCTGGCCGAGGCGGCGCGCGGCGGCGAGTCGGCCACCGTGCAGGCCTTCACCGGCGGCCAGCCGGTGAAGTTAGACCTGCGGCTCGACGAGCACGGCGACTCCGGCTACTCCAGCCACCCGCCCAAGGCCAGCTGACCCGGCCTCCGGCGCCTCCAGCCGGTTCTCCTCGGGCACGTCGATCGCCCGGCGCAGCAGCTCCAGCCGGTACGGCAGCGGCCGCCAGCCCGGGGAGCCCGCGAGCTCGTCGTTCAGCTCGACCACCGCCCGCGTGTAGGCGCGCTGCAGCCCGCGGGGCCGCAGCGGCATCCCCGGCGGACGGCGGATCGCCGCGCCCTCCCGCGACGGCAGGCCCGCGTGGTTGCCCGCCACCGACACCCAGAGCGCCTTGACGCCCAGGTCGAAGGCCGCGATCAGCTCCTGGCGGTGCCTCAGCCAGTGCCGCAGCGCCGCCGCCGTGCCCCTGGAGAGCGCGATCCGCTCCGTCACCGGCTCCGCGACCCGCCGCGCCTGCGGCTTGCGCACGATCGTCACCGAGGGCTCGCGCGCCTCGAGATCCAGGTCCGTCAGCGTCATCGCGCACAGCTCGCCGACCCGCGCGCCGGTGTCCAGCACCATGCCGATGATGCCGAGCAGCCGCACGTGCGCCGCGAGCACCGGGGGGTTCTCCGCGCGGTCCAGCAGGTAGGAGCGCAGCTGGGAGCGCGTCGGCGCGTCCACCGTCTCGTGCACCTCCTGCGCCGGCACCCGCTCGCCGAGCACCAGCGGCAGCGTCAGCTCGCGCGCGATCAGCTTCAGGCAGTCCTCGCGCACCCGCATCGACGCCGGGCTCGACTCCGCGTTCGCCGCCCGGCTGGCCCGCGTCCGCAGCTCGCCGCGCCGCCCGAGGTCCAGGTAGGAGCTCACCGCCTGCGGCTGGAAGAAGTCCGCGGCGGTGACCACCGGCTCGGCCGGCCGGAACTCCGGATGCGCCAGCGCCAGCCGGAACTCCTTGACGAACCAGCGCAGCTGCCGGGCGCGCGCGGCGCTCAGCCCCTCCTGCGCGCACAACCGCTCCGCCGCCGCGGTCACCTGCTCGATCGCCTGCATGGCCGACTGACCCTCCGTCACCTGGATCACCGCGATCCACCTTAGCGGCGGCCGCCGACAACGGGCTGTTTACGGTGTGGACGCAAACGCGACGCTGGTCCGGGGAGGCTACCTTTGTCCCGTGGAGGACATCGACGTACAGATCGTGAAGCTGCTGCTGGAGGACGGCCGGATGAGCTACACGGACGTGGGCAAGGCCACCGGCCTGTCCACCTCCGCCGCTCACCAGCGGGTTCGCCGGCTCGAGCAGCGCGGGATCATCCAGGGCTACCGGGCCGTGGTGGACGTGGAGGCCCTCGGGCTGCCGCTGACCGCCTTCGTCTCGGTCAAGCCCTTCGACCCGGCCGCCCCGGACGACGTGCCGGAGCGGCTCGCCGGCCTGTCGGAGATCGAGTCCTGCCACTCCGTCGCCGGGGACGAGAACTACATCCTGAAGATCCGCGTCGCCACCCCCGGCGACCTGGAGGCGCTGCTCGGCCGGATCCGGTCGGCGGCGAACGTGTCGACCCGCACCACGATCGTGCTCTCCACCCCCTTCGACGGCCGCACCCCGGACCTGCCGCGGGACTGACCGCGACGAGACGAGCTGTTCCGACCTCTGACGCGGTGCGGGTCAGTGCCGTGAACGCTTCGTTGAGCGCCTGGCCGCACGCCGGAGCCAACCGCAAACGAGCAAGTGTGAGGCCGGCTCCGGCGCCCGCCCAGGCTTGCCGCTGAACCGTTTCGCCGTGCATGGCACCGCACGAGGAAATACTCGCCAATGCCCGGCTCGGGCTAGGCGCCAGAGGTCGGAACAGCTCGTCTAGTCTTGGCCGGGTGACCAGTACCGCGAACAGCCCCGCCGAGCAGCCCGCCGTCCTGTTGCGCGGGGGCGCCGTGTACAACCCGGCCGAGCCCTACGCCACCGCGATGCTCACGGTCGGCGACGCTGTCGCCTGGATCGGTTCCGAGGACGGCGCCGACCTGCACGCGGACTCCGCCGACACGGTGATCGACCTGAACGGCGCACTGGTCACCCCGGCGTTCACGGACGCGCACGTGCACGCGACGTCCACCGGGCTCGCGCTGACCGGCCTCGACCTGGCCGGCGCCACCTCCGGCACCGACCTGCTGGACCGCGTCGCGGCCTACGCGCGGTCGCTGCCGGCCGACGCGGTCGTGCTGGGCACCGGCTGGGACGAGACCGAGTGGGCCGACGCGATCCCGCCGAGCGCCGCCGAGCTGGATCGGGCCGCGGGCGGGCGCGAGGTGTACCTCTCCCGCGTCGACGTGCACTCGGCCGCCGTCTCCTCCGCGCTGCTGTCCGCCGTGCCCGAGGCCGCCGCTGCGGTCGGCCACCGCGGGTCCGGCCTCGTCGCGCAGGAGGCGCACCACCTCGTGCGCACTGCCGCGTTCTCGCGGGTTTCCGCAGATCAGCGCGTCGAGGCGCAGCGGGCGGCCCGCAAGCGCGCCGCGGAGCTCGGCATCGGTGCGCTGCACGAGTGCGGCGGCCCGCAGATCTCGGGGGAGGCGGACTTCACCGGCCTGCTGCGGCTCGCCGCCGCCGAGCCCGGCCCCTACGTCTTCGGCTACTGGGGCGAGCTGACCGACCCGCTCAAGGCGCACGAGCTCGGCGGCGTCGGCGCGGGCGGCGACCTGTTCATCGACGGCGCGATCGGTTCGCGCACCGCCGCGCTGCGCGATCCGTACACCGACGCCGTGGAGACCGGCGATCCGTCGCACGGCGGCGTGAACTACCTGGACGTCGAGGAGATCGGGGGATTCCTGGCCGCCTGCGCGCAGGCCGGCGTGCAGCCCGGATTCCACGTCATCGGCGACCACGCGATGGACCTGCTCGTCGAGGGCCTGGGGATCGCGGCCGACGAGGTGGGGCAAGGGCGCGTCAGGGCGCTGACGGTGCGCGCCGAGCATGCCGAGATGGCCGACCACAAGGTCATCGAGAAGCTCGCGTCCTACGGCGTCGTGGTCAGCGCGCAGCCCGGGTTCGACGCCGCGTGGGGCGGCCCCGAGGGCATGTACGTGCGCCGGCTCGGCTGGGAGCGGGCCGAGGGCATGAACCCCTTCGCCGCGTACGGCGCGGCCGGGGTCGTCCTCGCCTTCGGCTCCGATTCGCCGGTCACCCGGCTCGGACCGTGGGAGGCGGTGCGCGCGGCCGCGTTCCACCGGACGCCGGCCTCGCGGATCACGGTGCGGGCCGCGTTCGCCGCGCACACCCGAGGCGGCTGGCGCGCACTGCGCCCCGGAGCGCCCGGCGTCCCCGGTGACGAGCAGGGCGTGCTTTCTCCCGGCGCGGCCGCCACCTACGCCGTCTGGCAGGCCGGTGACCTGGTCGTTCAGACGCCGGACTCGCGCGTCGCGGCCTGGTCCACGGACGAGCGCGCCGGCGTTCCCGGGCTGCCGGACCTCACACCGGGGGAGCCGGCGCCGGCCTGTCTGCGCACGGCCGTGCGCGGGCGTGTGGTGCACGACCTTCTCGGGCGATGAGAAAGCCCGTCATCTGTTAAGAAGTCCGTGGGAATGCGCCGGGAACCGCGCTCGCGTGCGTATCCGTCCGTACCGATGCGCGATGATGAGGGCAGACGATCCCGTCGCCCCCTCGCGTAGACCGTTGTTGTCCGAGCAAGCGGAAGGGCCACCCGTGGCACGACTCTGGCGCCCTCGACGCCCCCGTCCGGGCCGCGCCTGGCTTCCGCACGTCGCCGCGTTCGCGTCCGGCGGGCTGCTGTACCCGGCCTTCGCGCCGATCGGCTGGTGGTGGCTGGCCCCGATCGCGGTGGCCGGGTTCACGCTGTCCGTTCAGGCGGCGTACCAGGGCCGGATCGCGCGCGGGCGCAAGAGGCCGTGGGGCGGCGCCGCGTGGGCCGGGCTCTGGTTCGGCCTCGCGTTCTGCTACACGATCTTCCGGTGGGTCGACGTCATCGGCGTGGACGCGCTGGTCGCCCTGGGCTTCGTCGAGGCGCTCTACTTCGCCCCGCTCGGAGCGGCCGTGGCCTGCGTCTCGCGGCTGCGCTTCGCCGCGTTCTGGCAGGCGCTGCTCTGGGTCGGCGAGGAGTTCTTCCGCGACCGCTGGCCGCTCGGCGGCTTCTCCTGGGGCCGGCTCGCCTTCAGCCAGACGCAGACGCCGCTCACCCGGATCGTCGCGCTCGGCGGCGCGCCGCTGCTGAGCTTCGCCACGGCCCTGGTCGGCACGGTGCTCGCCGCGCTCGCGCTGCGCGTCCTGAAGGCGCGTCAGTCGCGGCCGGACAGTCCGGAAACCGGCTGGGCCACGGCGATCGGATGGCCCGCGTCGCTCGCCTGGGTCGGCGCGGCGCTCGTGCTCCCGGTCGTCGGCAACCTCGTGCCGATCCAGACCACGGCGGGCAAGCCGGTCGAGCTCGCGGCGGTCCAGGGCGACGTGCCGCGCACCGGCCTCGACGCCTACGGCCAGGCCTTCGCGGTGCTCGACAACCACGCGCGGGTCACCGAGCAGTACGCGCAGCAGATCGCCGAGGGCAAGGCCGAGCAGCCGGTCGCGCTCTTCTGGCCGGAGGACTCGGACGACGTCGACCCCTACGCGAACCCCGAGGCGTACGCGATCGTGAGCAGCGCCGTGCAGGCCATCGGCGTGCAGACGCTGGTCGGCGCGGTCGTGGACGTCGGCCCGGCCAACGCGAAGGAGCTCGGCATCGTCTGGGATCCGAACTCGGGGCCCGGCGCCACCTACGCCAAGCGGCACCTCGTCCCCTTCGGCGAGTACATCCCGTGGCGCGCGGAGCTGACCAAGTACTTCTCCGAGATGAAGCTGGTGCCCAGGGACTTCGTCTCCGGCGACACCCCGGGGATCATGACCGTCGGCGGAGTGAAGATCGCGACCGTGATCTGCTTCGAGGTCGCGTACGACGACATGGTCCGCTCCTCGGTGCTCGGCGACGGCGGCGTGCTCGTCGTGCAGACCAACAACGCCACGTACGGCTGGACCGATCAGCCCGGCGAGCAGATGGCCATCACGCAGTTGCGCGCGGTCGAGACCGGACGACCCGTCATGGTCGCGGCCACCAGCGGGATCTCCGGCTATGTCGACGCCTCCGGGCGCATCGTCCAGGAGACGCGGCAGTTCACCCCGGCCGTCGTCTCCGCCGAGGTCACGCCGCGCACCGGGCAGACCCTCGCGATCCGGCTCGGCGCCGCGCCGGAGTGGGTCATGATGGGCCTCGGCCTGTTGGCCTGGGCCTGGGCCGCCGAGACGGGCCGCCGTCGCAGGCGGCTCGCGGCGGCGTTCGCGACCACCGCGGAACCCGCGTCCGCCGAGGTGTGCGACGGTGAGGTAACGGCTTCGTCCACCGCGGGCGCTCGGGAGGATGAAGCCTCCGTGAAGGCGGTAAGCTCGCACCCCGCGCCTGCTCCATCGTCAGCTTCTTCAGTCATCGTTTCGAATGCAAGGAAGGCCCACCCGTGACCGAGTCGAACAACCCGGCCGAGTCCGCGCCGGAAGCCGACGCGCTCTCCCCGGTCCTGATCATCATCCCGACCTACAACGAGGTGGACAACCTCGAGCGCATCGTCACCCGGGTGCATGAGCACAACCCGCAGGTGCACATCCTGGTCGCGGACGACAACAGCCCCGACGGCACCGGCGAGCTCGCCGACAAGCTGGCCGCCAAGGACGAGCGGATCCAGGTGATGCACCGGGCCGGCAAGCAGGGCCTGGGCGCCGCCTACATCGCGGGCTTCAAGTGGGGCCTCGAGCACGGCTACCAGCTGCTGATCGAGATGGACGCGGACGGCTCGCACCGCCCGGAGGACCTGCCGCGGATGCTGCAGGCGCTCGAGGAGCAGAACGCGGACCTGGTGATCGGCTCCCGCTACGTCAAGGGCGGCAAGATCGTGAACTGGCCGCTGACCCGCCAGTTCCTGTCCCGCGGCGGCAACACCTACATCCACATCGTGATGGGCCTGAAGGTGCGCGACGTCACGGCCGGCTACCGGATCTTCCGGCGCGGCACGCTGGAGCGCCTGGGCCTGGACGCCGTGGAGTCCGGCGGCTACATCTTCCAGACCGACCTCACGCGCCGGGTGAACAACCTCGGCATGAAGATCGTCGAGGTGCCGATCACCTTCGTCGAGCGCGAGATCGGCGTCTCGAAGATGAACAAGAGCATCATGTACGAATCGCTGTTCCGCGCCACCGCCTGGGGCCTCGAGGACCGCTGGGCCTCGCTGACCGGCAAGCGCGAGAAGCAGCGGCAGGGCTGACGGCCCCCGGAGCGGGGCGGGCTCGCGCCCGCCCTCCGCGCTCGCGGTGACGAACCCGAGCGACCAGCGGCGCGCGGCGGCCGGTCGAAGAAGTGGGCCCGCTCGGCCGTCGCGTGTCCCGGCGGTGCCGGCCGCCTACTTGGCGGAGGGGTTGCGCGCCGCCGCCTTCTTGACCGGCTTGTCCGTCGTCTTGGTCGCCGGGGCCGGCTTGCTCGCCGTCGTCTTGCGCGCCGGGGCGGTGCCCGCGGTCTTCTTGGCGGGAGCCTTCTTCGCGGCCGCCGGCTTCTTCACCGCGGCCGTCGCCGTGGCCTTCGCGGCCGCCGCCTTGTCGCCCGTCTCGGGCGCGCCCGTCGCCAGGTTCACCGGCGGGGCCGTGTGCCGGGCGCGCGCCGCGTGCCCTCCGATGCCGCCGTGCCGCAGCACGTCGAGGCGCTCGGCGAGCACCTCCTCGAGCTCCGGGATGCTGCGCCGCTCGAGCAGCATGTCCCAGTGCGTCCTGGCCGGCTTGGCCGGCTTGTCCTCCTCCGCCACTCCGCCCACGCGCAGCGCCTGGGCGCCGCACACGCGGCACTCCCAGACCATCGGCACGTCGGCCTCCATGGCGAAGGGCATCCGGAAACGATGGCCGCTCGGGCAGGCGTACTCCACGTCCTGCCGCGGGGCCAGGTCTATACCGCTGTCCGTCTCATAGCTGGTGGCACCAAGCCGGGTGCCGCGCAACGCCCGCTCACTCATTCCCCACTGCCTCCTCGGCCGTGCACTACCGTGTCCACTGGAGCCAACGCCCAAAGGCGCAGCAATGTTCCCGCGCGCCCCCAGGTGGGAGCGAAACCGGCATACCCGAAAAAAATCATTCGAATCGCCATTGATGTCACGGGGTGGACGACTCGGACGGGTGACGTACCGGCAAAGCCTTCGCCAAAGCTTGGCCCGGCGGCCCCCGCGGGCGGGCGATCACGGCCGGACGGGGGTGTTCGCGTGGTAAAGTCCGGCTCTCGCCTGGTCTCGGCGGGGTGGATTTTCGGAAGGCAGTTCGCAGGGTGGGAGTTTCGACCGGTGTGGTGGCACAGGTCGGGCGCGTCCCGGGGCCCAGACGGCCTGAGTCGGCGCTGGACGACGACGCCACACGTTATCTCTGTACGGCCGCGCACCTCGACGAGGTCTACGGCCGGGCGCTGATCCGGCACCTTCTGGTGCGCGAGGACCGGCAGCCTCCGTTGGCCGACGGCGTGGACCTGGCGACGGTCGTGCGCCACGCCATCGCGGCGCGTTCGCGGCGTCTGTACCGCGACGGCGCGATCCTGGCCGTCGTGGTGGTGGCAACGGCATTCGGCGGGTGGTCTGTTCCCTGCCTGCTCGCCTGGCTGGCCGCGACCGTGCTCGCGGTCCGCGCGCTGCGCCCGTCCGAGACGAGCGCCGGGCGCCGCTCGCGGGCCGAGTACGCCGACTCCCCGCGCGGCGAGCGCCCCCGGGCCGGCGCCCAGGCGGCGCTGTTCGTGCTCGTGGTCGTCGGCGTGCTGCTCACGGCCCTCGCCCTGACGCACGCGGATCCCTTCGGCCTGCGCTCCGTGCTGCACATCACGGCGCCGGTCACCGGCTACGACCGGCTGCGCAGGCTGGTCGCCCCGGCCGCCGCCGGCCTCGGCTGCTGGATCGCGGTCTTCGCCGAGGAGATGGCGGCCCGCTCGACGATCGCCGACCGGCTCTCGCCCGGCCTCTACACCCCGGGCCGCTGGCTCTCCGCCGAGCCGGCCTGGGCGCAGCACGCGCTCGGCGTGCTCGGCGCCCGGCTGGCCGCCGCGCAGAACGTCCGTCCGCCGCTGGCCTCGCCCGGCGAGCCCTTCCTCGGCGCCGGGGGCCAGGCGCTGCGGCGCAGGTGGCTGATCGACCTCGGGCCGGCCGCGTCCCGCTCGGCCCCCTTCGACACCGAGGACCTGCTCGACCGCGCCTGCGAGGCGCTGGCCGACGGGCTCGGCCCGCTGGATCCCGGCGGCCCGGCGCTGGTCCTGGTCGACGACTACCCGGTGGCCGCCGGGCCCGCGCTGGCCACCCGCGGCGACGCCGAGCTCCCGGTGCGGCTGCTGCCGGTCCCCGCGGCCTCCGCGCGCGGCGTCAGCTCCGCGCGGCGCTTCCGCCGCGTCCGGATCACCCACGGCGCCGCCGGGTTGACCGTCACCGTCTTCGTCGGCGCGACGGCGGGCAACGGACTGCTCCAGGTCGAGCTGTACGGCTACGTGCTTGCGCCGATCGCCAACCGCTACCGGCTCGCCGACCGGCTCGGCCCCTGGGGCTGGGAGAGCGTCGGCGCCTCCGCGGCCCGCTCCGCCCGGCGCACCCCCGGCCGGATCCTGGCCACGCCCGCGAGCGTCTGGCGCACCGTCACCGACCCGCTGGTGCGCCGGCACTACGGCGCGGTGGCCCGCAAGGCCGCGCAGCACGGCACGGAGCTCGACGCCGGCGCCCGCTTCGATCCGCGCGCCGCGGTGGGCGCCGAGGTGGGCGAGGACTTCTTCGGCGACGAGGACGGCAACCTCTACCTGGCCGTCGTGGAGCGCCGCGTGCGCAACGAGCTGCGGCACCTGCTCCCGCCGGACCGCGCCGAGTTCTGACGGCCGCTCAGGGCCGGTGGAGGGCCGTTTCAGCGGGAACCCCACCGGAGTTCTCGTCACCCGCTCCTCGGACGTGACGCGGCGCCGCGCGCCCGGAGAACGCCCGCTGCTTGACCGCTTCAGCGCGGGATTCCGGGCCCTGGAACGAGAAAGCCCCCGCCGGGCTCATGACCTGACGGGGGTGGGTGAGGATCGGTTCGCGGTGGGTGTGCGCGACCCGGGACGAATCGTCAGAGCTCGCTCAGCGCGTTGCTGAGCTTCTCCAGGTGCTCGACCACGGCCGAGTACTCCTCCTCGGTCAGCGACTTGCGCACGGAGCGCTCCAGCGCGCGCACGCGCTTCTTGGCCGTGTCGAAGGCCTCCTGGCCGAGGGTGGTGACCGTGGTGGTGATCACGCGCCCGCCGCCGGGGTGGGAGGTGCGGGTGATGTAGCCCTTGCGCTCCAGCGCCGCCACGAGGCCGACCATCGCCTGCGGGGTGACGGAGACCGAGCGGGCCAGGGTGGCGGACGAGGCGCTCTTGAGGTGCACCAGGGCCTGCAGGACGCCGTACTGGGCCTCCGTCAGGTCGACCTCGTCGAGGACCCGGTCCACGTGCCGGCCGAGCTCCCGGTTGCACCGGGTCAGCAGCCAGGAGGTGTAGCCGTCCTTCGGCTTGTACGACGCCTCGGCGGCGCGCACGGCCTCGGCCTCGGCGACCTGGCGGGCCCGGCGGGCCGAGCGGCCACCCGTGGTCAGTAAGGCCTGGTTCTTCGTAGCTGTGCTCATTGTTGCGTGTGACCCCTTCGCATCCTGTTTCGCGGCCCCGCCCCGCGGCCGCCGAGGGTCGCAGGGCGCTGAGGCGCAGCGCGCGGGGAGGGCGCGTCCGCGCCGTCGGCGGGCCTCTCCAGGCCATGATAAACCCGAATGGAGCAGCCCGGAACCACTGTCAGAAAAAACGCTGATGGACTTTTCTGCAGGGCTGTACATCAGTCGTCGTGAGATCACGCGAGGCGGCAAGATAGCGGCGGCGCATAATACCTGACTGGCCGTCAGGCGACTTGGATGCCCCAACGGTGAGTCACGGTGTCGCCCGGTTCCAGTCGCTTCAGATCTGTGCCGGAGTTGAACGCGTCCGGGGGCGCGCTCATCGGCTCGATCGCCACCGCCGCGCGCCGTGCGCCTCCGGCCAGCGCGTCGCCTGTGAACACCTGGACCCACTCGAGGCCGCGATCGAGCCAGAGAGTGACGGCGTTCCCACTCGGAGCGCTCAGTCTAATGCGACCGATACCGTCCAATTCCCGTTGCAGACCGCCGAACGCGGTGTCCAGCGGGGTTCCCGCGAGGGCGCGCGGCTTGCGGAAATCGTAAGGGCTCGAATCCACATCGAAACCGCCGCTCGGAATCATCCGCTCGTCCACCGCGAGATAGCGCTCAGCCGGCAGGTGCAATGTCCATTCATCGGCGCGTCCTTCCGAGGGTTGCACTCCGGGCGTGATATAGGGGTGGGCCCCGAAGCCGTACGGGGCAGGATGTACGCCAGTGTTTCTCGCACAGATGTCTACAGCGAGTCCATCGGTTCCTACGCGGTACCCGACGCTCAGTTCAAGCGTATGCGGGTAACCCGGATGGGGGAACAGCGCGAGTTCCAGCCGCACGCTGTCGGCGGTGTGCTCGGCGAGCCGCCAGGGCATCCAGCGGGTCAGTCCGTGGATCGCGTTGCCGGTGACCGGCTCCGTGACGTCGAGCTGCTCCTCCCGCCCGTCGAAGCGGTAGCGGCCGCCGGCCACCCGGTTCGCCCAGGGGACCAGGATCTGGCCCGCGCCGTGGGCCACCGGCTCGTGCTCCGCGAAGCCCGCGATCAGCGGCCTGACCTCGCCGTCCGCCTCGTGTTCGAGGACCCGCAGGCCCGCGCCGACCTCGGTGGCCACCGCGCGGTAGCCGCCGCCGCGGATCTCGAACTGACGGCCCGTCGGGGCCGGTGCCTCCTGCATGTTCACTTCGTTCACAAGTGGACACCTTAATCGCGACAGCCGTCCTGCCCGCGTGGCGTCAAGGGGGGAATTCGCCACGCGGCCGGACGGCTGCACTGCGGAACACGCTAGAACCGCCGGGCGTGGCCCGGAAGGCGCGTTGCGCACGATTTGAGCAAGACTTTGCCGAGTTGCGGCGAATGATGCCGCGCGGGAACGGAAGATCCGGCTCGGCTAAGCTTCTCGGCCATGAGCGCTCCGTCCGCCGATGCCCCGCGCGACCAGGTGTGGACCGTCCCGAACGCCCTCAGCGTGCTGCGACTGCTCGGCGTGCCCGTGTTCCTGTGGCTGATCCTGCGCCCGGTCTTCCACGGCCCGCACCAGGACGGCTGGGCCATCCTGGTGCTGGTGCTGGCCGGACTGTCCGACTACCTCGACGGCAAGATCGCCCGCGCGTTCAACCAGACCAGCCGGATCGGCACGCTGCTCGACCCGGCCGCCGACCGGCTCTACATCCTGGCCACCCTCGTCGGCCTGGCCTGGCGCGACATCATCCCGATCTGGCTGGTCGTGCTGCTGGTCGGCCGCGACGTGCTGATGGCGATCCCGCTGGGTGTCCTGCGCCGGCACGGCTACGGCCCGCCGCCGGTGCACTTCATGGGCAAGGCCGCCACCTTCAACCTGCTCTACGCGTTCCCGCTGCTGCTGCTCGGGGACGGCCACGGCACGCTCAACGACATCGCGGGCGCCGTCGGCTGGGCCTTCGCCATCTGGGGGGCCGCGCTCTACTGGCTGGCGGCCGGCCTCTACGTGCTCCAGGTGCGCGAGGTGCTGCGGGAAGGCTCCCCGGCGAACGGCTGAGCTGAGAGCGTCCGAGGTGTGGGGGCCCGCTCCCTGATCCGGCCCCCGCTCCTCGGACGCTCTTCTGCACCTGTTCACCGCGGGTCTTCGGTTAGGTCCGGACTTTAGGGGCAGGGGGTAGGACGCGCGGCGTCTACCCGAGGCGGGGTCGCCGCGTCCCGAGTCCATGGATTTTCCCCGCCGACGACCCTGGGAGTTATACCCGTGAAAGCCGTCGTGATGGCCGGAGGCGAAGGCACTCGCCTGCGTCCGATGACCTCCTCGATGCCCAAACCGCTGCTGCCGGTGGCCAACCGCCCCATCATGGAGCACGTCCTGAGGCTGCTGCGCAAGCACGGCCTGACCGAGGTCGTGGTCACCGTCCAGTTCCTCGCCTCACTCGTGCGCAACTACTTCGGCGACGGTGAGGAACTCGGCATGGTTCTGCACTATGCCAACGAGGAGGTGCCGCTCGGCACCGCGGGATCGGTGAAGAACGCCGAGGACCAGCTGGCCGACGACGCCTTCCTGGTGATCTCCGGCGACGCGCTCACGGACATCGACCTGACGAAGCTGATCGCCTTCCACAAGGAGAAGGGCGCCCTCGTCACGGTCTGCCTGACCCGGGTTCCCGACCCCGTCGAGTTCGGCATCACCATCATCGACGACGAGGGCCGGGTCGAGCGCTTCCTGGAGAAGCCGACCTGGGGCCAGGTCTTCTCGGACACCGTCAACACCGGCATCTACGTGATGGAGCCGGAGGTCTTCGACTACTTCGAGGCCAACAAGTCCGTCGACTGGTCCAGCGAGGTCTTCCCGCAGCTGCTCGCCGAGGGCAAGCCGGTCTACGGCTACGTGGCCGAGGGCTACTGGGAGGACGTCGGCACCCACGAGTCCTACGTGAAGGCCCAGGCGGACGTGCTCACCGGCAAGGTGGACACCGAGATCGACGGCTTCGAGACCGCGCCCGGCGTGTTCGTCGCCGAGGGCGCCGAGATCGACCCGGCCGCCATCCTCAAGGGCCCGTGCTACATCGGCCCGTACTCGAAGGTCGAGGCCGGGGTCGAGCTGCGCGAGCACACCGTCATCGGCTCCAACGCCGTGGTGAAGTCCGGCGCCTTCCTGCACCGCGCCGTCGTGCACGGCAACGTCTACATCGGCCCGCAGGCGAACCTGCGCGGCTGCGTGATCGGCAAGAACACCGACGTGATGCGCGCCGCCCGGATCGAGGACGGCGTCGTGGTCGGCGACGAGTGCCTGATCGAGGAGGAGTCGGTCCTCACCGGCGGCGTGCGGGTCTACCCCTTCAAGACCGTCGAGGCCGGCGCGGTCGTGCACAGCGACGTCATCTGGGAGCAGCGCAGCTCCCGCTCGCTGTTCGGCCCGCGCGGCATCAGCGGCGTGATGAACGTGGAGATCACCCCCGAGCTCGCGGTCCGGCTCGCGGGGGCCTACGCCACCACGCTGAAGAAGGGCGACACCGTCACCTGCGCGCGCGACGGCTCCCGCGCGGCGCGCGCCCTCAAGCGCGCGGTGATCGCGGCGCTGACCTCCAGCGCCCTCGACGTGCGCGACCTCGAGGCCGTGCCGAC
>DASTAE010000218.1:0-3269 GCA_035712985.1 Actinospica sp.
TGCGGAGGTCATCGCCGAGACCGCCGATGCCGAAGGTGAAGCGGCGGCGGCCGAAGCGTGGGAGCTTCCGATTGAGGACGTGCGGGAGGCCGTCCGTTGGCAGCACCGACGGGCGGCTTGACCTTCTACATCGACGCTGACGTCCCGGTCGCTGTCCGACGGGCCATCGCGGGATGCCGCAACGATGTGACGCACCCCGGCGAGCCCGGCGCGCCCGCGCCGAACACGAAGGACAAGGATTGGCTGCCTCTCGCGGGCGCACAGGGGTGGGTGGTGCTCTCCCGCGACAAGGGCATCCGGCGCCGCCCGGCCGAACTGCGGGCGGTCATGGACAGCGGCGTGCGACTGTTCGTGCTGACCTCTGCCGGCAATCTGAGTCGCTGGGACACGCTGGAGCTACTCGTACGCCGATGGGCCGACATCTCCCAGACTGCGGCGCAGAACGATGGTCCATTCATCTGCGCCGTCACCCGAGGCGGTCTACGGCCCATCCAACCGGAGGACTTGACGCTTCCGTCAGCGTCGGGCTGACCACGCCGGCCGCTGCCAAGCGAACTGCCGGGCCGGCTCAATATGCGGCGCCCATCAGCCGCTCAAGCTCCTGCGTGATAGCTGCGCGCAGGGCGCCGTGCGTCTCGTCGCGGTACTGGTTGCGCTCCGCGTACCGCTCGGCGGGCTCATACCGCCATACCGGGCCGCCGACGCGGTTGGCAGGCTCCCACTCGTAGCGGGCATGGACGTGGCCGTGGAGTACCGCCATCGAGTTCCCCAGCACCTCGTAGTTGATGCGGCGCAGCCCGTCGTCTCGGCATACGGTCTCGACCGCCTCGCCCAGGAGCGCCAGGTCGAACAGGAACGCCGTCCGCCGTGGCCAGTCCAGGTCGGTGAGGTGGTCGGTCGCCGGGTCTTCGCAGAGCAACACTGAATAGCCCGGCAGGTGCTGAGTGTCGCCGATGACCGCGAAACCACTCCGCATCTGCGCCATAACCATCGGGTTCTCGCCGCGATGCGCAGCGCCAATGCGGTCATCTCTCCAGTCCGGCACCCGGCAGACGCTACCGCGAGAACCAGCGGAACTACTCGCTCGGCGGACGACCTCTGAAGAACAAGACTTCGGCCCCGACAGGTTGGAAGCCCGCCGCCAGAAGCGCCCGCACCGACGCCGCGTTGGCCGGCGCGGTCTGCGCGAACAGGACGGCGGACGACCCGACCAGCCGGCGTGCGTCGATGAGTGCGTCGCGTGCAATGACGCGGCCGCGAACCTCAGGGACCACCTCCACCGCAACCTCCCAGCGCCGCGCGAGGCCGCGGCCGAGCACGAGGGTGGCCGCGCCCTCGGCCGTCTCGAAGGCCCGGACTTCCTCCCGGTGGGCCTCGGCGCGGAGCACGCGCGCGTGGTCGGCCAGCTCCACCTCACCTGCCGACGCCGAGCCCGAGAGGCCAGGGGCGGCAAGCAGCATGTCCACGCCGTCGACTCGCCGGCCGAGGCGGCGCCCTAGAGCGGCCAGGAAGCGCGGGCCAAGCGGGGCCAGGAAGTCGCCGTCCGGAAGCTGGTCCCGCACCCCGTCCTCCGGCGCGTCTGAGGCCACGACGAAGTGCCCCGAGAACCCGACGACGGCCATCGCGGGGCCCGGTGGCGGCGGGAGAACCTCGACTCGGCCGTCGGGCGGCGGGAACCGCCCCCGGGCGGCGTCGTCCAGCAGAGCGGCTAGCCGGTGGGCAGGTGCGGCGTCCGCACCGGCGGCACGTGGGCCGAGCTGCTCAGGCAGCGCTCAGCTCGCTGAGGGCCGCCAGCACCTCGTCGTCGTGCGTCCCCGGCTTGACCTTCGGGATGACGTGCGCGACCTTGCCATCCGGGCCGATTATGTACGTCGTCCGTTGCACACCCCAATATGTCTTTCCGTACATCGACTTCTTCACCCACACCCCATACGCCTCCGCGACCGCATGGTCCTCGTCGCCGAGCAGGGGGAAGCCGAGCGAGTACTTCTCGTCGAACCGGGCGATCTTTGTTGGGGCGTCCGGCGAGACGCCGAGCACCACCGCGTCGGCGGCCTCGTAATCGGGTCGGTGGTCGCGCACGCCACAGGCCTGCGTGGTGCAGCCCGGCGTGTCCGCTTTTGGATAGAAGTAGAGGACGACGGTCCTGCCGCTGAAGCTGGACAGGCTCACGGGCTCCCCGTGCTGGTCGGGGAGTGTGAAGTCAGGTGCGGGATCGCCTGGAGAAAGGGTCATCGGCCCAGCGTATCGGGAGCTGCGCAGCGGATGCCCTACGTGATGCCCTACACTCGCGCTCGATGCGGAAGACAAGTGTCTACCTCGACGACGCACAGGCGGACCGACTCGCCCGTCTGGCGGTCCGCGAGGGCCGTTCTCAGGCCGAGATTTTGAGGGACGCTGTCGCAGCCTATGAACCACCAGCGGTCGGCGACCGCGAGTTCGAGGTTGCTGCGGGCTTTGCCCGCATCGATCAGGACCCCCGTCCGATCTCGCAGATCCTGGAAGCGGCATTGTTCGACGGGTTCGGCGCTTGACGCTGCTCATCGACGCCGCCCCCGTCGTGGCGCTCGCCGACGCGGCTGACCCGCTGCGCAACGACATCCTCGCCGTGCTCCAGGCCGAAGTCGGCGAGCTGTTCATCCCCGCGCCGGTCACGGCGGAGATCGACTATCTCCTCGGCTAACGGTTCGGCAGATCGGCGCGCCGCGCCTTCCTGGCGGATCTCGCCTCCGGGCGGTTCAGGGTCTCCCCACTCGAACGCGATGACTACGGCCCTGCTCTGGAACTCGACTCCCATTACGCCGATCTCGGTCTCGGCCTTGCGGGCTGCTCCCTCGCCATCCTCGCCGACCGCCACCGAACAACGCGCATCCTCACCTTCGACCAGCGGCGCTTCCGCGCGGTCACACCGCTGCAGGGCGGCGCATTCACGATCCTGCCCGCCGACGTCACGCCCTGATACGGCGTTTACGCCCCAGCCCGGTGGGGACGCGTGCCGAGCGCTCCGAGGACCGCCTCAGAACGGAAGGCCCTGGATGCGCACGACGCCCGCCGGCCATCCGGCCGAGGAGGTGAGCGGCGCCCACATCGCGCGCAGCGGCCAGAGCACCGGGCCGTCGCTCTGGTCGACCCACACGGGATCCTCGACCGGGCGGTAGCCCCGGCGCGCGTACAACGGCTCCAGATGCGGCTCGCAGAGCAGCATGCGGTAGGCCCCCGGGGTCCGCCGGATCCGCTCGCGGACCCGGTCCATGATCGGTTCGGCGAGT